>PMCC01000013.1:4881-25031 GCA_003155275.1 Actinomycetota bacterium | reverse complement strand
AATAAAAAAGATCTTGAAGAAATTCCACAAAGCATTTTAAAGGAACTGAACCTTGTATTTGCGGAGACTATTGACGATGTGGTTAAAAATGCCTTTGAATCTGACCCGTTTATCGGCAGGACGAATTCAGGCGGAAAGCAGGATGGGACACAGCTATCCCATGTCAGTGCTTAAAAAGGACGGGACACAGCTATCCCATGTCAGTGCTTAAAACTGTTTAAGGGTGCATATTAAAAAATATGCACCCTTATTTATTATAAGCGGTTTATTTTGCCTGTATGAGTGATTTATTCTGCCTGGCTTTTCATTAGCTCTTCGAGTTCAGCATGCAGCTTTTCCCACTGGCTTAAATTATCGTCCAGCTCTTTTTTGCGCATCCCATATCTTTCAAATATTGAAGGGCCACCTATGGTCCTGTAAGAAATGCCCCCCTGCCCTTGCGCTTCAATCTGCTTTGATAACTGTTCCAGTTCGCTTTCCAGTTTCTCGATGGAGGTTTCACAATTTACAATCTTCCTAGTTATCATACGCAGCATTTTTTGAAATTCTTTTTTCCCTAGGTATGTTTCTTTATTAATGGGGCCTTTTATACCGCTATCTTTGATTTTGGCCTCATTTCGCTGCCTGGTTTCAAGCAGGCGCAGTGAATCTATTTTTTTCCTTTCAAGAAAATCACTTATAGTCCCGACATTCTCTATTATTTTGTGTTCCTTGAATTCATAGACTTTTTCCACCAGGCCGTCCAAAAATTCCCTGTCATGTGACACCAGAACAAGCGTACCGGTATAACCAAGAAGTGCCTGTTTTAATATGTCTTTGGATCTCATATCCAGATGATTTGTCGGTTCATCAAGTATAAGAAAATTAAATGGTTCAAGCAGCAGTTTGATAAGCGCAAGCCTTGAGCGTTCCCCACCCGATAAAACCTTTACCTTTTTGTCGATTTCATCAGACTTAAAAAGGAATGCGCCTAAAAGCGCCCTGGTATTTATACTGCCATCCGCAGAGGCCGCCCTGTCTATGGTTTCAAAAACAGTTATGTCCTCATCCATTGTCTCATCCTGGTTCTGGGCAAAATACCCTGTCCTGACATTGTGGCCCGTTTTAAGATTTCCAGTGAAATCCAGGTTCCCCGCCAGGATCCTTGAAAGAGTTGTTTTGCCTTCGCCGTTTTTGCCTACAAACGCAGCCTTTTCACCGCTCCTTAAAACAAGGCTTATATTTTCAAGGACGCTGTTCTGGCCATAGCTTTTTGAAATCCCGACAGCATCAATTACAATGCTTCCTGAGCGTGGCGCCGCCTTAAACCTTATCTTTATGGATGATTTGTCCTCATCATCTATTTCTATACGCTTTATTTTTTCCAGCTGCTTTACCCTGGACTGCACCTGTACAGCTTTAGTCGCTTTATACCTGAACCGCTCAATAAACTTATCCGTATCATCAATGAGTTTTTGCTGATTTTTATATGCAGCCAGCTGCTGCTGCCTGCGTTCATTCCTTAAAATAACATACTTTGAGTACGGAACCTTGTAATCGTATATCTTTCCAAGCATTACTTCGATTGTGCGGTTAGTAGCGTTATCAAGGAATGCCCTGTCGTGGGAGATTATAATGGCAGCTCCACGGTAATTTGCCAGGAAACTTTCAACCCACTGGATTGATTCAATGTCAAGATGATTTGTCGGTTCATCCAAAAGCAGCAAATCGGGCCGCTTTAAAAGTATCTTTGCCAGTTCGATGCGCATCCTCCAGCCGCCTGAAAACTGGCTTGTATTGCGAACCAGGTCAGCCTGGCCAAAGCCCAGCCCGAACAATGTCCTTTCTATCTGCTCATCTATTTTTGAAGCGCCCAATGCCTCTATTCTTGCAGACATTTCTGACATCTTGCCTGCAATTGCCAGATACTCCGGGCTATGATAGTCGCTGCTCTCTTCAAGCCGACGGTTTAAAGCAAAAACCTTGCTTTCAAGATCAAGGACTTCAGAAAAAGCTGTTTTGACTTCATTAAAAAGAGTCCTGCTGTCAATGATTTTCATTTGCTGCGGCAGATACCCGAAAGTGATGCCTGAGGGCCTTTCAATAGTGCCGCTATCAGTAGACTGCAAGCCCTGAATGACTTTGAGCAGGGTGGTTTTCCCGGCCCCATTATTTCCAACAAGTCCCAACCTGTCTTTCGGGCCTATCTGAAAGGAAATATCATCCAGCAGTATGCGGCTGCCGAAGCCTAATGTAACATGATTAACGGATATCATAATATGTATTAAGTTCTTTTATAAAATAATTATTAATACTTGAAGGGCCATTTAAAAAAATTATTACTTGAAAGGATTTTTAAAAAATAGTTATCAATGCTTAAAATGCTTGTTAAAAATTATTAATGTTTAAATAGCCATTTAAAAAATTATTAATGCTTAAAATGCCTTTTGCCGGTAAAAACCATCGGTATGCTGTTTTTGTTGCAAAGCTCTATAATGTCCTTGTCATGGACAGAACCGCCCGGCTGGATGATTGCGGCAATTCCTGCTTTAAGCGCAATTTCAACAGCATCAGTAAAAGGAAAATATGCGTCTGATGCAAGTACCGAGCCTTTTGCATTTTCACCGGCTTTTTCAGTTGCAAGCCTTGCTGAATCAACCCTGCTCATCTGTCCCGTGCCCACCCCTGTGGTGGTTTTGTTTTTTGCAAGAAGTATGGCATTGGATTTTACATTTTTGATTATCTGCCATGCAAAAAGCATATCGTCAATCTGGCTCCTTGAAGGTTTGGCTGCAGTCACAGTCTCTAAGACTTCTGAGCTTGCCAGACCTTCATCAAGATCCTGCACTAAAAGTCCGCCGTCAATACCTTTTAAATCCGGGTATACTGATATATACCCAGGCGATTTGATGGCTGAGAGGTGCTCTGCCAGATTAAACTTGATTTTTAAAACCCTTAAGTTTTCCCGTGATTTAAGGATATCCAATGCTTCAGCCTCAAAGTCCGGGGCAATCAGGACTTCGACAAACTTATCAGACATAAATCTTGCAGCATCGGTGGTCCATTTATAATTGCATGCAACAACGCCTCCAAATGCAGAGAGAGGATCTGCGCCATGGGCATTAAAATATGCCTGCGTGACCGTTGTTGCGCAGGAAACACCACATGGATTATTATGCTTGATTATTGCAACAGTCGGACTTTCAAATTCTTTGACAATGGCAAAGGCAGCATTTGTATCAAGTATATTATTGAAGGAGAGTTCCTTTCCCTGAAGCTGGACGCTTGCGGCAAGGCATTCATCACCTGTCCCGGCATACCTGTAATAAGCAGCCTTCTGATGGGGATTTTCACCATATCTTAAGTCTTTTATCTTTTCAAACTTAAGGTTGATTGATTTGTTGAAATTCCCCTGAGCGTCTTTTATATTGTGTGCCCCATATGTATCAATAAATTCATTTTCGGCTTTCGTGCAGTCGATTTTCAGGTAATTTCTTACAAATACGCCTGAATCTTTATAGTCTGTTTCTTTTAAACTGCTGTATCTATTGCTTAACCAGTTAAATATCACACTGTCATATTCACATGTGTGCTGGAACGCTTTGATGCTTAGGGCAAAAAGAGTGGAATCATTTATGCAACCGCCATTTTTTACAAGCTCATCTGCAATTTTTTCATAATCTTCTGGGTCCACTACCACTGCAACACTCTTATGGTTTTTTGCGGCGCTCCTTAACATGGTCGGGCCGCCAATATCAATATTTTCTATTGCTTCCTGAAGAGTGACACCTTCTTTTGCAACAGTTTCCTTGAACGGATAAAGGTTTACGACTACCATATCGATAAGTTTCATTCCTGCCTGTGATGCCTGCTCAAGGTGTTCCGGCTTGCTTCTGTCTGCAAGTATTGCGCCATGCACATTCGGGTGAAGTGTTTTAAGCCTCCCGTTCATCATCTCAGGAAAATTTGTAAGCTCTTCCACTCTCAGGACTTTCAGTCCCGCTTCTGAAAGCTGTTTATATGTGCCCCCGGTTGAGACGATTTCCACACCAAGGGACTGCAGGACTTCAGAGAATTTTAATAAGCCTATTTTGTTTGAGACACTTATCAGTGCCCTTTTAACCTTGACTGCCATTTGAACTCCCCTTTTTTAAAAGTTATTTTAGTTTCGCCCTGTAAATTGTCCCTAGTTAGCGCGATAAGCATGTCTCTCCGATTTAGATTTTAAGTCTGCCTGGTCTAAAGCATGCATGTTTTTTCTAATTTTAACAAATTTTCCAATAAATACTTTCAATTTAGCTTAATTCCTGTGAATTCCGGATTGAAACTCCTGAATTTATTAATTCTAGCAAAAAATAAAACAAGAAAGTATTATTAAAAAATTTTCCTAAGGGAATAATAATTTCATGAGACCAATTAAACAAGACCGGAAAAAATATTTAGAAATAATCAGGAATATGTCCCCTGAAAACAGGCTAAAGAAGTGCTTTGAAACTTACTGAAAATGCTTTGTTTTTTACTTAATTAATGTGATTACAATAATCCCTTAAATTATTTCATACCGTTTTCAATATCAATATTAGCAAGAGTAATATAAATTCTAGTGGTGCCTATGCCTGGAAGGATCTACACACCATGCAAATAGTTAATTAAGGTTTGTAATTGTGCTTAAATAAGCCTGCTATATCTAAATTGATAAATAGTTAAAAAGCCCTCATAGCCCTAACCCGTAGAAGGCCAAAGACCTTACTAAAGCTGTCCTGAAGACCATTGTCAAAATACTGGACCCAGGCGAGGCCTGCAACGCCCTCAGAAGAACTCCAATAGCCATCAGGCTTAAAACTGCCAAAACTCTTCAAGTAGAGGTTTTCATACATTAGATTCAGCTCATCTTTGGATGGCAGAAACCAGTCGCTATAGCCCCCTTGCGTCAAGTCAAAGCATATCTTTGCAGCATAACTGCCTTCACCTTGTATGTTTATAATTTTCTGTGTGTTAGGCATTCCTGTACCTATAGCAGTTGCTATAGCGCCGGTATCCACATTACTTCCATTGTACCATTGAATATTGTAGTCATTTTTATTGCCCGGGAAATCACCAGGCGCTGCTTCAAGGTATTTCCAACCGTCAGTTGCGTAATTTGGATTTACGAAGAAAATAAAACCGCCCGCAGGTCCAGTGTCGGTAATATTATAATCAACATTTCCCGCAACTGAAGAATGTGTCGTCTCCGGTATAGCAGTTGATGGTTCGGTTGTTTCTGCTTCTGCTGTTTTTTCTGCGAAAGCTGTGGTTGCAGCAGCTGCTGTTTCTGTGGAGGCAGATGTACTGCACTCTGCAAAACTAAAAATAAATACTGCGATTAATGCCAGGTACAATAATTTTAGTTTGCGCCTCATTTTTTATCCTTTCTAAATACCCTTTTTAATACCGGGGTTTATTAAGTTGTTGTGTAAACTGATTATCATATTCTACACTTAGGAATGTATATTAATATTAAGGTTATAATCATTATTCCCGCAATAATACCTATAGTCCATTTTGCAAAACGATTTCCTTTGTTCTGTTTTTGTCCCACTATTTACCTCTTTTCAAATATATTACCTTGCCAACTGTTTCTCATAGTATAGCTGTTTATTTACAATATTTGCTATTACTCTTTATTGTTTTATAGAATTTAATAATTTGCTATATGCACCACTATCAGAGATTTCAAATCTAATTCCATCCAATAATTCAGTCTTGTTTTCACTATCCCTAGTTATCCAAAAGTATTCCTTTGAATCAACATAATCCTCTGCAATATTATAACTTGGATTATAAAATTTTTCATAAGTAACGATAATAGTTAATTCTCCAACAAAAACAATTTTTACTCCTTTTGTCATATCAAACATATATGGTTTTGGCTTTGCAACTTTCTCAGCAGCGATAGTCCAATCATCTTTCAAAAAAATTTCAAAGGTAGGCCCCTCACCTTTACCAAGCAATCCATTAAGCGTTGATAACTAAGATACTCCATCAGTATCCTCAATATTAGTAAATTCAGAATATTTTCGGGCGTATAATGGCTTCTTGGTTTTGCAGGTGTGTTCAGCGTTTTTGTGAAACCAATTCATTATCTTTTTACACAAAAAAGTATTGCAAAGACAGTTTGACTAGTCACATCAAGTTAGTAGAGCCGATTTTCTGCCCCAGTCACATGCTACGGCATAAGCCATGCAGCGTTCAAATATTTCGTAGGTAAAAGTGGGGTTAACAAGACCAACCGTTATGTTATTTATTCGGCTACGGTCAAAAATCCTCATGTCAGACAGGTAGGGGCGATAGGGTTCGATATACCTGTTCAACAGCTCTTCGACCGGGTTGGGCTCATGAGTTCTCAGCGCTGGGTCTGACAGTATCTGAATGCCCCTCACACCAAGAAACCGTTCAGTGTATTCAGTCAACGTAGCCATATCAGGCGGATTTTCACTCGTTAAATGATATATACCTTCAGATTCAGGATGTTCGACTATACGCAGAGTGGATTCTACGAAATAGTCGACAGGTATCAGGTTCACAAATCCGTTGTTCGGAAAGTAGAATTCCATAGGTAAACACAAAATGTCATCATCTCCCATACTGATATTCCACCGTCTTGACTGCTTCCCACCTTGATAAAGGATGTCTTTTAAGTAGATATCCCGGACGTACGAAACTGATTTTACAGGATAGTACAAGGCATTGAACTTCATGGATAGTCCTGTTTTCGAATGCCCGTAGACGATAGACGGCCGCAGGATGGAAAGTGGTATACCATGGTTTCTACAGTATTGACTGATAATCACTTCAGCCCGTGCCTTGCTTTCCTCATACACATTAGTGAAGCTGTCCATGGTCACAGGTTTCTCCATACACAGGCCTTCACATTTGCCGGCGACATAGGCTGTACTGACATAATACATGTGACCGGCTCTGGCATCAGCTGCAAGATCGAGCAATACGGCCAGGTTGTTCACATTGGCTGTCATTACCTGTTCCCTGTTACGTTCCACAAAGCTGGTGTCAGAGGCGCAGTGGATGATTTTGCCGGCAGCACCACACAGAAGTTTGTATGTTTCATCATCTAGGCCCAAATGTCTCTTTGAAAAATCAGTCTCCAGAGCGCGCAAACTTTCCGCCGGAGCAGCAATGTTGAACCACCGGACCAGAGCTGACAATCTATCCGACAGTTCCATGTCTTTTGAGGCACGCCCCAGAACTGTTACATGATACCCTCTTTCCAACAGGTTTGCCATCAGAAACGCACCTAAAAATCCGGTCGCTCCAGTCAAGACAATTGAGCGGTCTGTCTCTTCACGCATTTGGTTTCCTCCATTTCGCGCTTTATTGAGCCATCTCCGTGAGCGCTTTATATATACAGTAGATTTTCTTTTCTACAACAGCCTTGATTGACGACATAGCGAAGCTGCCTGATTGTNNTCGAAATAGATATCATATTCCCAGATACATCTTTTCCCGTTGTCGAATGGAGTGATAAAACCCAATCCATTTCTCAGGTGTTGCTTATCAGCGATTTCCTGCAACCTGTCCTGCATATCAACAATTAATACCGGATCAATAGGGAGATAGCAAACAAGCCCGACGCTTGGTTTTTCCCTATTATAGCGCGAACTCTGAATCCTGAATGTGTTCAGCCAAACAAGGTCGGTCATCTCCGGCCTGTCATAAAGTTTCTCAAAAAAAGGTCGTAAATCCGGGTCAATATCCCGTGTCATGAGAGCCGGAGAAGGTGCAAGCGCAGTTTCGGCAAGGGTGCCGAATTGGCTCAGCTGGAGGTAAGAGAAAGGTTCACCGTCTGAAAGTTCCTTCACCAAATCGAGCCATGGTGCGGACTTGAGCGACGGCAATCCCTGATAAAGGGTTTTAAAAAGCTTTTGGTCTATGAATGGATACCCCATCTCACGGACAGACTTTAGGGCAAAGGTATCGCCTACGAGAAGGACAAGATACTTCATATCCAGTTTTTGGGTGAAAACTTCCTTAGCTTCAGCCGCAAGCTTTTTTGTCGGAGCTATGAAAGAGGATATAAACTCACTGCCGAGGATTCCAATTGCAAGCCCGATATGACGGATTGCGCATTCCTTGGAGAAATCAAGCGCATCTTCAATGGTCAAAAAAGGTACAAGGACGCCCGCTTCATCAGAGGTAACAGGATGAAGTTTTACATTGGCTGATACGCAGATGGCTGTGGCTTCATGCTCGGAAATTACATTGTCGAATGAGAAAAGGTTAGGCGCATTAATGTCATTCAGTTTGAAGAATGAACCGTCCCGGGCAATAAACTCGGCGTCGACATAGTTGTCAGCGGCGATGCCGTATGTCGTGGAAAATGTGGAAAGCAAACCCGAGGTCATAATGTTGGCACAAACGAGCGCTGACGGTTCCGCAGTATGCACGCGATAGCCACGTTTTTTTGCTTCCATTTGAAGAGAAAATGCTGCAACACCAGGCCCTACTTTCACAGTCCAGTTCTTTTCATCAAAGTCAATCGTCTTCATGCGGTTAAGGTCTATGACTACACCTTCACTGAATACCAAACCATGAGTGGAAGCTCCATTGCCGCGCACAATATATGGAATTTTATAATGATTTAGAAGCTTAATGATCGAAGAAATCTCTTCATTTGAATTTGGCATGATAACATAAGCTGGCATTTTGAAGGTTACATGCGGACAGATATCGTGATGATACCCTATTCTAACTGCGGGGTCGTTTGTGGCCCAAAAATCACCAACAATTCTTTTCATTTCAGTAAGAATTTCGTCATCTGTTGTAGAGACTATTTGGCCACCACTTTCTAAATACTCATATATATAATCTTTTAANNAATCGCTGCGTAAAGATCCATTCTGCCCTCAGGATAAAAACTCACATATTGTTTTTCCAATCCTGATATGCAGACTCCGCTCCCGAGAAAATCAACCTTGCACATCGCATAATGTCTGCAATTCTTCGCGATTGCCAACACTTCGTTTTTAGTATTCACTGTTTCGGAAACAATCGATTCTTTCATTTATTTATTCCCTTACATGGCTCTTCTAAGAAATACATTCATTTTACTGCTTCACGAATGCAGCTTTTGCGTCTTGTTCTTCTGTTGAGCAGCTAATGTTTCTCTGCTCAAACAATGCTTGAGCAACTCAAATTTTATATTTGCATCCACAAAATCCTCGAAACTGAGGTCGTGCATAATGTTGTCATTATCATAATGTTTAATAAGTAGCTTGCCAATTTTAGCCAAGATACTATCACAAAACAGTGCTTGTATTATTAGAAATTATTCTTCTTTCTATAATAATACTCTAAGATTTAATCTAATAGTAGGCCATTGCTGTTACATATCAAGAACTTTTCAGTTAATAAGTGCTTTTATAGTAATTTTCCTAAAAACAAATACATTTGAAAGTTAATAAACAGTCCAGTAAAATAAAGAACAGGATGATAAGGAGCAAAATATGAATAAAATTGCAATAGTAACTGACAGTACAGCAGATATATCCAAAGATTTAATTACAAAATACAATATAAAAGTAGTCCCCCTATATATAAACTTCGAAGACAGAACTTATTTAGAAGATGGATTGGATTTAACCAACAAACAGTTTTATAAAAAATTAAAAATTGCAAAAAAGCAAACTACAACATCACAACCATCACCACAGGACTTTATAAAAGTTTATAGTGAACTTTTAAAGGAAAACGATTCTATAATTTCAATCCATATCTCAAAAAAGATGTCGGGAACTTTTGCTTCAGCAGAAATGGCAAGAAAAGAATTTCCTGGTAGCAATATAGCAGTTATTGATTCTGAACTGGTGCATATGGGGATTCTGGTTATAAGAGCAGCCGAGCTTGCTTGCGATAGCAAATCAAAAGAGGAAATACTTAAAGGTATAGATGAACTTAAGCAAAGAATTTCGATTCTTTTCATTCCGAAAACTTTAAAATACTTAATAATGAACGGAAGAATAGGAAGAGCTAAAGGTTTGATTGCCTCAGTTCTTGAAATCTGCCCTATACTAACACTGCACATGGGAGAAGTATCACAGTTCAAAACCACAAGAAGATTGTCTCAGGCAAAGAATGAGCTCATAAACTCGATGAAAGAAATGGTAAAAGATACAAATAAACTAACAGTTATTGTTTCAGACTCCGACGCAAAAGCTGAAGGAGATGAGATGGCCCAAAGAATAAGGGAAACATTTAATCCAAAACAAATTATGCGTGCAGAAATAGGTGCAGTTGTTGGTAATAATCTTGGTCCTGGCGGTATAGCAGCCATTTTTTATGAGGAGTAATGTTAGCGAGTTTGTTTCCATTTTAAAAAACCTGTGCTTTTCATGACTACAAAAAAATTTAAAATGGGACTGTAACAGATTCTTTGTAAACTCCTAATTTATGTAAATAGCCTGGACGAAAGTTTATTCCATCCAGGCTTAAATTATACCTATAAGTAGCATATAAGTAGTTATCCTTTCACCAAAATAAATATCAAGTTGAGAATAAATAATAGGGAAAAACATTTTAATTAGCTCCAGTAATTGTGGCAGGAGCCGAGCTATAAACTAGAATTACTTAAGATGCATTCATAGTTTTACTAAGATAATTTTTTAATTAATTATTTAAAATTCAATTTTAACTAAAGATGATCTGTTACGTCTGCCATTGCATCTTTTTTAGTTTTATGAATTACACCATCTTTGTGTTGAGGCGGAGAATAAATAGTATATAGCTTTAAATCATTGCTTGTAGATATATTTATTACATTATGCTCACTGCCTGCAGGAACAATAATGCCAACACCATTTGTAACTTGTTTCTCCTCACCATTTATGACGACTTTACCTTTACCCTTTTCAATTCTGAAAAACTGGTCTACGTTTTTGTGAACTTCTGATCCGATTTCTTCACCAGGTTTTAGGTACATCACCACCAATTGGCAGTGTTTCCCTGTAAAGACTACTTCACGAAAATTAGTGTTATTAAGAGTTTTTTCCTCTATATTTCCCACATAACCAGCCATGGAATACCTCCATTTAAAATGATGTTTTAATTATTTAAGTCTGTTAGTATACATAGTTTTGTCTAAAAATTCAGTTTAGCCATAGCATCAATAATTCTATATTTGCTCTTCTAATATTTAAACATATTAGCATGAAGACAATGGCTTATTTGCCATAATATTCTCAAGTCTTTTGTTGATCTCATTCCAATTCACTATGTTCCAGAACGCTTCAATGAATTTTCCTCTGTCATTCTTATAGTCAAGATAATACGCATGTTCCCAAACATCCAAAACCATTATTATCTTAAATGAAGGATATACGTTAATATTATGTTTTTCGATTTGCATTATTATAAGCCTGTTAATCTTTCTACAATATGTTAGAGCTGCCCACCCCGAGCCTTCAACACTTGCCGCAGTTTGTGAAAACAATTTTTTGAACCTATCCAGGGAACCATACTCTTCATCAATGGTCTTCTTAATTGTCATTGTTGATTTGAGTCCTACCTTCTCACCTATGGGAGCCAGGTTTTTCCAGAAGAGGGAATGCAAAATATGACCCCCGATGTGAAAAGAGAGCTCTTTAAAAGTTGCTTTTGTATCAAAATCGGTATTCTCAATCCTTGATTTATCCATCTTCTGTAGTATTGTATTAGCTCCAGCTACATAAGCTGCATGGTGTTTGTCATGGTGCAGCCTAAGCAATTCCTCGGAGATGTGCGGTGCAAGCCCATTATATGGGTATTCCAGTTCAGGTAAAATATATAATTTATTTATTTCCATTTTTTCATATTTCCTTTCTAAAGTTTAATAAGAAATAATTCTTTTATGAACTAATCTCTTCTGAACCTGTCTCTGTGGCGATATCCTGCGCCGGTATGTGACGAGATATCCAAAACTATACCTACAATCAGAAAAATCCAGCCGTAACCAGTAATGCCTCCATAAAGAGACCAGCTAATTAGAAAGCCTAACATGCTAAACGGTGCAAAAACGGCAAAAAGAAGAGGCCAGATCCAGAGATTGAATGCTGAACTAAATAGGCCCGGATTAATCAGCCACCATATAAATATTGCTATTCGGGGACCTAAAAGTATAAGGATTGTGGTTATGCAACACATTTTATTTTTACCTTTCCAAATATTTATTGGTTTTAAAGTATTCTCTTACCTGACAATGGCCAAAATAACCATAACGATTAAAAATACTATAAAAATGATAAAGAGGATTTTTAGGATTCCCCAGCCTGCGGCTCCGGCTCCCCTGAAGCCAAATATACCGGAAAAGATTATCAGTACTACAGCTATGATTGCCAAGATCCAGAAGATGCTCATGCTTTACTCCTTTTCTGTTGCCATGTATAAAATAAACACTGATTATTTTAAGTATGGAAAAGATGATAACTATTGTTAATATAGATTACTTTGTCTGTAAAAAACACCCTGAAAGTTATAGATTCTTACCTGGTAATAGTAATAGTTTTAATACTCTTAAAACTAACTGTTTAATAGTCCGGCCGCCCATTTTTACAAAACTTAATTTTTTGCCCGAATGATTCCTTAAAAAACAATTAAGGATTTCAAAAACCTGGGATTGAAGAGCCTGGATTAATCCGGTTTGTTTATTAAAACTTCAATTTCTTAAATTATTGTTTTGCAAGTCTTTTTTCCACTAATGGATAGCCAAAGAGAATAAAAAATGAAATAAACAAAAGCAATAATTCAAGCCTTACAAGCATTGCAATTCCTATAATATCTGCTGCTTTTCCAAGAAAAATCATGGTTACTCCGGCGAGCCCTGAGCTGAATCCTAAAATTAAAGAGGATGCAAAACCAAGGTTTCCCGGAAGCAGGTCCTGTGACATCCTTATACAGACCGGCAGAAGTGATAATAAAAAAAATCCGCCAAAGATAAAAAAGATAATAGCGGCAATTCCTTTTGTTTGAAATATTAAAAATATAAGCGGAATTGAAATTATTAAACCTCCCTGCAGTAAAAAATATCCTTTTTTGAATCTGTCATAAAGATGCCCTGACAAAAATCCTCCGGTACCGCCGAATGCCCCAAATAAAAAAAGAATCACACCGATATTTATTAATGTTATCCTGGCTTCGGTAAAATACAGGGGCATGAAAGTATTAAGGCTTACCCAGACAATAAAGAGGGAATAAACTGTAAATATAAGATTGGCAATTAAATACAATTTTTTAGGGTTCGCTTTTTTCAATCTTGTAAAAAAGTGAAGGTTTTTAATCGACAAATCAGCGTTTTGTTTTAAAGGGACGTATCTCAGCAGTATAAAGGCAACTGCAATGCCTGGAATCATTGTCAGCGGAGTATAGCTTACGCCTATTTTTTTGAGAATTAATATTACAAGCAGCGAACCAAACGCAACGCCAAAATTTCCTCCAAAATTTATAATCGCCGTTCCAAGCCCTTTTTTGCTTCCCCCGTAAAGGCCTGCCATGGCAGCGCTGGCGGGATGGAATGCGGCGATACCCAGGTTACCAAAAAATAAAAAAAGGATAATTGCCCAGTAGTACGGAATTACTCCCAGTACACTGAGGAAAATGGATGTTACCAATGGGCCTGCAACAATAAAATATTTTAAACCCCGCTTGTCAGCCATGTAACCAAATACCGGCGCGAAAAGGCTGTTGGATATAACGCTTGTAGCGCTGAGCAGGCTTACCATAAAAAGTGAAAGCCCAAACTTATAAGTAAGAATAGGTATAAGGCCAACATAAAAGCTCTGATAAATATCAGTTACAAAATGGCTTCCTGCTGTAAGGCCTATCTGCAACTTGTCGAATTCCAAATTTCCGGGTTTGGAATTTATAGTCTTTACTTTTTCCATAGATACTTTGCTCTGCATGTATTGGGATTATAGCAGTTAACCCACATTATTTGAACTTTTTTAAAAATTGTTGACATGAAATGGACAGAGCATTAGAATACTATTAAACGTTTACTATAAAATAATTTATTTACTTTAAAATAGATTATTCATAATTTGCATTAAAGTATTTTGAACTATACGAAAGAAATTATAAACAGGATTGATTTTGAAGTAGACCATATTGAGATAGAAAAACGCAAAGAGCGGATAAGAAAAATATGGGATTACGAGAGGGTTGACCACGTGCCGCTCGGTTTATATGTACTGGATAACAAAGCCGGGTTTTTGCGCCAGGAGATTGAGAAGGAAAAACAAAAAAACCTTAAATTTGACCTTGATTCTATTAAAAAATCTCTTGAGCTGTTAAAAGATGATTATATCCCGTTTTTAAAACCTGAAACCGGGTGTGCAAGTGTTCCTTCAATTCTGGGCTGTGGGGTTGATTATACTGAAGGGTTCAGTAACTTTTCCACAGTCAAAGAACCGATAATCTTGAATGTAAATGATTTGGAAAAACTATATATTCCCGTTGATGAAAAAGAAATCATCTCAAAAGGCTTGATGCCTTTAAATCTTGAAAAGATATCTTATTACCATGATATTGCTGGCGATATTTTTGATATGACAGGCATTGATATTGGCGGGGTTATGTGCGGTTCTGCCGATATTATGGATACAGGATTTTTTTATATGTCGCTTATTACAGAAAAAGAAAGAATGCTTGCTTATCTTGAAAAGCTTTCAGAGCTTTATCTTAGGGTATACACAATTTTAGTGGACCAGATCGGCGGACTTAAAAAAATGACTAATATTGAGTGGGACGTTTCCTGGTATCCTGATGGCCGGAAAGGTTATGTAAGCGATGACCCCAGCGCAAATTTTGGCCCGGATACATTTGAAGTATTCAGTAAACCATTCAGCAAAAAAATCTACGAAAAGTTCGGTTTTGGCGGTTTTCATAACTGCGGCCCCCATCCGTGCGCATCAAGATACCTTGATTATGGAAGTAACTCTCTGAAGGCAATTAACAGCTCACTAAAATGTACTTACGGCCTGCTTGACAGTTTCATGGATAATTTTACCGGTAGGGAAACAGTGTTATATTTTCTTATCGAAGAGGAGTATTATGACTGCGCTAAAGCTGTGCAGATGTATGAAGAACTTGCCCAAAAGGGGGCAGAAAGAAATCTTGTCTGCATACCTTCATATGCCCTCGATACCTCAATTCACTCTGATGACGAGATAAGGCAGACATTTGAAGAATTTTTTAAAATAAGCAAAGAATACTGCAGGTCTTTAAGGCTTAAATGAAAAACGGTTTAAGTCCCGTGGGTTATTTTTAATTGTTCATAAGAATCTCTTGTAATTATTTTTAAAAGTTTAATAAAAGTTTATCAGCAGTTATATTTATTAAAAGCTGTGTGCCAAACGTAAAAAAATTACTGGCATATTCAGTAAGTGCTATTAAAAACATATAAAACGTTTACTATAAAAGTAATTTTAAAATTGACAAGAAAATTTATTTGTTATATTATCAAAAACAAACATTAAAGAACATAATAATACAGTCAATTAATCAGCTTAAAATAATATTTTAATAACATTTTAACAGTATTTCCTAATTTTTTTTNNATTGATTATTTGCTTAAAATCTTCGAATAAGGGAGGTGGTTTTAATCGAGTAGTATGGGATTTCAATAAAAATATATTAATTTTATGATTGGAGGGAAAATGAAAAAGTTTTTAGTGTTCTTATTGATAATTGTTTTTGTGCTGGGACTCAGTTTTGCTGGCAGCAGCTGTAAAACAGAGACAACAGCTGCAACAACTGCAGCTGAGGCTACTGCGGCGCCTGCAACGACTGCAGCTGCGCCGGCAACAACTGCCGCTGCGGCTGAAACAACTGCAGCTGCGACTCAAACCAGTGAAGTGGGTGAGCCGTCATCACCGATAGTAATAAAAGTTTGGGACTGGCAGGCAGGTACAGCTGCTTATGATAATGCGCTGAATGAAATCAATGGTAAATATCATGAATTGCATCCAAATGTTACCATTGAGAGAACGGCCTACAACTTATCCGAATATTCAGAGCTTATAAAAACAGCAGTTCAAAGCAAAACACTTCCCGATTTATTCGGGCTTTATCAGGGCACAATGGAAAGAGAAGTTGAAAAAACCGGCATACTTCACTCATTTGATAATGATCTAAGCGCTGATCCGACATGGAAAGCAAATCTTGGAAAAACCCTTGAATTAGGCGGCATTAGAAGCGCAGATGATAAAATAGTCCAGATACCTTATGATATTTTCTACCTGGCAGGTTTGGGATATAAAAATGTGCTTGAAAATATGAAAAGCTCGGAAGCAGAAGTGCAGGGACTTACGTCTTATAAGGCACTTGGAGATCTTTGCCAGAAATTTAAAGCAGCCGGAAACTCTACATGGTATTTGGAAGCAGGACTGGCTGGGGCATATATCTTGAGGGAAAGATTTTATGTATTTTCATATTCGGTAGCTAAAGATGCCAAGATTATTTATGAAGCTGAAAATGGAAAACGTTCATGGACAGAGGAACCTTTCCTGAAAGCTGCTGAAGCTATAAAAGAAACATCAAAAATGATGAGGGAAGATACCCAGGCCCTGGATGCTCAAACTGATACTTACGCTCTTCTAAAAAACCAGGAATGCTGGGGTGGATGGTATGAAGGACCATGGTCGGCAGGTATCCTGCTTGATAACAAAACAGATATCGAAAATGCATTTTATTTCTATCTGCCGCCTGTTGCAGACAATGCTCTTACAAAATGCTGGGCAGCTGATGCAGGTCAGGTTCTTGCAATGAGGGAAGATAATCCCAATAAGGACCAGGTAATTAAATACTTGAAGTATCTTTCAACTCCGGAAGTAAGTGCAATATTTATAAAAAACCTGATACATCCGGCAGGAAAATTTCCTGATAACTGGAAAGACTTAGTCAAAGTTCCTATATTTGTGCAAGGAGTGGAAATGTACCAGGAAAGCAATATAGCCCCATGGATATGCTTTACACCTGATGTGGAACAGGCATTGCTTACAAATATTTCGCTGATTTATACAGGTGAGCTTACCCCGATGGAAGGACTTCAGAAAATAGATGAGGCAACAAAAGCATACTGGGCTACACAGAAGTAATTAAAACTTTTACGGTTTATTTAATAAACCTAAAAGTTTGATTGAAAAATGTTGCAGGATAGTGTTATCTATCCTGCAACAAAAAATAAGAAAACAGGATTTTGTATATTGACTGTAGATCTCAAAATCACAAAGTTAGAAAATTAATTTATTTATATTTTTTAAATCAGGTATAAATTTCTTATGGAAATTAATTTAAATCGCAGGAGACTTACAAAAAATCTTGAACCGTATAGCTGGCTCTCTCCCTCCATAATACTTTTTGCTATTTTTTTAGTTTACCCTATCATTTTTTCAATTATTTTAAGCTTTTTTGAATGGAGGGGTTACAGTACAGCTATTTTCAGCCAGTTTATTGGTTTCCAGAATTTTATAAAGCTTTTTAAAGACGGTCTTTACTGGCAGTCGCTGAAGAATACCTTAATACTTGTTTTGGTTGTAGTTTTCATTCAAAATGCCATAGCGCTTTTCCTTGCCCTGATTCTTTATTTTGGAAAATTTAAATATGGTAATTTAATCAGGGCGGTAATTTTTTTTCCTGGAGTAATCTCGGCAATAATAATCGGGCTGGTATTTAGAAAATTTTTGGAATTGAGCGGCCCCGTAAACGTACTTTTAAAATCAATGGGTTTGGCTGCACTGGCCCAACCCTGGCTTGCAACCAAATCTTTGACCATATGGATAGTTTCCATTGTGACGACCTGGCAATGGGTAGGATATAATATGGTAATTTTTTATGCAGGTCTCCAAAACGTTGATAGCAGCCTTCTGGAGGCTGCCTACATAGATGGAGCCAGCATGGGACAGGCAATATTAAAAATAGTATTGCCCTTGTTAAGACCCGTAATTTTTCTTTCAATGATTTTNNGTCCATTCTTCGGAAGTTCTCACAACTTACATGTATTATCAGGCATTTCAATCAAACGGGCCGAGCAATATGGGTTATGCATCCGCAATTTCAGTCACTCTTTTACTGGTTGTAATTATTTTTGCTGCGGTAAGAATTAAATTTTTTGCAAAAGAAGGCGGAATTTGATACAGAAACTGACAATAGGACAAAAGTTATTTACGAGAATTGTTATTGCAATTACCCTTATAATAATAGCAGTGCCTTTGCTTTGGATTTTCTTCCTTGCATTTAAAAGGCCGAATGAAATATATGAATCTACCCTATTTATTTTTCCCAAGAATTTTCACTTTACTCTGGATAATTTTTTAAACTCTGTATCTTTTATTCAGAAAACCTTAAAAATTTCTTATATCAGGATGTATATAAACAGCATAATCGTCACTGGCGGAGGACTTATAATCTCAATGCTGGCCGCATCCTTTGCTGCTTTTGCAATGGTCCATTATAAATTCAGGACCAAAGAGCTTTATTATACATTTATTTTGCTAAGCTATATGATTCCTGTGCAGGTGCTTTTAATACCTCTATATATAGTTTTAGAGAAATTATCTCTCTTAAATACTTATGCGGCGCTTATCTTCCCTTATGCCACCATGTGTGTTCCAATTGCAACTTTAATTTTACGTAACTTTTTTGCTCAGATACCTTTTGAATTTACAGAGGCTGCATACCTTGACGGGGCGACAAGTTTCCAGATATTCAAAAGTATATATCTTCCCCTTGCAAGGCCTGCCCTTGCAACATGTATTATTTTTCTTTTTTTGGAAATGTGGAATGAATTTTTATTTGCATTTATATTCATCAGGGTTGATAGTCTCCAGACATTGCCGCTTGCAATGTCAAGAATAGGAATAGGCGCAAGAGCAATGATACCCTGGGGAATTTATGGCGCTTCGATAGTCATTGCTGTTGTGCCGATATTTATAATATTTATGATTTTTCAAAAGTGGTTTATCAGCGGGCTTGTAGCAGGAGGAATAAAGGGTTAAAAAAATACTAAAAGCGCTTTTAATTATAAAAGTAAAAAGAATTTCAAGCTTCCTGAAAATTTAAAATGGGCATCAGGAGCGTTGATAATGACTATATATAAAAAGTAATAAAAAGAAATAATAAAGAGCTGGCCATGGATGTTCCTGAAAAAAGAAGGATTGAAATAAAGAATATCCTTAATAGCAATCAGTCAATATCGGTCGGGAACCTTTCAAGGTTATTCAAGGTTTCAGAGATTACGATAAGGCGGGATTTAACAAAACTTGATGACGAAGGGCTGCTTGAAAAGGTTCATGGGGGAGCCATTGCAAAGACGTTTAAGGAAGAATACCACCCCATTTATATTGAAGACATAAAGCAGAATAAGGAAAAAAAGGAAAGGATTGCCTGGGAAGCCGCAAAGCTTATTTCTGATGGCAGCTCTGTAATTTTGGAATCAGGCACCACCTGCCTGGAAATTGTATATACTCTCTCAGAAAAGAAAAACCTTTCCATATTTACCGCTTCAGTTCCTCTTGCGTACGAATTATGGAAAATTGCGCTTGGCCGGACTGATTTTGAAGTAAATATATGCGGCGGCCTCATTGAAGCTAAATCAAACACTCTTATAGGAAGCTCAGCGGTGCAATATTTTAACAATATAAGCGCAGATATAACTTTTATGGGAGCAGTCGCGGTATCTGTGCAACAGGGCTGCGTGGCCACTTCAAGCCAGATGGACGCGGACGTGACCAGGGCAATAGTAAAAAATTCCAGGAGGATAATCCTTGTTGTTGACAGCTCCAAATTTTCCCAGAATGCGCATATAAAGGTTTTCCCCTTAAATGTACTTGAAGCTATAGTCACTGATTCAGATATAGATAAAAAAACTGCAAATACAATTAAAAAAATGGGGCTTAAGCTGATTCTTGCATAAAAGCTTACTGAGATCTTTTTTTAACAGGACCACACTGAAAATAATCCTGATACTAGTAGAAATTATTTGACCTGAAACTATTGACCTTGCAATACAATAACATTATAATTCAAAATAGTGCAAAATAATTCAATATCTGTTGCCAGTATTATTTAAATTATTTAATTACTTTTAACCAGGAGGCAAAAATGGATGATTTGATAAAAGAAATATTTGATTTTAAAAAAGAAGACAT
>PMCC01000013.1:389-4861 GCA_003155275.1 Actinomycetota bacterium | reverse complement strand
TCGCTTTCTCTTGGATATTCGCATCCGGATATTGTGAAAATAGTCCAGGAACAGGTTCAGTATACATATCATATGCACACCGGTTTTTTTACAATACCAAGGTATATTCTTGCTGAAAGGATTGCTGAGGTATTTCCTGAAAAGATGAACAGGGTTCTTTTTACCATAGGCGGTAGTATGGCAAATGAAGCGGCCCTTAAAATAGCAATGATAAACAGGCCGGATGCGCATAATTTTATTGCTCTTTTTGGCGCATATCACGGCACATCCTTTCTTATGACCGGCGCCACTCATATGGCCACATACGCCTATGAAAAATGGCTTGGACCCGCACAAATTGCGCACCACTCCTACAATTTCATGAGGGTGCCGCCCCCATATTATTACAGGCCATATACTGAAGTATCAAATCCGGCCAATGCTGATGAAGTTGACAACAATGCACTAAAGGCGCTTGAGACTCAAATAAAATATGGCAGCACGGGCCCTGTTTGCGCAATGCTTATGGAGCCTCTTCAAGGTTCAGGGGGACAGCTTATCTTTTCAAAAAAATATCTGCAGGGTGTAAGGGATATCTGCACCAAATACAATATCATTCTAATCTGGGACTGTATCCAGACTGCGTTTGGCAGAATGGGAACATGGTCCGCTTCAGAATATTACGGCGTAACTCCTGATATAATGACAGTCAGCAAATGTATTGCTGCAGGCTTTCCCTTAAGTGCCGTTATAATCTCTGATGACATTGAGGGAATGAAAATGAACGGCATGGACCTTCACACATATGGCAATAACCAGCTTTCGCAGATTGTCGCATTAAAGCAAATGGAAGTATTTAAGAGAGATGGAATTTTTGAAAATGTAAAGAAAGTGGGAAGATACCTTGGTGATGAGCTTGTTAAAATCCAGAAAAGATATCCTGTAATGGGCGACATTAGGGCAATAGGTTTTCATATAGGAATTGAGTTTGTAAAAGACCCGGCAACTAAAGAACCCGATTTTGAGGGCTGCGCAAAAATGAGGGTTGTCGGATTTAAAAATGGCATTATCTTTGGCGATGGCGGGGTATGCGGGGGGAAAAATGTATTAAAAATCAAACCACCCCTGATAACCACTCAGAAAGAAGCAGATATGATCCTTGAGAAATATTTAACCTGCCTTGCGGAAGTGTACGGTAAAAATTAATTTATAATTCCATATTAAATAATTCTTTTTTTTCTAGTAATATATAGCGAAAATAGGCAACGCTAGCATTACAAGGAGCTATATATATGTGTGAACTTTGCATGAAACACGGCGCAGGTAAAAAATGGTACCTCAACGCGCAGCACTATTCAGATGAAATTGTCGAAAAATATAACCTGCGCGATTACCTGATGGAGCAATATAAGAATTTTGAACAGGTGTCAGTAAGAAAAGTGCACGGTTTTAATGCTGTCGGCCTGGATTATAAGCTCAGGATGCCAATAATCGGAAGGATTATAAAGAGCGCTGCCCAGAAAATGCTTCACAGTACAAAACCACCCGTCAATCCATTAAGGGCCGAGGGCCATATCGGCCAGATTGTTCCACTGGAAGACGGGATTGCAATCCTGGAAGAATGCGCCTCCGAACCGATGATAAACAAAAATTGCATGTGCAGGTACATGTCACGCGGAGAAAAGGAAGCCTGCTGTATAAATTTCGGAGTTATGTCTGAAATATTGGAAAAATTGCCACGCTTTATTCCTGAAAAGGACAAATTCCACCTTAACAGGCATGAAGCGATAGAAAGATTTACTGAAAATAATCGTAAAGGCTATATAGGGACCATCTGGTTTGGGCCTTTTCCCTATATTAACAACCTTTGTTCCTGTTCGACTCCGGAATGCGCAGGTATACGCCCCAGGGTTGATTTTGATATATTTTCCATCTATAAAGCTGAATATGTTATACAAATGGACAGGCAGAAATGTTCCGATTGCAGGATGTGTGTTTCAAAATGTCCTTTTAAAGCTCTTACATTTGACAGAGAATCAAAAGAAGTAAAGTTGGATATCAGTAAATGTTATGGGTGTGGTGTCTGCAGACATTTCTGTCCGGATGATGCCCTTTATCTTTCACCGAGAGATACAATCCCTGAAGTTTGCGGGAAATATTAGGCAATAAATATCACATCAATAATGATAGTTGTTTAATGTTATAGTATAAGTAAAAGCGTGTTGAATTAGAAAATAACTGAATCATATATTAGAAAATAACAGGGGTAGAAACGATAAAACAGAATTATCGGTAATTATAAATAATATGGTTTTTAAAAATAATCGAATTTTAATAGATGAATAAAAAAACAAAAATATCAATTGATTACCTTAAATGCGGTGATGGCATAGGAGTTGACCCGAGGGATTGCTGTAAATGTCTTCAGGTTTGCGAACCTGCAATTTTCCTGCTTCACCAGACAATGGGTTCAGAAGAAAAAGACCCTTATGACCCGAAAAAATGGAGGGTGACAGCTCT
This sequence comes from Actinomycetota bacterium, assembly GCA_003155275.1. Classification (GTDB taxonomy): domain Bacteria; phylum Actinomycetota; class Humimicrobiia; order Humimicrobiales; family Humimicrobiaceae; genus Fen731. The sequence goes on along the minus strand of PMCC01000013.1, from coordinate 2,362 downwards.
GTGGCCTACTTTATGCAATCTTTGTATGAAGTGTGTAAGTGATTGCCCGGTAAATGCCGTAAAGGTAGTGCAATAAGATCAGGAGAATTATCAGTGAATTCAGACAAATTGAAATATGCGGATAAATCAGCCGAAACAAATAAAGATTTTAAAAAATGTCTTGTCATTGGCGGCGCTGGAATGCTTGGTTTCGAAATAGCAAGGCAGCTTTATGAGGATGGTAAAGAAGTAAGCGTACTTGACCTGGTGCCTTTTAATGATAACCGGTTTAAAGGACACATAGGGGATATAAGAAATCGGGAAGACATAAAGAAGGCTTGTATAGGAATTGACTATACAAACGTTACTGGCCGGGTAGATGTTGTTTTCCAGACTGCAGCCGCAGTATGGGACACGAAAACTCCTCCTAAGGTTTACGATGAAGTAAATGTGCAGGGTAATATAAATGTAATCGATGTATGCCGTGAGCTGGGGATTAAGAAACTTGTGTATTCGAGTACAATTGATGTTGTAGTGGACGGCAGAAAACCCATAGTATATGGAGATGAATCCATTCCATATCCTGAAAAACTTCCTAAGGACCACTATTGCAGGACAAAGATAATTGCAGAACAGATAGTCACCAAAGCAAACAGCCCGGAGCTTTTAACATGTTCTTTGAGGCCCGCCGGGATGTATGGCCCCCGCGACAAATACCATTTAACAAATATTATAAAAGCTGCAATGAGCAAATCAAATTTCAGGCTGGGAGATGGCTCGGCAAAATTTAGCCATGTGTATTCTGAAAATGCGGCACATGCGCATGTGCTTGCAGCAAAAAACCTTTATGAAGGCTCGCCAGTTGCAGGAAACATATATTTCATTACTGATCATCAGCCTGCAGAAAACCTTTTTGATTTTATGAAACCTTTTCTTGAGGGCCTTGGATTAAAACCTCCTGCAAAATCTATTCCCTACAGCATTGCTTATCCTATGAGCTGGCTGAATGAAAAGATAAACCCGAGATCAGTTTTCAACACTTTTGCAATCATACAGACATGTATCGACCATACATATACCCATAATAAAGCTGCAAAAGATTTTGGTTATGAACCGATAGTATCAAAAGAAGATGCCTTTAAAAGAACTCTCGAATGGTTTAAGCAAAACTGGGACATCCTGTTTTCTTCACGCCCGGTATAATTAACTGCTCAAAGTTGTAAAATTTCGAACCAATTATTGCAGGAATTAATATATACCTTCTCACCAGTAATTCAATTAAGTAAAAGCCCTCAACCGAAATTGGGGACTTTGCCAATTAATGGGAAACTAATTTTTTTATAAAAACTATTACGGGTTTGTCAANNGGGACGTTTTTCAAGTGTCACTGAAAAATCTGAATAATTTCCTTCTCTATAGTATTTACCTGCCACTGTATCTCCAATTTGTCTTTGAATTATATTTCCAAGAAGATCATAAGGATTCAATATCTTTTCACTGTTAAATTCGGTTATGATATCACCGGCTTTAAGACCTGCTTTATCTGCCGGACCCCCAGGCGTAACAGCGCTTAATAGAGTTCCAAGAATATTACTTGTGTTGTCCCCAATTGAAACACCCATTGATGGCAATTGAGCACTGCCATATTTTATTATCTCATCAGCTATTGCAGTAACAGTATTTGAAGGTATTGCAAAACCTATCCCGGAACTTGACCCAGATGTTGATAGTCCAAGCGAATTCATTCCNNTCAGTTTGAATCAGGTCCACAAATGGCAGAGTATTGGCTGACATTGGTACATTTCTATCCATTCCGCTTATAATCCCGTTGGTAATTGTCTGTTGTACCCCAAATGGGCTACCGACAGCCAATACAAAGTCTCCAACCTTTTGGGTATCTTCTGATACGAATTTTGCAGCAATAAGATTTGTGTCAGTTATTTTTACAACTGCAACATCAGTATTGGCATCTGCTCCCACAAGCGTTCCTTCAT
>PMCC01000013.1:0-365 GCA_003155275.1 Actinomycetota bacterium | reverse complement strand
CCCTGAGCATTCTGGGCATTTGTACTGCTTTTATTAATTACAACATCAATACTCACAACAGAAGGAGTGATCTTATCTACTAAGGCGTTTACTTCAGAATTGAATGCCTGCAGAGCATTAAATGCTGTTGTTTCGGTAGTTGACGCGACAGTAGACGGGGCAGTTGTTGCGACAGTTTTTGGGGCAGTTGTTGATACTGTTGTAACAACTGTTGTTGTGCCCGCAGCACTGCCAGAACCTGCGGCACATCCAGAAAGGGAAAAAACTGTTATTATTGATAAAGTCACAATAATGATAGGGAACACTAATAAATAATTTCGTTTCATTTTTTAACCTCCATTAATTTAAAAATCAAAATTGAAAAT
>PMCC01000131.1:4497-5595 GCA_003155275.1 Actinomycetota bacterium | reverse complement strand
TTCAAAAAAAAGAAAAAGCAACAAAAATACAGACAAAAAACAGAGTTTCCCGAAATCAGAAACTATCGGGAAGAAAATCAATAAGAAGCCAATTGATCTTGGCGCCGGGGCTATAGTAAAGCCAGCTTTAAAGGGGAAAGCAACTGTTAAAGGGGGAAAAGTAACTGCTCCTGTGAAAAAGACAAAGGGTAGCAGAAAAAAAACCGCAGACGTAAAGAAAACCACACAAAGTATAGATAAGGCCGCAAAAAAAATAGATAAAACATTAAAAGGCATACAGAAAGAGGCAATAGAAGTCAGGAAAGTTGCAAAAGATGGTAACTATGCTTCACCCGGACCTGAGAAAAAGAAACTTTCCCATGAGGAAAAAACATCTGAAAGTAGGGAAATCGTACCTGCTTCCGGAAAAGCCCCATCAATTCCCACAAAGCGCAACCATAAGAAATTATGGATTATACTGCCCATTGTTTTTATAGTCATCGCACTGGGCGTACTTGCAGGGCTTTATTACTATGCGCTTTACTTTAATAAGCCTAATTTTGAGATAAATGACTATAATAAAATATTGCAAAGCACTTCAGGGCCCGTCGCTCCGGGCCAGGAAATCCAATACTCTATTGAGTTTAAAAATACTGGAAATACCGATATTACTGAATTGTCAATTGAAACAGAGATTCCGGCCAATGCCGATGTTATTTCTTCAAGCAGCAATTCAAAGGTAAGCGCTGATGGGAAAAAAATTACATTTTACATAGCCGGCTTGGCAAAAGATTTAGACGGTAAAGTATTTTTTTCAGTAAAGGTAAAAAATCCGCTTGACAACGGTACTGAGTTAAAAGTCAGTGATGCCATGTTTAATTATATTTCCAGAAAAAAGCAAAAACAGTTTATCCTGAGCAGGGATATGGTAAATACAGTGAAAAGCAGCCCGGATTTTTCCAATTTTAAACTATCCTTTAAGGACCTTAACAAAGATAAAATAAGCATTGGTGATGATATTTTATTTACGCTTACACTTGGCAATTCCGGGGATATGGATGCTGCAAACATCAAACTTATAAACCTGCTGCCGGATAAATTCATTCTTTACGAAAACTC
>PMCC01000131.1:0-4378 GCA_003155275.1 Actinomycetota bacterium | reverse complement strand
CCTGCCGCAGGGGACGTCTGGGCAGGAGACAGTTTGAAATACACTATTAATGTTATTAATTCCGGTTTAAGGGCTGGGGAAGACATTGAGTTAACCTGCCCAATACCTGAAGGAACCGCATATGTTAAGGATTCCGGCAGCCAGGCAGATTTTCTGGAATATGACCGGGAAGCCAATATTTTAAAGTGGAAAATAAAAACAATAGGTGTAAATGAAACTATCAGTTTTACTTTTGAAACCAGAATATCAGGGTCGTTTATCAGGGGAGGGACGGTTGAATCTGCATTTTATATTAAGGGTGATGGGCAGTATTTTAATATTGCGCCTGCAGTAAAAAAAGTCAGATCCTATATATTCCAGACTATCGTTTGCATGGGCGATTCCCAGATTGTGGTTTCAAACTGGCCGGCCTATCTGGATGGTGCCCTTGAATCGACATATCCTCATGCAGAATACAAAACAATTGGGAGCGGTGTTCCTCAGCAGATGGCATATCAGGGTGTCAGAAGGTTTGACAGCACTGTTGCTGTTTATCACCCGCAGATAGTAGTTATAGGTTATGGAACAAATGATGTCGGGAGCGGCATATCCCTTTTTGCAGCCGGTATCCAGGAACTCATAGACAAGGCAAAGGGTATAGGTGCCACAGTAATTGTTCACTCTATAGGTTATATTGATACCGACATTCAACCTGCAAAAAAAGGTTGGCAATCATATAATGATGTGCTGCAGGAGGTTTGTGCAAATAACGGGGTACCATATGTGGATATTGCGGGCCCGATGTCTGAAAATCCGGGTTTGTATGTTTCATCAGACGGAATGCACTGGACACCTGAAGGAGGCCAGCTTGTTGCGCATTTTGTCTTTAATACCATGCGTAATTATCTTGATGGCGAAGGCAAAAGGAAATAAGCTTAAAGATTAAATAATAACGGAAATCAGCATCCAGTATTCAATGGCAGATGATAATTGATTGCATAATTTGTAAAAATTTATAATCTCAAAAAATCAAATTAATTATATAAATTTTAAAATAAGGGTATAATTACACTGTTTAAGAATTCGCTTATAACTATTAATAATTAAATTTTAAAAATCAATAATGAAAGTAGTAATTTTAGCAGGTGGCTTAGGAACAAGATTATCAGAGGAAACTGAAATCAAGCCTAAACCGATGGTCGAAATTGGTGGAATGCCGATAATCTGGCATATAATGAAGATATATTCCGCACAAGGATTTAATGAATTTATTATCTGCCTGGGCTATAAAGGATTTCTCATCAAGGAATATTTTGCAAATTATTTTCTGCATTTAAGTGATGTAACTATTGAATTATCTACAGGAAATATAAAGGTCCATGATTGCAAATCTGAAGGTATCAAAATGACTTTAATTGATACAGGGATTCAAACGCAAACAGGCGGGAGAATAAAGCGTGTTGGCAAGTATATCGGTGATGAATCTTTTATGTTAACCTATGGAGATGGTTTGGCTGATATAAATATTGTAGATTTACTTAATTTTCATAGAAAAAATAAAAAGCTTGCCACTGTAACAACTATTAGTCCGCCTGGTAGATTCGGTGCACTTGTATTTGATAAAAATAATGAGGTAACCAAATTTGAAGAAAAGCCTTTGGGTGATGGCGGGTGGATAAATGGAGGGTTTTTTGTATTGGAGCCTGAAGTTTTGAATTATATAGAAGATGACAGTACTTTTTGGGAAAGGGAGCCTATGGCAAATCTTGCCCTAAACAAACAACTTTCTGCATTTAAACACACAGGTTTTTGGAAACCGATGGATACTCTTAGAGATAAGACAGAACTTGAAAATTTATGGAACAGCGGTAAGGCACCGTGGAAAATTTGGGATTAATGAGAAAAGGGTTTTTTAATGATTAAGAATTATTGGAAAAATAAAAATATTTTTATAACCGGTGCCACTGGATTTTTAGGTTCCTGGCTTAGTAAATATTTATTAGAGATGCAAGCCAATATAGTGGCGCTTATCAGGGATTGGGTTCCCAAATCAAACTTATTAAACAGCAAAGCTTTAGATAAGGTAAACGTTGTTCGCGGAAATATTGAAGATTATTTTTTACTTGAAAGAATAATAAATGAATATGAAGTTGATACAGTGTTCCATCTTGCTGCACAAACAATTGTAAGTATTGCCAATAACAATCCAATTTCTACTTTCGAAACCGATATTAAAGGTACCTGGAATATCCTTGAAGCTTGCCGGAGAAATAAAAAAATAAAAAAAATAATCGTCGCTTCAAGCGATAAAGCTTATGGAGACCAGCTTGAATTGCCTTATGATGAAAAGTTTCCGCTAATTGGAAGACACCCATATGATGTTTCTAAAAGCTGCGCAGATTTAATTTGCAGAGCTTATTTTGAGACTTATGCACTTCCTGTATGCATTACAAGGTGTGGCAATTTTTATGGAGGTGGGGATTTAAATTTTAACAGAATCATACCAGGGACTATAAGATCTATCCTGAATAACGAACCACCGGTAATAAGAAGTGACGGCAGGTTCATTAGAGATTATTTTTATATTGAAGATGGTGTGCTTGCTTATATATTGCTTGCAGAAAAAATGGAGGATCCTAAATTATTTGGAGAAGCGTTTAATTTTAGTAACGAAATACAGATTACAGTATTGGATTTGGTAAATAAAATTATCAAATTAATGAACAGTAATTTAAAACCTATAATTCTGGATGAAGTCAGTAATGAAATTAAGCACCAGTATTTATCAGCAAAAAAAGCAAGAGAAATTTTAGGATGGAAACCAAAATTTAACCTAGAATCAAGCCTTAAAAAAACAATAGATTATTATAAAAATTTCTTTGCCGGATAATACTCAACAAACTTTTATTGATTTAAAAAAAACTTCATTTCCATAAAACTTAATCCTTAAATAATAAATGAAATTATCAGACTATGTTATTAATTTTTTAATTAAAAACGATATCAAGTATGTTTTTGAAGTTGCAGGCGGTTCGCTTGCACATCTGCTTGATTCAATTTATGGGAGAAATGATTTTTCAAGCATATCAATGCACCATGAAACAGCGGCCGCATTTGCAGCAGAAGGTTATGCCAGGGTCAGTGGCAATATTGGCGTTGCCATGGCTACCAGCGGTCCGGGAGCAACAAATTTAATAACCGGTATAGGCAGTTCCTTTTTTGATTCTATTCCTTGCCTCTTTATAACCGGGCAGGTAAATACTTATGAGTTTAAGTTTTCCAAACCAGTCAGGCAGGTTGGTTTTCAGGAAACTGACATAGTCAATATAGTGAAACCTATTGTTAAAGATGCTCTGCTCATTAAAAATCCGGATAAAATAAAATATTATCTTGAAAAATTAATATTCACTGCAAAATCCGGCAGACCCGGTCCTGTATTAATTGATATTCCTCTGGATATCCAGAGGGCCGAGATAGAACTAAAAAATCTTTTGCCCTTCCATAAAGTACCAAGTAATAAAAAAGTTATCGACAATAAGGTTATTGATGAAATTATAAGTGTAATAAAAAAATCTATAAGGCCTGTTATATTGATTGGCGGCGGTATAAGATCATCAAAAGCGCAGGATGAGCTTTTTAAGTTCGTTAAAAAGACCGGAATGCCAGTCGTTACTTCCTTGATGGGGGTAGATGCTTTCCCGCATGATGATGAATTATTTGCAGGTATGTTAGGCAGCTATGGGAATCGTTATGCAAATTTGACTATTGCAAACTCAGACCTGGTTTTAGCATTGGGAACAAGATTGGATACAAGGCAAACAGGAACAAAACCTGAAACTTTTGCAAGAAATGCAACAATCATTCATGTTGATATAGACCTTAATGAATTAAATAGCAAAGTACATGCAGATTTCCCCGTGAATTGTGATTTAAAACTGTTTTTATCATTATTAAATACTCACGACATCGATTTTATTGATAAAAGCAAGTTAAAACCCTGGAAAAACCAAATTAAACAGTATAAAAAAAGATACCCCTCATTTGAGATTCCTGACGATAAAGGCAATATAAACCCCAACTACTTTTTTAATAAATTATCCGGCCACCTGCCGGACAATGCTATTATATGTGCAGATATCGGCCAGAACCAGATGTGGGCGGCGCAAAGCTTAAAAATAAAAAAACATCAAAGGTTTATAACCCAAGGCGGGATGGGAGCCATGGGTTCAGCTTTGCCAATGGCAATCGGGGCTTCCTTTGCAGAACCTGGCAAACCAATTATAGTTATAACAGGTGATGGAGGATTTCAATTAAATATTCAGGAACTTCAAACTGTTTATCATCATAAGCTTAACATCAAGATAATACTGCTGAATAATAATGGTTATGGAATGGTAAG
>PMCC01000065.1:9261-9404 GCA_003155275.1 Actinomycetota bacterium | reverse complement strand
ATCGGGCTTATGCTTTCGCTTGCAAGAAAAATAAGTGTAGCAGACTATTCGACCAAAGCCGGAAAATGGGAAAAATCAAAGTTTAAAGGGATGGAAATCGAAGGCAAAACTCTTGGTGTGGTAGGCTTCGGAAAAATCGGCTA
>PMCC01000065.1:8323-9121 GCA_003155275.1 Actinomycetota bacterium | reverse complement strand
TTGTTTGAACTTGACAATGTCGTCTGTACCCCTCATCTTGGTGCATCAACTGATGAAGCCCAGGACAGGGCAGGCGTTATGATTGCGGAGCAGGTCGATGCGGTTCTATCCGGAAAACCTGCAACTTTTGCAGTGAATTTTCCTGCTGCAAGCACTGAGCTTATGGAGGCCATCACACCATTTTATGAACTTTGCTCAGATATGGGGACTCTTTTTGCAGGAGCTTTTGAAGGAAACCTTGAAAGCATAGAGGTCGGGTATTTTGGAAAAGTCGCAGATTATGACACCAGGATACTAACCAGCATGATGCTTGTAAAGATACTGGGAAAATATTCCAGTGAGAGCATTAACCTTATAAATGTAGGTCTGGTTGCTGAGGAAAAGGGCCTTAAATTCCTGGAGACAAAGAGCAGCCAGACTCAAGATTATATAAATCTTATATCATTGTCCGGGAAAGGAAAGGGCACGGAGTTTTCAATTTCCGGTACAGTGTCAGGTATAAAGAACCAGCCTAGGTTTATTGCAATGGATAAGTTTGCAATAGATATGGTGCCTTCAAAATATATGGTTTTCATACGATATGAAGATGTGCCCGGCCAGATAGGAAGGATTGGAACGGCTTTTGGAAAATTAAACATCAATATTGCAGCAATGCATGTTGGCCGCAAAAAAGTGAGCGGGGAGGCAGTTATGGGCCTGAATATTGATTCAGAGCTTACACCTGAAATGATGGGACAGTATAAGAAAATATCAGGTTTTAAAAACATAAAGGTAGTCAATTTGTAAGGGGAAGGCTAA
>PMCC01000065.1:0-8264 GCA_003155275.1 Actinomycetota bacterium | reverse complement strand
CCTGTGATACATACTTTTATTTCATCTTCGGATATTCACCTGAAGTATCAGTTCAAGAAAACTAAAGAGGAGGCCATAGAGCTTGCGGTAGATGCAGTAAAAAGGGCCAGGAAATATACCGACACTGTTGAGTTTTCAGCAATGGACGCAACAAGGAGTGGCCGGGACTACCTCTGCAGGATGTATGAAGAAGTGATAAANNGTCCACTGCCACAATGACCTGGGGCTTGCAGTTGCAAACTCGATACTTGCGGCCCAGCACGGCGCCGGACAGATAGAAGTTGCAGTCAACGGCATTGGAGAGAGGGCCGGCAATGCAGCTCTTGAGGAAATTGCAATGATAATCGACACAAGAAAAGATGAGCTCGGTCTTTACACTGATATTAATTTAAAAGAGATAATGAAGACAAGCACCCTGGTAAGGCATTTAACCGGTTATACAGTCGCCCCTAACAAGGCTATTGTCGGAAAGCATGTCTTTACCCATGAAGCCGGCATCCACCAGGACGGCATGCTTAAAAACAGGACAACATACGAAATTATGAAGCCTGAAGATATAGGCTCAGAGTCTTCCAAACTTATGCTTGGAAAACATTCCGGAAGGCATGCTTTTGTAAAAAGGATAAAAGAGCTTGGCTTCGATATAAAGGAAGAAGATATTGATAAAGCATTTGACAGATTTAAAGATTTGGCTGAAAAGAAGGGTGAGATAAGCGACAATGACTTAAAGGCTATTCTTAACAATGAAATAAGGGATGTCGAAGAATATTTCAAGCTCAAATATTACCAGGTTCTTAATGGCTCAAGCATAAAAGCTACAGCAACAATAGGAATCGAATCGCAAGGCATAATGATTGAAAGCGCTTCCTTTGGTGATGGGCCGGTGGATGCTTCATTTAAAGCAATAGATGCGCTTACGGCAATGAAAGTGGAGCTTGTTGATTACGCAATAGAGGCAGTCTCTGAAGGAAAAGACGCAATAGGCGCAGTCAGGATAATTGTAAGGAGTAATGGTGTTGAGGCGATGGGAAGAGGTATAAGCACAGATGTAATTGAAGCAAGCATCAAGGCTTATCTCGATGCCCTAAACAGGATAGTGATTGTTAAATCGGAATAATATTGATTGGCGCAGAATGATAAATATGGAAAAAGGAGAATATTAAAAGTGGCAGAAAAGACAGAAAACAGAATATCCCAGACAATGGCGCAAAAAATACTTGCCTGGCATTGCGGCAGGCAATATCTTAATACCGGCGAATTGGTAAATGCAAAGGTGGACCTTGTTCTTGGAAACGACATTACCATGCCGCTTGCTATTGAGGAGTTTAAAAAAATTGGTGTAGGCGGGGTTTTTGACAGGGATAAGATTGCTATTGTTCCTGATCATTTTACTCCAAACAAGGATATTAAATCCGCAGAACAGTGCAAATACATAAGGGATTTTGCAAGCCAGCAGAATATAACAAACTACTTTGAGATAGGCAAAATGGGTATTGAGCACGCGCTGCTTCCTGAGCAGGGCATAGTATTGCCTGGAGATCTCATTATCGGCGCAGATTCCCATACTTGCACATATGGTGCGCTTGGAGCCGCATCCACGGGTATGGGCAGTACTGACGCGGCAGTAGCAATGGCCACAGGCACTGCCTGGTTTATGGTGCCCGAAACAATTAAGTTTGTCTATAGCGGCAGCCTTAAAAAATGGGTCACAGGAAAAGACCTTATCCTTTATACGATAGGGCTTACCGGTGTTGATGGCGCATTGTATATGTCAATGGAGTTTACGGGCCCGGCAATAACCGCGCTTTCAATGGATTCAAGATTTGCAATGTGTAATATGGCAATTGAGGCAGGCGGAAAGTTTGGAATAATAGAATTTGATGATACTACAAAAAGATACCTTGAGGGTAGGCATACCAGACCTTACAGGGTTTTTCATGCTGATACAGATGCGAAGTATTTTAAGCAATATGAAATAAACTGTGACGATATAGAGCTCCAGGTAAGCCTGCCGCACTTGCCGTCAAATGCAGCAAATGCAAAGGATTTGGGCAACATAGTTATAGACCAGGTTGTAATCGGTTCCTGCACAAACGGCAGGATGGAGGACCTTGCAATCGCTGCAGAGATTATAAAGGGGAGAAAAGTAAATAACAGGATAAGAGCCATAATAATACCGGCAACCCAGAAGATATATATGGATGCAATGGAGAAAGGATACTTGAAGACCTTTGTGGAGGCAGGGTGTGCCGTAAGCACGCCAACCTGTGGGCCATGCCTCGGCGGCCATATGGGGATACTTGCCGAGGGCGAGAGGTCTATAGCCACAACAAACAGGAATTTTGTAGGCAGGATGGGCCATCCCAAAAGTGAAGTATATTTAAGCGGTCCGGCAGTAGCTGCAGCTTCAGCAATAGCAGGCAGGATAGCAGTACCAGAGGAGGTTATACAGTAATGATAATAAGAGATAAAGTAATTAAATATGGAAGCAATGTTGATACAGATGTAATAATCCCTGCAAGATATTTAAACACATCCAAGGAGGAGGAACTTGCAATGCATTGCTTTGAAGATCTTGACGCAGATTTTAAAGCTAAGGCCAAAACAGCTAGGATAATAGTTGCCGATGATAATTTTGGATGCGGTTCTTCAAGGGAGCATGCCCCGATTGCAATAAAGGCAAGCGGAATAAAGCTTATAATCGCAAAGACTTTCGCAAGAATATTTTTCAGGAATGCAATAAATATCGGCCTGCCNNCACCACCGGGATGAGTTTTCAGATAAACCCGCTTCCCGGTTTTATCCAGGAGATTATTTCCTCCGGCGGATATGTCAATTATACAAAGAAGAAGTTGGGGACGGAATGCAGCTGCGGAGGCAACTGTAATAAATGATAACAGGCCAGAATTAATGCGTTGATTAATGCGCAGATTAATTTATTGCATTTTAAGAGCTCTGTTTCATTGCATTATTTTTAAGTATATAAACAGGCGTAAAGCAATATTTATAGAAAATGTGGGAAAGCCGGATAGATAGACAGAATTGAGAAACTGTATTGATAGGCGGAATGGATAGGAAATATGGATAAATTAATGGTACTTCCGGGTGATGGAATCGGACCGGAAATAATGGATGTGACAGTTGATATACTTGATTACATTATAAGTAAAAAGAATTTAAAAGTTGAATATGAATTCGGCATATTGGGCGGCTGCTCAATTGACAAATACGGAATACCTCTTACAGATTCTGTCCTTGAAGCGTGCAGACAGTCAAAAGCAATCCTCCTGGGAGCTGTCGGCGGGCCCAAGTGGGCAAGCACTGACCCGGCAAAGCCCCGGCCTGAGGATGCGCTCTTAAAGCTTCGAAAGGAGCTGGGGCTTTATGCAAACTTAAGGCCCATAAAAGTATATGACCCGCTTGTTTCTGTTTCAACAATAAAGGAACATGTAATAAAGGGAATCGACATCCTTTTTTTAAGGGAGCTTACAGGCGATGTATATTTTGGCAAGAAAGAAAGAATAGTCAAAGACGGTGTTGTTACAGCTTACGACACAATGATATACAGGGATTTTGAAATTGAAAGAGCAGCCCGGATGGCTTTTGAAATTGCTGGGTCCAGGAGTAAAAAAGTCACATCAGTTGAAAAATCCAATGTCGTTGAAAGCTCAAGGCTCTGGCGTGAAATTACGATTAAAGTGCATAAGGATTATCCTGATATTGAGCTAATACATATGTATGTTGATAATGCGGCGATGCAGCTTGTAAGAAATCCCCGCCAATTTGATGTCATTGTCATATCAAACATGTTTGGAGATATTTTAAGTGATGAAGCTGCAATGATTGCCGGTTCTATCGGGCTTATCCCATCTGCTTCCCTGAGGGATGACTTTTTTGGCCTTTATGAACCAATACACGGCAGTGCACCGGATATTGCAGGCCAGGGCAAGGCTAATCCTCTCGGGACCATCCTCTCAATGGCAATGATGTTTAAATACTCATTCAGGCAGGAAGAAATTGCAGCAATGATTGAAAAAGCAGTTAATGCGGTTCTGGAAAAAGGTTTAAGGACGTCTGATATTTATGACCCGGCAGCAGGCGGCTCAAGCCTTGTAAACACAAAAGAAATGGGAGCGGCTGTAATTGCGGAGATTAGAATTTAAGTAATGTAAAAAATCCTACAGCCTGTAAAAACTGTTATCCATATGTTTTAAGTCTGTTATATATTGGTATAAAATTAAAAATTAAACTTTTATTTTTTAATTGGGCGATTGGGCAGTGTGAAATTAAAAACTATGTTTGAAAGGTTTTAAGTATGCATGACAAAGGCAGTGAAAAAGTATTTGTTTTTGATACCACTTTAAGGGATGGGGCGCAGAGTGCAGATATCTCATTTTCAGTGCGGGACAAGCTGCGGATCGTTGAAAGGTTTGATGATGCCGGAATCGATTATATAGAAGTCGGTTTTCCAGCATCTAACCCTAAAGATGAAGAGATGTTTGAAGAGCTTAAAAAGATAAAATGTAAACACTCAAAAATAGTGGCTTTCGGCAGGACAAAATACAAAAGTACGCCTGCGGACAAAGATGAAAACCTTAAGGTGCTTATCGATTCAGGGGCCGATACGATGTGTATCTTTGGAAAGGCATCCCTTCTTCATGTCGAAAGAATAATTGAGACTTCGCCGGAAAATAATCTTGAGATGATTTTTGAGTCAGTTGAGTATCTTAAAAAACACAGCCCGGAAGTGATATATGATGCCGAGCATTTCTTTGACGGGTATAAGCTTGATGCAGGATATGCAATCAGGACATTAAAGGCCGCCCAGGACGCAAATGCAGACTTTATTGTTTTATGTGATACGAATGGAGGATGTCTTCCATGGGAGACATTACTCATTGTTGAAGATGTTGCAAAGCAGATAAATGTGCCGCTCGGGATCCACTGCCATAATGACAGCGGCTGCGCAGTTGCGAATACTGTTATTTCATTCGAGAAAATCCCGCAAATGAAAATGGTGCAGGGCACTGTAAATGGATATGGAGAGAGGTGCGGTAATGCGGATTTATGCCAGGTTATACCAAACCTGGAAATAAAACTTGGTAAAAGATGCCTGCCTGTAGGCAATCTCAAGCACCTGACCACTCTTTCAAGATTTATAAATGAGGTTGCCAACCAGGCTTCTCCTGCGAGCCAGCCTTTTGTAGGCAGGAATGCATTTACGCATAAGGCAGGTATGCATGTACATGGCGTAAGCAAGGTGCCGGAAGCTTTTGAACATTTAAAACCGGAACTTGTCGGCAATACCAGGGATATATTGATTTCAGAGTTGTCCGGAAAGCAGTCGATTATTGTCAAAGCCAAAGAATTTGGAATTAATCTTGAAAAGGACAATGAAAGCGTTCATAAGATTTTAAATATGATACAGAACCTGGAATATAAAGGATATCAGTTTGAGGCTGCCGATGGCAGCTTTGAGCTTATGGTAAACAAGGTTGCAGGAGAAGAAAAGAAATTCTTTACTCTTGAAAGTTTCAGGGTCTTAAACGAAAAAAGAATAGATGGCGCCATGATCTCTGAAGCGACTGTAAAGATCTATATTAACGATGACAGGATAATTGAAACTGCCGAGGGAGACGGCCCTATCCATGCACTTGACTGTGCCATAAGAAAAGCCCTTAATAATTTCTATCCTTTACTTAAGCAAATAAAGCTTTCTGACTTTAAGGTACGTGTGCTGGATGAGAAGCAGGGGACAGGCGCTGTTGTAAGGGTCCTTATTGAATCCACTGACGGCGTAAAAAGCTGGGGTACAATAGGCGTTTCTGAAAACATTATTGAGGCAAGCTGGCAGGCCCTTGAAGACAGCATAGTTTACGGGCTCACNNAAATTTGGTAACTAAGATTTAGCGTGATTAAGTGGGGCATTTTTTATAACTGAATTACAGATTACTGTATCTCCCCTGAAAAATCCTGGTGTATTCCTGCAGCTTACTTATAAGTTATAAACCGGCACGTATAAATATCCTAAGTAGAAATATTTATTAATACCGGTTTATGTATTTATATATTTTCAGCAACCATATTTTATTGTTTTCAGGGCCACCATATTTAAATGTTTTCAGCAACCATGTCGCCAACCTGGGAAGTGCTATAACCCATTTTGCCGGCACTGAGACTTTTAATTTTGGTGCAGGTGTAAGCTACCGCTTTCTGTATGGCGGCTGCAGCAACTTTTTCACCCAGATAATCGAGCATCATCCTGCCTGCTTCAATTGCTGCAAGAGGGTTTATAACATTTAAGCCGGTATATTTTGGGGCAGAACCGCCTATCGGTTCAAACATGGAAGTACCGTTCGGGTTTATATTACCGCCGGCAGCTATTCCCATTCCTCCCTGAATCATCGCAGCCAGATCGGTTATTATATCTCCAAACATATTTGACGTCACTATTACATCATTCCATTCAGGATTTTTTACCATCCACATGCAGGAGGCATCAACATGATTATAATCTGTCTGGATATCCGGGTACCTTTTTGCCATTTCCATAAAAGCCCTGAACCACAGGTCGCCGACAAATGTAAGAACGTTAGTCTTATGTACAAGTGTAAGTTTTCCGGGTTTTCCGGCCTTTTTCCTTTCTTGAGTCAGTTTAAATGCATATTCAAGGCAACGGTCCACCATTTGCCTGTCATATACCATGACCTGAGTTGCTACCTCATATGGGGAACCTTTTCTGGTGACTCCGCCATGGCCAGCATACACGCAACCGGTATTTTCCCTGACAACCACAAAATCTATATCTTCGGGTTTCTTGTCTTTTAAGGGGCATTCGACTCCAGGATAGAGTTTTACAGGCCTTAAGTTAATGTATTGATCTAGCGCAAATCTTGCCTTAAGAAGTATTCCCAGCTCAAGGATTCCGGGAGCAACGCCCGGATGGCCGATTGCGCCAAGATAAATGACCTTGAATTTCCTTAACTCTTCGATAGCTGCTTCTGTAAGGGTCTCTCCGGTCTTTAAATACCTTTCACCGCCAAAATCAAATTCTGTAAATTCATACTTAAAGCCATATTTTTTTCCGACAGCCACAAGGACTTTTTTGCCCTCATTTACAACTTCGGGCCCTGTACCGTCTCCGGGCATTACAGCAATCTTATAAGTTTTTACATCTGCCACTTTAAAACCTCCACTTAAAAGTTAAAATAAAAAAAATTGTTTTTCATATTATATATAAAAATTATCTTATTTCACTATTTAAAATAAATATTTATTCCGGCTGACACTGTTCAATGNNTTTTTATGTTATTATCTTACAGGGCAGGTGAATTTTTTATGGATATTGGTTCAAAGCAAAAACTTAAAGATGAACGGTTGGGCGATGGCCTGGGACTGGGAGATACTAATGGCCTGTCCTGGACATGCAATTCCTGCAAACTTGTGGGAGAACAGGCTCTGGTTATAAATAAGGCAGATAAAAAAATTCTCCGGGAACTGGCCCGATCAGTAGCTGAAATCGCAGCACGCCCTGAGCAGGACAGAAAACGCAAACTTTGGGAAAAGCATAATGATCTTGTCCAGACACTTCCACTGGTATTTTGTGACCCCGAACTTGCCTGGTATGAAATAATTCCTGCAACACTGCTCCAATGCCGGGGCAGGCTTGCCCGTATATGGGAATTCCGTCTGCGTAAGGAGATCTATTGGGCAATGACTATAAAGGATGACCGTGTAACCACGCCTGAATTTACCGTTCAGTATATATTTTCAGAAACATCCAGAGGAATGGAAACTCATATCATCGGCGGTACCGGTGATGGCGCATATCGTTGGGATCCCCCTATATCAGATTACAATAAGGTTGATGACCTGCAGTTCAAACAGATTGCAATAGATTATAAAAAAACGGACAAACTTTTCGGGCTGGCACAGGAAGTTTTCAGCGAAATACTGAAAGTAAGGCTGGAGGGCTCATATTGGTGGTCTTTCGGAATGACTTTGGACCTGATATTTCTGCGCGGTTTTGAACGGATTTTAATGGATATGTATGACAATCCGGAAGGCCTGCATAAGCTCATGGCATTCCTGCGGGATGAAAACATGGCAAAGCTTGACTTTCTGGAAAAAAACAATCTGCTGTCATTAAACAGCCTGGGTGATTTCGTTGGCACCGGCGGTTATGGCTGGACAAAACAACTTCCTGCTCCAGGATATGATGGCAGCCATGTACGCCTGCTGGACATGTGGGGATATTCCGAAAG
>PMCC01000106.1:6803-11171 GCA_003155275.1 Actinomycetota bacterium | reverse complement strand
GGCGTAGCTTTGAAAGATCCTAAAGGTATCAGAGATATTTCTGAATGGTACATGCTTTCCCATACTAATAAGAATTATATAAAGTCTGTTAATGAATACCAATGCGAGCTGGCCCTTGAAAGCTATGCCAAAATATATAATGCTATCGGTAATAAAATAGATGTAGTTTTTGTGTCAGGCANNAGAGATATCTATAAACCTTACTTAAAGAGGGTCAATGACTGGATACACAATCATACAAAATGGAAAACGTTTATTCATTCTTGTGGTTCGATATATCAATTTATCCCGGATTTCATAGATAGCGGTTTTGATATACTAAATCCTGTCCAAATATCAGCATTCAATATGGAACCGGAAAAATTAAAGAAAGAATTTGGAAAGGACATAACATTCTGGGGTGGAGCAGTAGATTCTCAGAAAACTCTGCCATTCGGAACTCCCAAAGAGGTAAAGGAAGCTGTAAGAAGAAATATAGAAATATTTTTTAATGATGGAGGTTTTGTGTTTGCCAATATACATATCCTTCAGGCCAATATACCCATAGAAAATATTGCAGCAATGATTGAAGTAATACATGAATATAAGTAACTTATTCTGTCAGAATAAATGGAGCGGATAGCTTATCTGGTGTTTTATTTAACCGCACTCAGAATCCTGCCCTGTCAATATGTCTATTCCATGCCCAAGAGGCGGGTAAATTATCTCAAGGCTGTCCTTTACGCCTTTTATACTGCCGGGAAGATTAATTATTAAAGTGCTTTTTCTTATGCCGCTTACCCCTCTTGAAAGAATGGAGCGGGGTGTCTTTTTCTGTCCTTCTATCCTGATGATCTCGCTAAATCCGGGAACTTCCTTTTCAATTATTTCCTTTGTAGCTTCCGGGGTAACATCCCGCAGGGAAAATCCTGTACCCCCGTTGGTCAATATCAAATTTGCTTTTCCATGGTCACAGATTTCCTTTATCCTGTCCCTGATAATATCTGCCTCATCGGGGACAATTGAGTATTCAGCAATATCCCAGCCCTTTTCCTTAAAGAAATCAATTATGTATTTCCCGCTCCTGTCTTCTCTTTCACCCCTGTATCCTTTATCGCTGACAGTTATTACGGCAATTCTGCGGATTGATTTTTCGTTCATGTTTTACCTATTTCTTATAATTTTTTTTAACTTCTATAGAATTTCCAACCTTGATTTTACCCGTTTTTAACACCTTACAGAACAAACCTTCCTTTGGCATGATACAGGAGCCAACCTGGTAATATATACTGCATGGAGCGGCGCATTCTTTGCCTATTTGAGTAATTTCTAAAATTACTTTTTTGCTGCCATTGGCTTCAGGAGTTTCATCAATTATGGCTAAAATATCCCCGACTTTTAACCCGGCTAAATCGACCCCGCGCGTTGTAATGTTTTCACCAAAATCACCCGGACTTGTACTTATAGACCCCTTCTGGTTGAAAGACTCTATGCTCTCACAGGAAAGAAAGCTTACCTGTCTGTGCCAATCGCCGCTATGGGCATCTCCTTCGATACCTGATAGATTGATGAATGCTTCCTGAACAGGTTTTTTCTTTCCGCCTTTTTGTACACTTGTATTTATGGATTCTATTTTACCTCTCATAATCAGATTTTCCGCCTCTTTTTTTTACCAGTTCAATATTGCTTATAACCATGCTTTTCGACAATGCTTTGCACATGTCGTAAATCGTAAGGAGGCTTATACAAACAGCTGACAGTGCTTCCATTTCAACACCCGTTCTGTCATATCCTGAGACAGTTGCAGTTGAAATTATCCTATTTGTATTTTCTTCAATCTGAAAGATTATTTCAATACTTGTTAATTTGATTTGATGGCAAAGAGGTATAAGTTCCCAATTTTTTTTTGCGGCGCTAATGCCTGCAATCTTTGCCGCAGCCAGGACATCACCTTTTTGGATCTCATTTCTTTTAACCCTGGAAATTATTTCTTCATTTAGCAAAATGCAGCCGCTGGCAACGGCAGTTCTCAAAGATTCTTTTTTGTTTGAAATATCAACCATTTTAACTTTGCCGGTGCCGTCTATATGGGTTAATTCATTTATTTTATTCGTCATTTCGTCAGCCATTTTATCTTTTACCCTCCAATCCTGTTCATAAAATCTTTCAATTGAAAATTGATTGAAGCCTTTTCTTTATTAACATACCTGCAGCTCTCTTCCCGGTTTTGGGGTTTNNATTCCTTATCGGAAAACAAGCACAGCTTTACTGTTCCATATGGAGTGAGCCTTATCCTGTTGCAGTAGCTGCATAAATTTTTATCATTGATAATAAAACCAATAGAACCCCTGGCTTGTTTAAATTTGTAATAAAGCGCCGGCCCATTTCCCATCTTATCATTTACCGCATGATATTCACCGATTTTTTTCATGACAGAAAAAATAGTGTCAACAGGATTTAAGCCATGGCCGGGATTGCCGGGCCTTAAATCATTAAACTCAAGGCTGTCAATTCCACCTATAATGCTGCATTCTACAGCTTCCGGGATGCCATCGTTTCCGGCGGGTTGCATCATCTCAATAAATCTTATATGAACAGGTTTATCCAAAGTCATGGCTGCAAAGCCTTTTATGTCTTCTTCATCAAGAAGGCTGGTTATAACCACATTAACTTTAACTGATTCTATGCCAATATTAATTGAATTTGAAATAGCATCCAAAACTCTGTTTATTTCGCCTCCGCGGGTTATTTTTTTGTACTTTTGCCTGTCGAGCGTGTCAAGGCTTATGTTGATGCTCCGCACCGGTATTTTATGCAGTTCATCCAGATATTTATTCAGTAAAATACCGTTTGTAGTGATGGAAATGTCAGTAATATTTTCGATTTTCTTTATTTGTTTTATTAAATCAATAATACCTTCTCTTACAAGAGGTTCCCCGCCCGTAATCCTTATTTTCCTTATCCCCATTTCTGATAAAATACCGGCGGCTTTCAATATCTCTTCAAAGGAAAGCATTTCCTTCCTTTCAATAAGCCTGATACCGCCAGAAGGCATACAGTAAGCGCATCTTAAGTTACACCTGTCTGTAACTGAAAGCCTTAAATAATCTATTTTCCTGTTAAAACTGTCTGTCAGCATTTAATGGCTCCCCCTGAATATATGAACCGAGCTTGCCTTGACAGAAGATAAAACTTTTTTCCCGGGTTCAAGACCCAGTCTGTCAATGGAATTCCGGGTCACAAATGAAACAAGGTTAAACCCGCAATCTATTTCAACTTTTTTAAAGATTCCAAGATCCTGTATTTCAGTAATCTCTCCCATAAAAGAATTCATTGCTGAAGACGACTCAGGATTCATTTCGATGTTATATAAGATTACATCTTCGGGCCTAATTGCTGCGGTGACTTTTGTCCCCTGGTCAACTGGTGCAGAAACTGCAAAGATATCATTTTTACTGCCGTCAATCTTTATCCGGCACACGTTATCCCTGCATTCGGCAACGATCCCTTCGATCAATGTTTCGACTCCAACAAATTTAGCAATAAATTCGCTTGCGGGTTTTCTGAAAACCTCATCTTTTAAACCAAACTGTTCTATCCTGCCTTCATTTACAACTGCAATGGAATCCGCAATTATCATCGCTTCGTTGCGGTCATGAGTCACATAAATGGTTGAGCGCCCTGTAGCCCTGAGTATATCAAATAAGTCATTCCGCAATTCTTCTCTTGAAAGCTGGTCAATGTTTGCAAGCGGTTCATCAAGCAATAAAAGCTTAGGCTCTAAAACCAATGCGCGGGCAAGAGCGACTCTCTGCTGCTCTCCTCCTGAGAGACTCTTGGGATTTCTTTTCAGCAGATTCTTTATTTTTAATTTGTCGATAAGATAGTCAAATATTTCCTTGCTGGCGGAAATTTTTTTACCTCTGAACTCAAGGCCCATCAGTATATTATTGTAAACAGACGTGTTAAAAAGAAGGGGTTCCTGAAATACTGTGGACATTTCCTTCCTTACAATTATTTTATCCACTTCGCTTCCGGTAATCAGTTTATCATTGAAATAAATGCTCCCGCTGTCAGTGCTCTCCAATAAGTTTATCAGTTTGATAAGTGTGGACTTGCCTGACCCGTTAGGGCCTATCAAAACCAATATTTTGTTTTCCTCAGTAAAAAGATGCTCAACTTTTAAGGAAAACCCACTGTTATACTTTTTTTCAAGCCTGATTATCTCCAGAAACTTTGATACCATGTCTTGTTTTCCCTTTGTTGTATTAAAGTTAAAAATAGGTTCACAATGAATGCTAAAATCAGAAGAATTATTACAAGGGCAATTGCCACATCAAAATTGCCCATTCCAACATTCTGGACTGTTGCAGTTGTGAGTACTCTGGT
>PMCC01000106.1:0-6784 GCA_003155275.1 Actinomycetota bacterium | reverse complement strand
TGCTGGATCGCAGCAAGGGTTACCCCTGCAATTATTGGTGACGCTATGAGCACCTGAGCAATTATCATTGCAGTGGGTGTATACATTATTCCCAGGATACCGAGTGGCCCGCTTCGCCAGAGCATTATACTTATAAAAAGACCTGCTGCAACAGGCGGCAGACCCATTCCTGTATTTATTATTGTGATTACAAATCTTTTACCTTTAAAATTATTCAGTCCTGCCAGTAGCCCGATCGGCATCCCAAAAACCATTGAAATGGTTACTGAAATTCCTGAAACTTTTAAAGTCAGCAGGATTATTTCCAGTATTTCCTTATTTCCTGAAAATATCAGGAAAAATGCGCTTTTTATTCCTTGCCAAATAATTTCCATAATTATCTTTGATTTACCAGTTTACCAGTGAATAACTATATATAAAAAAAGTCGGATAAAAAAATCTTTAAGCTCAAATTAAACAATTAATTCAACTAAATTTAGATTATCCGCCAATAATTTACCAGAATATACAGGGCAGCTTTTATGCTGCCCTGTATATGAATATAATATTGTGGATACAATATTATAAGTTATTTTTCCCTATTTTATTACATCCGGATAAAATAAAGGTATGCCGTATTTTGCAACACCAAATTGCTTTATAAGCTTCTGTCCGGCAGAGCCGGTTATATATTTTATAAAAGCTGTAGCGCCCTTATAATTTATTTTAAGATTTGTATGTATGGCTGGATTAACTGCAATAACACTATAAGGGTTAAAAAGTAAAGGGTCACCGCTTACAAGTTCAACCAGATTTAAGCCTGAGCTGGATTTTTTAAGCGCATACCAGGTTGCGTTATCTGTAAGGGTATAACCCAGTTTTTCCTGGGCAACTTGTAATGTTGCGCCCATTCCAAGGCCTGTTTGTATATACCAATCTCCCCCGGGTTCCAGCAGCGCTCGCTGCCATATATTCAATTCTTTTGCATATGTTCCCGAACCATCGGCACGGGATATAAAAACACTTTCACTGGCCATAATTGCTTTGAATGCATCTGCTGCCAATGTCATACCCTTTATTTTTGCAGGGTCACTTTCAGGGCCAACTATTATAAAAGAATTATGCATTACGGGTTTTCTGTCAATACCATAACCGGCGGCAATAAATTTATCTTCGGCTGCCGGTGAATGAACCAGCAGCACATCAGCATCGCCATTTTGACCAAGTGTCATTGCAGCGCCAGAGCCTACTGCAACGAGTTTGATTTTATAGCCAGTGGCCTTCTCAAAAGCAGGGATAAGCTCATCAAACAGCCCACTGTCCTGGGTGCTTGTAGTTGATGCAAGTATGAGTGCCGGGTTTTCGGGGGCGGTTGTTGAAGCCGTGGTTTCGGCGGCAGTGGTTTCTACGGCCACAGTTGTTTCGGCGGCAGCAGTTGTTGCTGCCGCGGTTGTTTCCGCTGCTGAAGTGGTTTCGGCAGCAGCAGTTGTTTCAGCAGCAGATGTAGCCGCAGCGGCTGTAGTGTCCGCTTCCGCAGTTGCTGCTGCCGCGGTTGTTATAGCGGAGGTTGTTTCTGCTGTTGTACTGGTTGTTTTACAACCAATAAAACCCACAACAACCATTAACAAAATCATCAGTAGAGCAAGAAATTTTTTCATGTTTTCCTCCTTTTACGGGTACCGATTAATAATGCCGGAAGGAACCAATACTCTGTTGGATTCCCTCTTTTAAAAAATAAAAAATAATAATTAACNNAAAACAAAAAAGCCGGCAAAAGAAGATTTGCCGGCAACAAAGCCAAACAATGGCCATACAATGACCATTACAAAATCTCCTTTTCAAACACGGGAGGCTATCACGTTTCCATTTTAACCCTATCGCTCAAAGTTCCCTGGCTTTTCCTTACAATTTGTATAGCTTTAGGAAAATTGAGTCGGAGAAAAATATTCAATTTTTAAACGAAAAATAACCTACTGTATTTAACCATATTAACACTATAATGTAAATTTTTTAGGCAACATTCCAAGGTAATTTCTGATAGTAAATAAACTATCAATAAATTTATTTTGAAGCAGCATTTATAAAGAATTAAAATTTCACTATCATGGTTTGCTGCAGGATAAGAAAAACCTTACAAGTTCGCCTGCCTGGGCTTTTAAAAGTGCGCCGCCGTTTTTTATGGCTTCATCAAGCGGCATAGGATTATTGATTGTGGAGAAATTCCCGGCAAAGAGGTTTCTTTTACTTTCATCCACAAGAGTATAATCAATATTTACGGACCCGTTTATCGTTATAACCGGGATGTTGTATTTTTGTGCAAGGACTGCTACACCATAAGCGCTTTTTCCGTAAAACGTCTGGTTGTCCATTACTCCCTCACCAGTAATTACAAGGTCTGCGCCTTTTATTTTTTCCTCCAGCTTGGTGGCCTCTATTATTAATTCCGCTCCGCGCCTTAATTGTGCGCCAAGAAATATAAAAAGGCCCGCCCCAAGCCCACCTGCTGCGCCGCCGCCCTTTAACCCGCTTACATCTATACCCAAGTCTCTTTGAACAACTTCTGCAAAATTTACCAAACCTGCATCAAGCTCCTTTACCATTTCATCATCAGCGCCTTTTTGCGGGCCGTAAACATAGGCAGCCCCCCTGGGGCCATAAAGAGGATTATCCACATCACAGGCTGCAAAAAAAGAGGTGTTTTTTATGGCAGGATCCAGGCCGCTTAAGTCTATCCTGTCAAGTTTTATCAGCTTCCTGCCGCCATATCCTGAAATAATTGCCCCACTTTTATCATAAAACTTTACGCCTAAAGCCTGTGCCATGCCCATTCCCCCGTCATTTGTTGCGCTTCCCCCGATTCCGATAATTATCTTGCTGCATCCCATCTGCATGGCAGCGCTTATGAGTTCACCGGTACCAAAAGTCGTTGTATTCATGGGATTTCTCTGCAACTCCGGAACAAGATATAGTCCGGACGCAGCGCTCATTTCAATTATTGCAGTAGTNNTAGCTTTCTATGAGCGTATCCACTGTGCCTTCGCCGCCATCGGCAATGGGGTTTACAACGATTTCAACATCCTTACCGGTTTCGATGATTGCTTCTTTTATTATATTGCACACCTCAAGCGCGGAAAGATTTCCTTTGTATTTGTCACAGGCTATTACTATCTTTTTATTCATTTACAATCCTTAAAAATATTTACATTTATAATGGCATCTTGCCTGTATGTGTTTTATCTTGACCGAATATTAAATAATCCCAATACCCACTATGAATTACAGCATTTTATCTTTAAGCATATTTCAATGTAATGTCTATCACTTTTTCCATCTCATTCTTTATAAAGGCAGGGCAGTTCAAGTCTTTTATCCAGCCGGACATTTCTTCTACAAATGGCTTTATGGCTTTAAATGAGACTTGGCCCCTGCAAGCGGCATCTATCATGGCAATGCGTCCGCGGATGGTGTTATGCTCGAAAGGCTCCTTTTCATACAAGGGGCTGTTATTTTTGCACAGATGGCATTTGACACATAATGTAACAAGCTTGCCCAGTTCTTTGTATTTTTCAACGAATGGCGCAATTGCCATATCGCCCTCTTTAATATCAATGATTTTGCCGGGATTCAAAATGCCTTTAGGATCAAAAGCTGATTTAATAACCCTAAGATAGCCGGCGACTCCGGGGCGCAGGCAATCTTGGCTTCGCCCAAGGAAAAAGCCCACAGCATGTTCTCCGCTGTAGCATCCGCCTTCTTTTTCCACCCATTCGTCAAATTCACGGATTAATTTTTTTGCTTTTAATTTATCCTCCGGCAAATCCCTTATAATAAGGCTCGGGTGAAGGTTACCATCACCTGCATGGCCATAGATAATCAGCTCCAGATCTTCCCGCTGTGCAAGTTCACGCATTTTTTTTATGCCGAGAGTCAGTTTTTTAAGCGGCATTACCGGGTCAAACTGCACGATTACAGGCTTATTCCTGTCGGCTTTTGCCAGCGCCCCGAGTGCGCTTCTCCGTTCTGTATAAAGCTTGTCGGCCTCAACGGCATCATTTGTGTACACCAATTCGAGCGGATCCAGTTTTTTTAGTATCTCAACGAGCTTTTCCATCTGCTGCTTTGAATCATGCTTTGAGCCAGCAGTTTGAAGTAAAAGAAGCATATGGGTCTGCCCTTCATGCATGCAAGCCATCAGCTTTGAGTCTATATATTCAAACGAATAAAGGTCTATTTTATTTTCTGCCACTTTTTCATGGATTGCCTGGATAACGGATTCGTCGGCAAAACTGCATCTTAGAGTCCAGACATCTTCCGCAATATATTCACACCTTAGGGTTATTTCAGTGATTATGCCAAGNNATGCTGCCGTTTCCGTCTATCACTTTAAGCGAAAGAAGGTAGTTTTTAAATGTACCCTTTGACATCCCCCATGTCCCTCCTGAGGCTTCGGCAATATTTGCGCCAAGAGTGGAGATAAGGTGCGAGGCCGGAGCGACAGGGACAATCATCCCGTATTCTCTAAGCCTCTCATTAAGCCTGGCGCATGTTATGCCGGGACCGGCAACAACGGTTTTGCTTACAGGGTCAATTGCTTTTATTGAGCTTAAAAAGAGCATATTCAGCAAAATGCCCCCGTTTGCTATCGCTCCACCGGATAATCCTGTCAGGCCGGCTCCTGTTATGACAGGCACTTCATATTTTCCTGCGAGTTTTACGATTTTTTGTATTTCTGCTTCATTTGCCGGATATACTATGACTTCCGGGCTGGACCTGTATAATGTTGCATCGCCGAATGTATAAGCGTGATATTGCGGCATATCTTTTGTTATTACATTTTTTTCCCCGGCAATCTGTTTAAGCTCATTTATGAGGTTTTCCACTTGCGCTCCTTAAAGATTTTAATTTTATTACAGTTCAAATTTTAATATTTTAAATTTTCTTTCTCTTGTTACGATTGTCCCAGAATTATTTAATAATAAAATTCAACGCTTTTATACCAGCTTTTGCAATAGCCTCGTCCTGCTCCCAGGTTCCTCCACAAACACCAATAGAGCCTGCGGGTATTTTATCCGTCTTATTTTCATAAAGTGGAAAGCCACCCCAAACTGCTGATTTACAGACTCCTGCTAAATAGCCTGGCCCAATATCCTTTTCCCTGATAAAAGCATCCATTTCTCTAGTGGATAAAAAAGTCTTTAACGCTGTTATTGCTTTTGCTTCAGCAATTTCCAAGGTCGCAATACTGGCATTATCCATTTTTTCAAGTATTATAATATTGCCTGTACAATCCAGGACACAAAAACTACATTCGATTTTAAGCTCATAACATTCTTTCTCCATACAGGAAATTACTTTTTTGGCATCCTCCAAAACGATGGTCTTTATATTTTTCATCTTATAAACCTTTCTTGCGGTATTAAAAAACCGGAATGACTATGAAATAATAAAATTTTAAAAATTAGACAATGGCTGCCTTACTTGATAAATTTTTTCCTTAATCAGGATATTTTTCAGGATTTTCCACATCTATTATATACTGCTTCAGGACAACAACTCGTTGCTGTGAACTGGTTTAGCCAGTCTACCATAAATTAGCATTATTTGAATTTATTGTCAAGAATGTCCACAACAATATCTACTCCCAATTATCACTTAATATTTAAAAGGCTTGAAAGATTATTCATTATAGATTTACTGACATTTAAAATGAAGAAATTTTAAGGCCAGACTGAAGAATACTCACGGCGCCATTGAGATAAACGTATACCGGAGTTATACAGAAGAAGGGCCTCCAGGCTGTTTTTACTAGCCTAAAGTATTAAAACATTAAACTCTAGAAAAAAACCGAAATAAACCCAAGAAATAATTTAAAATAAAATCAAAAAAAATCTATAAAAACTCTTGACATTCGAAAAATAGTTGCTAATATATCACATCGTCAGTTAAACCTTATTGATATCCTACTTTGCCAGTTTTAAAAAACTGAGCTTTTTAAAATGCAGTGGTTTAAAAACTGTGCTTTTACTTTCTTAGTTTCTTATTTTTATTAAATGCAGTTATTCCAGACAGATTTCTTAGGCTATAAGCTTTCTTTTAAGGGGCTTTTTAGCATTGCGGGCTTCTCATTCGTAAAGCCGGTATATTTAAGGAAGCATATTTAAGGAAATTCCTGCATTAATAGCTAAAACTGTTTACCTGAAAGGGAGAAAGATTTAATGCAAAAAATTAAAAAAATACAAAGATACAGCTTCGGGAAGATTCCAAAAGTAATGGAGATCCCACATCTGCTTGATATCCAGAGGAAATCATTTGACTGGTTTTTGGAGGAGGGAGCCGGAGAAGCGCTGCGTGATATATCTCCAATAGAGGATTTTACCGGCACCATGTCTCTTGAATTTGAAGGTTTTGTCTTTGGTGAAGTAAATGCCAGCGCTGACGAATGCAAAATGCAGGACAGGACCTACCAGGCGCCGTTAAAGGTGCTGGCAGTTTTTATAAATAAAGAGACCGGGGAAAAGAAAGAACAGGAAGTCTTCATGGGAGATTTTCCTGTCATGACCGATAAAGGAACATTTATAATCAATGGCACCGAAAGAATAGTTGTATCCCAGCTTGTCCGTTCTCCCGGTGTATATTTTGATTCAGATATAGATAAAAAAACAGAAAAGGATATTTATCTCTGTAAAGTCATACCGACCAGGGGCTCCTGGATTGAAATGGAAACCGACAAGAAAAATATCGGCTACATAAGGATAGACAGGCGAAGAAAATTCCTGCTTACCATTTTCTTAAAATCCATAGGTTT
>PMCC01000055.1:16503-21325 GCA_003155275.1 Actinomycetota bacterium | reverse complement strand
ATTAAGACAGGTGAAATACTTGAACTCAATCAGGAAAAACTTCCCGGGTGCATTTTTCACCGGACCGCGCTTAATGATGTGGCAAGAACAGAGCACCTTACATATATTTGCACTCCTGACAAAAATGAAGCGGGCCCTACAAATAACTGGATGGCCCCTGAAGATGCTTATGCAAAAGCCGGCGCGATTTTTAAGGATTCCATGGTTGGCAGGACAATGTATGTTATCCCTTTTTCAATGGGTCCCGTAAATTCTGAGTTCAGCAAAATCGGTGTAGAGCTGACAGACAGCATATATGTCGTGCTTAATATGTTAATAATGACAAGAGCCGGCGATGAAGTATTAAGAGCTCTCGGAGAAAATGGCGAATTTACCAAGTGCCTTCATTCAAAAGCAAGCCTTGATATAAATAAAAGGCTTATACTTCATTTTCCGCTTGATAATACAATATGGAGCGTGGGCTCAGGCTATGGTGGAAATGTCCTCCTCGGCAAGAAATGCCTTTCTTTGAGAATTGCAAGCTTTCTGGGAAAAAATGAAGGCTGGCTTGCTGAGCATATGCTTATAATCGGTATTGAAGATAAAAAAGGCAATGTTACATATCTTGCCGCCGCTTTTCCGAGCGCCTGCGGAAAGACAAATCTTGCGATGCTCATACCGCCCGAAAGCATGAAGAAAAAAGGCTATAAAGTCTGGACCGTCGGTGACGACATTGCCTGGCTGCGGATAAAGGAAGATGGTTCTTTATGGGCAATCAATCCTGAGAGCGGATTTTTCGGAGTTCTGCCCGGCACTAACAGCAAAACCAATTATAATGCTGTCGCAACAATGCAGAAAAATACCATCTACACTAACGTCCTTTTAAAAGAAGACGGGACCGTCTGGTGGGAAGATGCTGACGGGCCTATACCCCAAAAAGGTATTGACTGGACAGGCAAGCCCTGGAAACCCGGCTTAAGGGATGAAAATGGGAACATAATAAAGGGGGCAAATCCAAACAGTAGATTTACAGCGCCGTTGAAACAATGCCCTGTTGCTTCACCGACAATAGATTCGCCTGAAGGAGTGCCAATATCCGCTATTATATTCGGCGGGAGAAGGGCGCATGTTGCGCCGCTTGTGTATGAATCTTTCGACTGGCAGCACGGAGTATTTTTAGGCTCTATCATGGCCTCAGAGATTACCGCAGCACAGTATGGTGCGCAGGGAACAGTAAGAAGGGACCCTATGGCAATGATTCCTTTCTGCGGATATAACATGGCAGATTATTTTTCACACTGGCTGGACACTGGCAGGAAGATAAAGAACCAACCCAAGATATTCCATGTAAACTGGTTTAGGACCGGTAAAGACGAAAGATTTTTATGGCCCGGATATGGCGATAATCTAAGGGTGCTTGAATGGATAATCAAGAGATGCAAAAAAGAGATAGATGCGGACAAAACTCCTATAGGATACATGCCCGGCACCAAAGATATTGACCTTGAAGGCCTGGATATGGCCGAGGGCAGAATTAAAGAGTTGTTAAGTATTGACGCTGCTGACTGGGTTAAAGAAGCCCAGGATATAAAAAGCTTTTATGACAAATTTGAAGGAAAAATACCGGTAGAGCTGCGGGATGAGCTTAATAATCTTGTTAAAAGGTTAATGTGACGCCGGTTAAATCCGGGAATTTACAAAAACCAGTTAATTATCAAAAGCATACATTACAAGTCCGCTGCAGGGTTTGGGATAAAAATATGTAGATTTCTGCGGCATTATAAAGCCATTGTTTGAAAGATTTTCTACCGTTTCAATTGACGGTGCATTCAATATAAATCCGGCATCAAAATCTGTTTCCTGTGTTTTGCTGCCAAGGATGTCAAGTACTTCACCGATAGTATGGATAAATTTTATATCCCTGATTTCATAATCTTTAAGCAAAACTGAAAGCAAAAGTTTATGCAAAATGTTAACGTCAAGATTCTCAAACTCTTCAATGAATTTTTCAGGGCTTATATTTAAATCTTTATATACTGATTCAATGCCTGTTTTCAAAACTGCAAAAAAGCAGGTCTGGCTGTCAAAAACAATGCACGTACACTTACATCCGGCAGCCAGGCATGAAGACATTTTATTGGATATATCCGAGATTTCCGGAGAAATTATTTCTATGGTAAAATATTTACCGATTTTTTCCCGCATTTCTTCCGGGCTTATTTTCCGGTCAAACTTTACAAGCCTGTGAGTGGGATGAATGGATATATCTTTCTGGTTTTCAGACACAAACAGGGAAAGAATGTAATCCTCGGGCCTTATGCTTATACCTTCTTCATCTACTGCGTTGCTATTAAAATCCTGCGCCCGCACAGGAATCGACTCACTGTAAAGTCTTGATGTCTCATAACGGTGGTGTCCATCGGCAATAAGCAACGTTTTTGATTTCATGGCCATGATAATTGCTGAAAGGATTTTTTCATCGGAAACCTTCCAGAATTTAAATTTTAATAATGGTTCGTAAGCTGCATTGGTAGTTATAAGGGGCTCTTTCTTTTTTTCATTATCAAGGATATTGCAAATACCGGAACTGGAATCATTGTAAAGGGTGTAAATAAATTCAAAATTGGTCCTGCATGCTTTCAGGAGATTCAGCCTGTCTTCTTTTGGTTTTGAAAGGGTTTTTTCATGCCTCAATACTTTTCCTGCGCCATAGTCTTCCACTTTTAAAAGGCCCAGGAACCCTGTAAGGCTCTTAAGCCCTCCGTCATCATCGACAAAAAACTCTTCAAATATGTAAAGGCATTTTTTCGGGTCCACTTTTAATATGCCTTTTTTTATAAAATCCTGAAGCGTTATTTTTGCGTTTTCATAACGGCTCTTATCATCTGAATCATCAGGAAGTGTTAAATTTACAATATTATAAGGGCTCTGTTCTTTAAGCTGCTGCTTCTGCAAAGGTGAAATAATATCATAGGGGGGAGCAATTATTTTAGACAACTCTCCCGTCATATGTAAATCAAATCGCAAACCGTTAAAAGGCAGGATATCAACCATTTTTTAATCCTTTTTGTCTGTTAAAAATTTAAATAGATTATAATTTAAAACAAGTAAAATTATAATTTATTTTTAATCTGCATTTATTATTCTGCACTTTTTAGAAATGAATTTTTTTATTATCTTTTTTAACATGCCATTATTGATACGAAATTTTTAAAAATGCGCTTTTTATAATACTTTTTATATATAGACTTTTTACTTTATGTAGAAATTGCTATATCGCTATATAAAAGAGATGCACGAGAGCTTTGCCGAGGTTGAAAAAAGTATTAAAAATAGTATACTTTTTAGTCTAAAAACAGATAGAGAAGGAGAAAAATGAAAATAGAAGTTGTTGAAAATGTGATGCAATACAATAAAGAGGAAGCTGACATTAACAGGAGATTGTTTAAAGCCAATAAAGTATTTGTAATAAATATTCTTTCTGCTCCTGGAGCAGGCAAGACAACCCTCATTATGGAAACCATCAGAAGGCTTGGCGATAAATATAATATCGGTGTAATTGAGGGAGATATCTCTTCAACGCATGACTCTGAAAAAATAAAATCATTAACTGATGATGTGGTACAGATAAACACCGGCGGAACATGCCATCTTAACGCTTCAATGGTTGCAAAAGCAGTGGAGAAAATCGACATAAAAAAGCTTGACATATTATTTATCGAAAATGTCGGCAACCTTATCTGTCCTGTCGGTTTTGACCTCGGAGAGTCATCAAGGCTTCTTCTTTCTTCTGTCAGTGAAGGTGATGACAAACCTGTAAAATATCCCAAAGCTTTTGTTAAGACAGACCTTGTAATACTGAATAAAACAGACATGCTGCCGTACAGTGACTTTAATGATGATTTCTTTTCCGGCAAGATCAAAGAACTTAATCCTGAAATTGAAATAATCCGGCTGTCCTGCAAAAGCGGCCAGGGTGTTCAAGGTTGGATAGACTGGATTGAAAATAATATTTAAGCGCCAGAAAAAATGATTTTCAGTGCTGGAACCCACTTTGGCTGCTAAATCTATGGCATAAATCCTTATGATTTTTTCCTATTTAACGCATGAGGTCATGGTGTTACAAACTTATTACAAATTTACAGTTTTTTTATTGCTATAATTAATTGGAAGTGATAATATGACATGGTTTTAAAAAGTTACAAAAATGTTACAAGTAATAAAGGTTTTTCCTGAAATGTATTATTTGTTTAGTTCTTTTAGTTTGTCGGAGCCTGAAAGAAACCGGCTTAAAAGCAGGATATTATATTACACAGTATTAAATTGTAAAATGCTTGTAAACGTAGATTTAACTTATTAAAAGTATACATAAATAAGAAAGATTTTTCAGCAATAGAACAAGATGAAAATAAAATTGGGAAAGTATATATTAGAATTAAAAAGAAGCGAAACCGCCTGTACGGATAAACCGTCCGGACCCGGTGCTGGAAATTCTTTGCCGGGCGGTACAGGTAATGCGTCTGCCAATACTGCCAAATCTACGGACAGTCCTAATATAAGCGACATTAACACAATAGAGTTTGTGTCACATGAATTAAAAGGAGTACTTGGCTCAACAATTTTATGCGTATATTCAATAAGGGACGGTTTGCTGGGAATGCTTAATTTCAAGCAGAGGGCCAGCGTAGAGACAACAATAAGGAACTTAAGAAGGCTTGANNGTAACCGAAGACATAATAAATGAAGTCGAAGACGCATTTTTAACAGAAATATATGAAAACAGGCTTGTTTTTGAAAACAGGATTCCTAAGGACCTGGTAATAGTTTCAGACAGGACACTGCT
>PMCC01000055.1:14685-16436 GCA_003155275.1 Actinomycetota bacterium | reverse complement strand
GATAAAGAAAAACTGTTTAAAAAATTTTCGCGGCTTGAAAAAGAACACGACAGGAAAATAAAAGGTACCGGCCTGGGGCTTTTTATTATAAAAGATATAATTGAAAACCTTGGCGGCAGTATACGGGTTGAAACTAATGATAACGGCAATGAATTTATATTTGAGATAGAAAGGGTTTAGTTATGGCAACAGCTATAGAAAACCTGAAAAGTATCAAGCAGGGAGCAATACAAGACCTGATAGAAAAAGGCCTGCTGTCTTCCACTCGAATTTACGTGGGTATGTCCACTTGCGAGATTGCGGCAGGAAGCAAAGATGTATGGGATACTTTTCAGAAAGAAATCGCAGACAATTCAATAAAAGATGTGCAGTTAAAGCAAAAAGGCTGTGCAGGAAGATGCAATCTTGAGCCGACTGTTGAAGTTTTGCAGGCGGGAAAGGTGCCGTTCAAATACATAAATGTAAACAGCGCCAAAGCCAAAGAGATTATAAAAAAACATCTTCTCGAAAACAGCGTCCAGTCAGCGGAAAGATCTGAAAGTTTAAAGACTGACCCTTTCATGCTGACCGACAGATCAAAGTTTGTTTTTGGGGATGTAGATTTCTTCAGCAAACAGAAAAGAATAACTCTTAGAAACTGTGGGATCATAGACCCTGAAAGCATCGACGATTATCTTTCTGTAAGAGGTTATGAATCTTTAGCCAAAGTCCTTACTGACTACACTCCAGGGCAGGTAATTGAAGAGATAACCAAATCGGGACTCAGGGGCAGGGGCGGCGGAGGCTTTCCGACAGGGCTTAAATGGAAGCTTGTCGCACAGGAAGAAGAAAAGGAAAAATATATCATCTGCAACGCTGATGAGGGTGATCCGGGCGCATTTATGGACAGAAGCGCTCTTGAAGGGGATCCGCATATAGTGATTGAAGGCATGGTGATTGCAGGTTATGCAATTGGGGCAAAAAAAGGTTTTGTCTATATAAGGGCAGAATATCCTCTTGCAATTGACAGGCTGAGGATTGCAATAAAAGATGCCGAGAAAAACGGATTTTTGGGCAAAAAAATCCTGGGCACCGATTTTGATTTTGATATAGAGCTTGTACTTGGAGCCGGAGCATTTGTCTGTGGTGAGGAAACTGCGCTGATACACTCGATAGAGGGCGGCAGAGGCGTGCCGACAATCAAGCCGCCTTATCCGGCAGCTCGCGGGCTTTGGAACAAGCCGACCCTTATAAATAACGTGGAAACATTTGCAAATATTGGTGTAATTATTCTCGACGGTTATGAGAATTTTGCTTTAATAGGCACCAAGGAAAGCAAGGGGACAAAGGTTTTTGCGCTTTCCGGCAAAGTCAACAATACCGGGCTCATAGAAGTGCCGATGGGCATTACTTTAAGAGAGATTGTTTATGATATAGGCGGTGGTATAAAAGACAACAAGAAATTTAAGGCATTGCTGACAGGGGGACCTTCCGGCGGATGCATACCGGAGGAATTTCTTGACAGTACGGTCGACTATGATTCTTTAAAGTCGCTGGGTTCAATTATGGGCTCAGGCGGAATGATAGTGCTGGATGAAGATGACTGCATGATAGACATTGCGCGNNACCAAAAGGATGCTGGAGATACTGACTAAAATTACTGCCGGAAATGGGGAAGAAGAGGATATAGAAAAATTGATGCGCCTGGCAAATCTTATAAAAAAGACGGCGCTTTGCGGCCTCGGACAATCTGCGCCAAACCCGGTACTGAC
>PMCC01000055.1:12859-14631 GCA_003155275.1 Actinomycetota bacterium | reverse complement strand
GAAAAATTTGATAAAGCTGTAAAGATTCTTTACAGTGAAAATCCTTTGCCGATTATTTGCGGGAGAGTCTGCCATCACCCATGTGAAAGCAAATGCAGGAGAGGGAAAATAGACAAACCTATAGCCATCAGGGAAATCAAGAGATTCCTTACCGATTATGCCATGGAAAATAAGATGGATGGCATGCCTGTTGCCGGTGATGAAAAAGAAGGCAAAGTTGCTGTTATCGGTTCAGGTCCTGCAGGACTTACATGCGCCTATTATCTTGCGCTTGAAGGCTATAAAGTGACGATTTTTGAAAAGCTGCCTGTTGCCGGAGGAATGCTTGCTGTTGCAATTCCGGAGTACAGGCTTCCAAAAGCATTGCTTAAATACGAGATAAATAATATTTTAAGCCTTGGAATTCAGCTTAAATTAAATACTGAAGTTGGGAAAGACATAAGTTTTTCTGATATTAAAAAAGAATTTAAGGCTATATTTATTGCAGCTGGCGCACACAAAGGATTAAAACTTGGTATCCCCGGTGAAGACTTGCCGGGAGTAATAGATGCAGTCGAATTGCTCAGGGATATAAATCTTGGCATAAAAATAAATATCGGTCAAAAGGCGGCTGTGATAGGCGGAGGAAATGCTGCAATTGATGCAGTAAGGACCTTAAATAGGCTTGGCGTAAAGGCAGAACTTCTATACAGGAGGACCAAAAATGAAATGCCTGCCTGGCAGGAAGAAATAGACGAAGCCATAAAAGAAGGCATAAATATACAGTATCTGGTGGCTCCGGTTAGAGCGATTGCTGAAAACGGCAGAATCAAAAAACTCGAATGCATCAGGATGGAACTTGGCGGCATAGACAAAAGTGGCAGAAGGCGTCCTGTACCAAAAGAAGGCTCTGAATTTATTATTGAAATAGACACACTTGTGCCGGCTATTAGCCAAGAGCCTGATATTGACTTTGTTACAAGTGGAAACGGCGATGGGATCAAGCTCTCAAAATGGAAGACTATAGAGGTCAATGATGAGACTTACTATACCGGTTCAGACGGTATTTTCGCAGGCGGGGATGTTGTGCTTGGCCCCAAAACAGTTACCGAAGCTATGTCGCATGGCAAAGTTGCTGCCGGGATGATAGACAAATATATAAAGGGCGAAGAGCTTACCAGGAAATACAGTGTTACTAAGCCTGCTGTTGATGTTGCTATTGTCGAAATGACGGAAGAGGAAATCGAAAGCCTTGAAAGATTTGATATCCCCATGCTTGAAATGTCTCAAAGAAAAGGTAATTTTATTGAAACAGAATTAGGGTTTTCAATGCACCAGGCTGTATGTGAAGCAAAGCACTGTTTAAGGTGCGATAAGGAGGAAAAAGAATAATGAGCGATACCATAAAAATTAATGTAAATAACAAGGATTACGATGTTGAAGCCGGACAGACGATTATGCAGGCCCTTGATAAAATCGGCTTCCATATACCAAGGCTATGTTATCATCCTAAACTTTCTGTTGAAGGAGCATGCAGAATATGCATTGTAGANNAGGACAAATACCGCTGATTTAAGAAAGGCAAGAAGGGATTTGCTTGAGCTGATTTTGGATAATCATCCGATTGACTGCAATACCTGCGAAAGGGACAGCAACTGCGAACTGCAGGGACTTTCACGTTCGATCGGCATTAAAAAAAGGCATTTTACGGGCGAAAAGAAACTATATGATATAGATCTTTCTTCCCCGTCAATTACAAGGGACCCTAATAAATGTATCCTTTGCGGAAGATG
>PMCC01000055.1:12023-12815 GCA_003155275.1 Actinomycetota bacterium | reverse complement strand
ATAAATGTCTGCCCCACTGCAGCTCTATCTGAAAAATATTACACAGTAGAGCTCTTCAGGGAGCTGTCCAGCGATAAAAAATTGAAAATAGTCCAGGTGGCGCCAGCTGTCAGGGCTGCTATTGGAGAAGCATTCGGATTTCCCGCAGGGACCAACTTTGAAAAACAGACAGTGGCCGCACTTAGAAAACTAGGTTTTGACCTTGTGTTTGATACCCAGTTTTCCGCAGACCTTACTATAATGGAAGAGGGCTATGAATTCCTGGAAAGATTCACTACCGGCAGAGATCTTCCGATGATCACATCTTGTTCACCGGCATGGATTAAGTATGCTGAGCAGTTCCATCCGGAAATACTGCCTAATATATCAACCTGCAAATCGCCAATGAGTATGATGAGCTCAGTACTTAAGACTTATTATGCGCAAAAGAGGGGTATTGACCCGAAAGATATATTAAGCGTTGCAGTCATGCCCTGCACGGCAAAAAAGTATGAGGCCGAAAGAGAAGAGCTAAGCCTTGACGGCGCTAAGCTTACCGATATAGTAGTGACAACAAGAGAGATCGCATGGATGATAAAGTCAGCAGGTATCGACCTTTCAAAAACTGAAGGCGAGGAGTTTGACAATCTTTTCGGGTTCTCAAGCGGTGCCGCCACTATTTTTGGAGTCACAGGTGGAGTGATGGAAGCAGCATTAAGGACCGCTTATGAAGTTTATATGGGCGAGTCAATCATTGATATCGAGTTTGCCGCCCTGCGTGGTTTTGCTGGCATAAAGGAAGCAAAAGTAATG
>PMCC01000055.1:10027-11989 GCA_003155275.1 Actinomycetota bacterium | reverse complement strand
GAATACGTTGCTTTGGACGAAGAGCTTCTAAAGAAAAGGGCAAGTGTTTTATACGCGCTTGACAGGGCCAAAACCATTAGGAGAAGCCATGAAAATCCTGAGATCCAGAGGATATACAAAGAATTTTTTGAGAGGCCTTTAGGACCGAAATCACATAAGATTCTGCATACAAATTACAAACAGAAATATCCTACCGGTGTATATAAAAAATAAACTAAAAAAAGTTTTGATGGGGTTATTTTTATTTAAGTGAAAATTGTTAAGATAAGAGGTAAGAAATGGAAAATATTGTACAAATAGGTGAGAATGTCAGCAGTAAAAAATCAGAGCTTATAAGCTTTATTTC
Source organism: Actinomycetota bacterium (assembly GCA_003155275.1). Lineage (GTDB taxonomy): Bacteria > Actinomycetota > Humimicrobiia > Humimicrobiales > Humimicrobiaceae > Fen731. The sequence continues at coordinate 11,643 of PMCC01000055.1, read as the reverse complement.
AGAAAAGCATAAAAAGGGCTATTACAATGCTGCGCTAATGTCAATCCTACATAAGGCGCAGGAAATTTACGGTTATATAAATGAGGAAGCCATAGATACTATCAGCACGGAGATGGAGATACCATCGGCGCGTATCTGGGGTATAGTGACTTTTTATCATTACTTTACTTTGATACCGAGAGGGAAATATATAATATCTGTTTGTCTCGGGACTGCCTGTTATGTAAAGGGTTCAAAGCGGGTGCTAAACAAACTTAAAGAAATACTTGGCACCGAACTCAATGAAACAACTCCGGACGGTTTGTTTACAATAGAGGCAAAATACTGTCTTGGCTGCTGCGGGTTGGCGCCGGTAATGATGATAAATGGCAAAGTCTATGAAAAACTGACGACAAAGAAGATAGCTGCGATTATTCAGGAATTAAGGGCTGAAAGCAGTTTGGATTTTTCCGCCGTGGCAAACTAATGGATGTTATTTTAAATGCTGCATATTTTTTAGCAAAAATATGCAGCATTTATGTAGTAACATTGACAATATGCCAATGTAGAAATATGCGCCATTTATGTATCAGGATTTTTTATTTTTACTAAAATTTTTATAATTTTTATTTTTATCTATATGCAGTATTTTTTTAAACAGAATTTAACAGTTCGCTTTCTTTAATATTGGTGTAGTTTTAAATAAATTTTTACAGTTTTGTTTGTCGCTATTGTTACATCTTTTATATAAAATATTGCAGTTTTTATTTGTTTAAATTTTAATAATCTAGTATCTTAATAAAAGTTTAATTTTACAGGAGGTATATCCAAATGAGTGGAAAAAAGATTCTTATTATTGATGATGACCCGGATTTTGTAGATTCGATCAGGGCGGTCCTTGAGGCAAGAGGCTATAAGGTGGAATCTGCTCCGGATGGAACAGAAGGTTTCAAAAAAGCAAAGGAAATAATTCCGAACCTTATAATTCTTGATGTTATGATGACAAAGAACACCGAAGGTTTTGAAGTTAGCAGAGAATTCCAGAAAGATGAAGATTTAAAATCAGTCCCGATAATAATGATTACCGGCATCAGGGAACAAATGAACCTGGCTTTCGGATTTGAGCCTGATGGCACATGGCTTCCTGTTAAAGCTGTCCTTGAAAAAACAATTAAACCTGACCAGCTTCTGGCAAAAGTCGCAGAGTTTATAAATTAGTTATAAGTTAATGGTGCAATTGATTTTATAAATTAAATGGATTTTTATTTATAACCAATCTCTATCATAATATTTATAATTTAAGAAGGGAGCCCAATGCTTTATAAAGTTCTGGACAAGAATAATTATAAGGATTTCTTATCCGGCCTTATTAAAAACTATAATGTGACAGGGCCAAAAAAAATAAATAAAGTTCTGCACGATTTTGTACCGGTTAAAAATTTTGAAGAAATCGATCTCGGATATGTAAAGACAACACTTCCTCCTGCCAAAAAAATCTTATTTCCATCAAAAGAAGGGCTTATAAGTTATACTACAGATAATATTAAGATTGAATCTCTAAACACGAGTGAAGAAAAAATACTTTTTGGTATAAATGCCTGGGATTTGAATGGAATGAATTTTCTTGACAGGATATT
>PMCC01000055.1:7293-9993 GCA_003155275.1 Actinomycetota bacterium | reverse complement strand
CGAAAGGAATGGAGCTTTTGTCAAAATATGCAAAGGTAAGTGAGGCCCTGACAGCAGATTTTAATGCTTACGATAAATTCAAAGAATCCTACCAAAGCAAGTTTAAAGTTTCGCCGGATGTCCGGAACTTTCATGAAGATTTCGAAATCTCATACGGCAAGAATGAGCTCTGGGACAGGCTTTCAAAAAACTGTTTTTCCTGCGGTTCATGCAATCTTGTCTGCCCGACCTGTTTTTGTTTTAACGTGAAAGATGATATGAAAATCGATTTAAAGACAGGAATCAAATCACGTGAATGGGATTCCTGTATGATACCGGATTACGGTCTAGTTGCAGGGGGCCATAATTTCAGGCCAGCAAAGTCAAACAGGTTAAAGCAGCGTTACAGATGCAAACTTAAAACATTTGTAGATAAATTCGGCGCATATTCTTGCGTCGGATGCGGAAGATGTGTTGAGGCATGCCTTGCTAAAATAAATATTTGTGAAGATATTAATGCAGTAAAGGAAGAGGTGAGTTTGTAAAAATGGTACTTGAAATGGCTGAAAAAACAAAAAGACATCCCTTATATGTTCCTGATATAGCCACTATTACAGAAATAGAAAATCTCACCACGACTGAAAAAAAATTCGTTATACGGTTTGACGACAAAGAAAAAAGAGACAGTTTTAGTTTTTTACCGGGACAGTTTTTAGAAGTCACTGTTTTTGGAATAGGTGAGGCTCCATTTTCAATTCCTTCATCTCCAAACCAGAAANNTTCAATTCCTTCATCTCCAAACCTGAAGGGATCTTTTGAATTATGCGTAAGGAATATAGGAAGTGTCTCAGGCGCAATGCACAAATTACCTGTGGGAGCCAAAATAGGGATAAGAGGCCCCTTTGGAAAAGGTTATTTTCCATATGAAAAAATGAAGGGAAATAATGTAGTTATAATTGCAGGCGGATTAGGGCTTGCTCCGGTAAGGTCACTTATTAAACTTATTCTTGAGGACAGGAAAAGCTATAAAGGGCTTACATTGATTTACGGCTGCGTAGAGCCAAACCTTTTACTTTATAAAGATGAAGTNNGAGCTGGAAGGAATCAGTCGGTGTCTGCACCAATCTTATCCCGGGACTTAAATATCTTCCTGAAGACACTTATGCGGTTGTCTGCGGCCCGCCGATAATGTACCGGTTTGTAATGATTGAACTTGAGGAAAAGAAATATAAGCCGGAAAATATCTTTCTTGATATGGAAAGAAGGATGGAATGCGGAGTCGGCAAATGCAACCACTGCCACATTGGAGATAAATTATGCTGTGTTGACGGCCCGATATTCAGTTTATGGGAAATTAAGAACTTAAAGGAGGCATTATAAATGAGTAAGCCAAAAGTTGGAGTATTTGGTCTGACCGGCTGCGGCGGCTGCCAGCTTGAAATACTAAACCTTGAAGATCAGCTGATAGATTTTATTAGTGCTGTTGACATTGTTAATTTTACAGAGGCCATTTCTGAGCAAAGTGATACATATGAGGTAGCTTTGATCGAAGGCTCTGTTTCAACAACGCATGATATTGAAAGGCTTGAACATATTGGTAAAATAGCAAAAATCATCATTGCGGTTGGAGCCTGTTCAGGCACGGGGGGACTAAACTGCTTAAAGAACCTGTATGGCACAGAAAAAGCCAAAGAGCTTGTTTATGGTGATAAAAAAGGCTGGATAGAAGCAATAGATACAAAACCGATAAGCGAATATGTAAAAGTGGATTATTATGCAAGGGGATGCCCTCCCACAAGGTCTGAAATAGTGGATATTGTCAGTGCACTGATAATGGGAAAAGTTCCTGAAATACCAAGCTATCCGGTTTGTGTGGAGTGCAAGAGGCTCGGAAATACCTGCCTTTATGAATTCGGGATAAAGTGTATGGGGCCAGTTGCAAGAGCAGGATGCAATGCAAGATGTCCAAGTGTAAAATCCAGCTGTGTTGCTTGCCGAGGGTCTATTGATGATCCTAATGTAAATGCCCAGAAAGACCTGTTATCCCAATATGGCCTTACAGTTGAAGACATTATGGAGGGCTTTAACCTTTACAATGCATGTGTAAAAATAGTACAAAAATCTAAATAATTATTTTTTGGAGGTCAATGATATGGCGACAAATTTAAATATAGAAGTTACACCGCTGCCGAGGGTTGAGGGACACGGAGACCTGGTTCTAGATGTAAAGAATAAAAAAATAGAAAAACTCCAGATGAGGATACCTGAATCACCACGATTTTTTGAAGCAATGCTTGTCGGCAGGAATTATATGGAGCCGTCTCATATAACTTCAAGGATCTGCGGGATATGTTCAGTTGCCCATACCTTTACATCAACTCAGGCGACTGAAAATGCTTTTGGTGTAAAACTGAATAAACAGATAATAAAGCTGCGAAAACTGGTAAATCACGGAGAATATATTCAGAGCAACAGCCTTCACGTATTTTTCCTGGCTGCACCGGATTTTCTTGGTATTGGCAGTGTTTTGCCTCTGCTTGAAACAAATCCTGCGGTTGTAAATATTGCTGTAAAAGTAAAAAAGATTGGCAATGAAATAGTAAGGATAATCTGCGGCAGGGCAGTTCATCCGCTTACCACTGTAGTTGGAGGTTTTACAAAACTTCCTACAGAAGAGGGGCTTCTGAAATTAAGGGAAATGCTTGTCTCGCTTTATCCGGA
>PMCC01000055.1:1298-7250 GCA_003155275.1 Actinomycetota bacterium | reverse complement strand
CTTCTGACGGGTGGACAATAAAACCGATAGATTATCTCTCCAGGATTAAAGAAAAAGTGGTAAAACATTCCACCGGAAAACATTGCACCGCTTCACGGGATTCATATATGGTAGGAGCGCTTTCAAGAGTCAATAACAATTATTCCCAGCTTTCTGACAATGCAAAGACTTATGCCCAGGAGCTTGGTTTAAAAATTCCTTGTTATAATACTTATATGATCAGCATCGCCCAGTTTGTGGAAATCGTCCATTGTGTTGATGACAGCATCAGGCTTATTGATGAAATCCTTGCATTCGGTCTTGATGAGGACAAATTNNCGCGGCCTTTTGATACATGACTATACTTACGATGAAGCAGGTAAAGTCACTAAAGCAAATCTCATCATACCAACAAACATGAATTATGCTAACATTGAACTGGATCTGGCGCAGCTCGTACCGGCGATAATGGAGAAGACGGAAGATGAAATAAGGCTTGCTTGTGAGATGCTTATAAGGGCATATGATCCCTGTATATCATGCTCGACTCATATGCTGAATGTTGAGTTTGTGAATAAATAGGATAATCTAAAAAGCCAAAATTTTTCCAGAATAATGAGAATAATGAGATTTCTTGAAATACAGTATTTTTAGAAGATTTTTTGCCTTGATTATATGAGAGTTGGTTCCATGGTAAAACAAAGCAAAAATACAATTACAGATATTGGTAAAGCAGATATAGAAGAAGTATCGCCGCTGATAATGCCTGAAGAAGCTTTTGAGGGCGATTATATAATAGCTACCTATTTTTATTCTTCCAGGGTTGCAGGAGAAGATGTATACGAGAAAGCCCAATCATTTGCAGTAGGGCAGACAATCGGGACATGGGTGCCCATACCTGGTATTACCCCGCAGATGAAGAAGCAATATGGAGGCAAACTTGTAAGTATTTATGACATACCTCCTGCGGAACTTACCACAGATGAACCGGAGCTTAGTTCCCATATTATCCAGATAGCATTTCCGGATGAAAATTTTTCACCCCAGTTTCCCATGATGTTTACCACTCTTATGGGTAATGATGTATCTACTTCTGCACAGGTAAAGCTTATAGACATCAAGTTTTCCGGGAAATATTTAAAAGCTTTTAAAGGGCCCCGGTTCGGAATCGATGGCATTTACAACTATCTTGGCATTCAAAAAAGAAGGCCCATAGTCCTTAATATGATAAAGCCCTGTCTGGGCTACAGTCCTTCAGAAGGCGCCAAAATATTTAGAGAAATAGCTCTTGGAGGAGTTGATATTATAAAAGATGACGAATTGCTTGCAGATACCTCCTATAGTTCGATAGTTGACAGGGTAAAAGCATATAATGGCGCGGCAAAAGAAGTAAAAGTCATTACTGGACATAAGACAGTTTATTGTGTCAACATAACAGACAGGCTTGACAAATGCCTTGAAAACGCCTTCAGGGCAATTGACGCAGGCGCTGAGATGTTAATGATAAACTTTATAGCCTCAGGCCTTTCAACCTTACAGGCCTTGTCTGAAGACAGCAGGGTAAACATTCCGGTTGTAGGGCATTATGCAAGCGCTGGCTCTATTACAGAATCCTGCAATACAGGTATTTCCACACCCCTTATTCTAGGAAAACTGGCAAGAATGGCAGGAGCTGATATAGTTTTATTCAGCTCGCCTTACAGCTCTTATCCATTTCTTAAAAGAAGATATAAGCAAATTGCCGATATGCACAGGCTCGCATTGGGGAAGCTTCAAACAACAATGCCAGCAATTGGCGGAGGAGTCCATCCAGGCAGCGCTGAAAAAATAGTAAAAGATCTAGGCAAAGAGATCATATTGGCAGTCGGCGGAGCAATACTCGGACATCCAAACGGTCCGGCTGAGGGCGCAAAGGCAATGATGCAGGCAGCTGAGACCCTGGGCCAGGGAATAAGCTTGTATGAAATTGCCAGGAAAAAAGGATATGAGTCATTAAAGATATCCCTGGATAAGTGGGGATAAACTTCAGAAGAAATCCACCAGTGTTTTTTTAATTTCTTTTACCGACTGGTAATCATCAAGCCTTTCTTTGAAGCTTTTATCTATCTGCATCATGTTTTTAATTTTTGTAGGGAAACTGTCTTCAAGTACATAAATAAAATCGCTGATAGAAGCCGCTTCTTCAATATCATGCGTTACAAAAACCACTGTTCTTTTGTCCGCCTCCCAGAGAGCCATAAATGAATGCAGCAGGTTCTTCTTTAATTTGTCATCCAGACTTTTAAAAGGTTCATCCATTAGCAGTATTTCAGAGGGATAGGCAAATGCCCTGGCAATTGACACTCTCTGCTGCATACCGCCGCTTAGCTTATTAGGATAATAATCCCTGTATTCATATAGACCGACAATTTCAAGGTAGTTTTTTACCCTTGGCTTCAACTCTTTTTCTTTATAGAAGTCCTTTAATACAAAATTGATATTTTCATAAACTGTTTTCCAGTATAAAAGTCTGGGCTCCTGGAATATATATGAAAAGTCCTTATCTTTAAAATCTGAAATATCACCGCTGTCCGGTTCAGTGATACCGCTGATTATGTTTAAAAGAGTTGTTTTCCCGATGCCGGAAGGTCCAAGGATGCAGGTGATCTTATTTTCCCGGACATCCATGTNNCATATTCTCTTTTCCATTTCAAAGATTTTTTCTCAATGAACCTTATAAGCCTTTCAAACAAATACCCTATAAGTATTGCAATTATGGTCCATGCAAAGACGTCATTAATATTAAGATATATTTTTGAATTCTGAAGGCTGCTTCCTATGGCATATTTGGGCTGGCTTAATACTTCTGCAGCTATGACAACTTTCCATCCTATTCCAAATGCAGTGGAAATTGCCGCTGTTAAAAATGGTATAATAGAAGGCAAATAAATTTCTTTTATAACCCTTGTTCTTTTTATCCCGTATATTTTTGCCATCTCCAGCAGCTTAGGATCAATATTTTTAATACCTTCTATTACATTTGTGCATATAATGGGAAAAGACATCAGGAAGCTTGCAAATATGGGCACGTTGTTTGCTTTAAACCATATCAATGCAATCAGTATTATAGTCATTACTGGAGTCGAACGGATAATTACAAGGAAAGGTTCAAAGATCTTATTAAATACCCTGTTAAAGCCCGCGGCAAAACCCACCAGAAGACCAAGAACAAATGACAGAACAAAACCTATAAGGCCCCGCTCAAGGGAAAAAAGGATGATAATAAAAAAATCTCGGGTTTTTATGAGGTTAAAAAGGCTGATAAGGGTGCTTTCAGGGGATGGGACTATGATTGCAGAATTTACTATAACAGATATTATTTTCCATATAACAAGCAGTAAAGTAAAAGATAAAACAGTGTAAAGTCTGTCTTTTTTAGTAATAGAAATTTTCATCAGGCATTTTTCCTCCCACATCTTCAGGGGAAAATCCCAGTATGGTATTGATGTAGTTTTTAATGATTTCTTTTGAGTCGTCGAGGGTTGTAAAACGTATATTGCATCTTGGTATTGCTTCTTCTGCTGTGGCGGCATCCATCCCTATTTTAAACTCCTCAACCAGTAATGAGGCATCTTTGATATTTCCGGTGGCCCAAATGGTGCTCTGTTGATACTGCTTTAAAAACTCATCGACGATTTCTCTATGCTTGTCTGCAAAATCCCCGTTAACAACAACACATGACATCGGCATCGGGTCACCGTTGCCTGCTTTTTCCCATTGTTGTTCTATATCGAATGCAATTGTTACTTTAGGATTCTTTTTTGTAACCATTGTCACAAAAGGTTCCGGAAGTATTGCAATATCTGCTTTACCGGCAATCATAAGCTGGGAAAGCTCTACCTGCTCAACGGTATAATCAAGTGTAACATCGCTCAGCGCATTAAGGCCGTTTTTTTCAAGCAGGTAGCGTAACGCTACATCAGGGGTTGAACCTTTTGAAATCACATTGATTTTTTTACCTTTTAAATCATCCCAGGTTTTAATATCCGAAGTCTGCTGCAGAAGATACAAGACTCCATAGCCCGTAATGGCTGCAATCCTGTAACCGGAGCCTTTGTTGTAAAGTTTGGCTGCAACATTAGTAGGCAGGGCAGCAATCTGGACCTCATTGGAAAGAATTTTTGAAACCATAATTTCGGGGCTTGGAACAATTTCATAGCTTGAGCTGACATTGTTTCCAAGGAAAGGATTCTCTTTGTGAAGCTTCAGCATGCCAATGGAAGTAGGGCCTTTAAGGGAAGCAATCTTTATATTTACTGCAGCATTGGTATCCGATGATTTCTGGCTTTCGTCATCTGTAGTATTTGTGCTGCTTTTAATGCATCCTGTAAAAGATAAAACGGCAAGTATAAGAGCTATGCAAAATATTGNNTAAAATAATTTTTTTCATTTTTTTCCTGACTGGACTTGAATTACCATTTGCCGGTTTTTATATAATCGTCCATTGCTATGGCAGCTGTTCTGCCGGCGCCCATCGCAAGTATTACTGTCGCTGTGCCAGTGACTATATCTCCTCCAGCAAAAACACCTTTTTTGCTTGTTTTGCCAGATTCATCTGCCGCAATATTTCCACGCTTGTTTAAGATTATATCAGAAGATGTTTGCATGAGCACAGGATTTGGGCCCTGGCCTATTGCAATTACCACGATATCAGTATCAATCTCATATTCAGAATCCTTAATAGGAACCGGCCTCCTGCGCCCTGAATCGTCGGGTTCGCCCAGCTCCATCCTGATGCATTTTACTTTTTTGACCCATCCTTTTCCTCCAAGCAATTGAACCGGATTTGTCAAAAATACCATTTCAATGCCTTCTTCAATTGCATGGTGTATTTCTTCAATCCTGCCCGGCATTTCAACTTCACTTCTCCTGTAGATTATGTATACTTTTTTGGCTCCAAGCCTTTTAGCAGTCCTCGCAGAGTCCAGGGCAACATTGCCGCCGCCAACAACAGAAACTATATTGCCCTTTATAACAGGGGTGTCCCATTTTGGGAAAAGATATGCTTTCATCAGGTTTACCCTGGTAAGGTATTCATTTGCGGAATATACGCCATTAAAGTTTTCACCTGGAATTCCCATGAAATAGGGAAGTCCTGCGCCTGTTCCTACAAATATGCTTTTATAGCCGCTGTCAAGCAGCTCATCTATTGTATAAGTCTTTCCAACTATCATATTAAGCTTTAAGTCAACTCCCAGGCTTTTAACAAAATCAACCTCCTGCTGCACAATAGCCTTAGGAAGCCTGAATTCGGGAATGCCGTATACAAGGACTCCTCCCGCACGATGAAGGGCTTCAAAGATCGTTACTGCATATCCAAGCCTTGCAAGTTCACCGGCACAGGTAAGCCCGGCTGGTCCGGAGCCTATTACGGCTGTTTTTATTTTTTCCTTGCCGGTATTTATTCTTTCTTCATGCTTACTTTCCAAGGATGTAATGCCGTATTGCTTTTCTTTTTCACTGTCAGCGACAAATCTTTCAAGCTTTCCTATTGCAACAGGGTCATCTTTTATTCCAAGTATGCAAACCTTCTCGCACTGGTCCTCCTGGGGGCATACCCTTCCGCAGACACCGGGCAGCGCATTTTTTTCCCTGATTTTTTCAAGAGCCTTTTTGTATTCTTTTTCATTGATCAGGGCAATAAAGCCCTTAATATCGATTTCAACCGGGCACCCGTCTATGCACCTGGGTTTTTTACACATAAGGCACCTGGAGCTTTCAGTTAAGGCTTCTTCCTCGGTATAGCCCAACTCTACTTCATTAAAGTTATTTATTCTTACCTCAGGCTTCTGCTGTGCTATTTTGATTCTTGGTATTTTGATTTTTTTTGGTTTTTTTTCGTTTGTCATATCATCTTGCATTTATGTTTCTCCGTATATTCTTTAAAAGCCACATTTTCCTGTTCACAATAAATATTAAGCCTGTCCAAAAGCA
>PMCC01000055.1:0-1261 GCA_003155275.1 Actinomycetota bacterium | reverse complement strand
TGGATATCGTATGGCTTTGTTACTTCACATACAGCTTTCATCATTAAAGCCGGCCCTATTGCAATCACTCGTGAAAATTTTCTTTCCGGGTTGTTTTTAAGATAGTCAGAAAAAAAACCTGAGACAAAACCTTTGTAACCGAGGCTTCCATCATCCGTGCAGATATAAAATTCATTGCTGTTTTCTTTTATTATATCCTCGAAAATAAGTCCGTCAGCATTTTTTGCGCCAAGAATGGAAATCACATAATTACCGGCTCTTTTCATTGCTTTTATTATCGGCAGGGTTGGCGCTATACCGACGCCTCCGCCAATAATTGCCACTGTACCGAAATTTTCTATCTCTGTATTTTTTCCCAGGGGGCCGGCAACGTCGCATAAGACATCGCCCACATTTAAGTCTGCCAGCAGGTGGGTTGATTTTCCCCTTTTAAGAATAGCCAAGTTGATTGTCCCTCCAGCCTTATCACTGTCAGCTATTGTCAAAGGGATCCTTTCGCCGGTTTCAGTTGCTCTAACAACGATAAACTGTCCTGCCAGCGCTTTTACGGCAATTATATCGTTATATACTTCAAGGCTGGTGATATCTTTTGACAGTATTGATTTTTTAATAATTTTATTAAAATTATTCAATATAGCCCCTTTTTATACTTTCTGTGTTATATTTAAAAACTATAAAATTTAATTAAAAAATGCATAAAAACGCTGGAAAAAAAGTATACACATTTAAATGTAAAAAACAATAAAATTTCAGTAAATTAAGGCTTTTAATGAACGGATATTAGGGGCCAAAGCCTTAAATGTAATTCTTTTCATTATTGTTTTGTGTCTTGAAAATAATGGCTTAAAAAAATGAATGAAACAGAAACGAACATTCCAAACTGCAGCATTATAAAAATAATAGGGTTTGGAAATATTTTTATGGGGGATGACGGCATAGGCGTACGTGTAATTGAAGAATTGCAGCTGCAGCAGGTATTTAAGGACAATGAAAACATTGAGCTTATTGACGGCGGGACCTCCGGGATCGAACTTGTTTTTATGCTTCAGGACGCAGCCAGGGCAATTATTATTGACGCTGTTGATGCCGGTCAGGAAATCGCCCAGATAGTGGTTTTTTCTCCGTATGAAGTAGTGGAATTAAAAAAAAAGATCTTTAAAAGTTATTCGCTTCACGGCATTGACCTTGCTGAGGCATTTGAGCTTGTAAAATCCCTTAATTTAACTACTGACATTAAAATCATTGGTATTAAACCAAAAAA
>PMCC01000135.1 GCA_003155275.1 Actinomycetota bacterium | reverse complement strand
AATAACTTGCTATTTTGTGAACCTCTTTATCTAACTCTTCTAAGGTAAAATTTTTAAATTCTTCAGAGTTTCTCTTATCCTCAAATATCAATAAAACATGAGCCCAAGATAGAGGGGGAGGGGTAGGTATCTATATTCAAATAAATATAGTGAGTGATATGGTGGGGTAAACATCTTAAAAACTCAGCTCTGGTATAAGAATAATCCTGTCTGAGCTTGAAATCCTGGTTTTAACATCGTTCGCTATGGTCAGCCATTTTCAGGTATGTATGTTAATTTGAGCTTTAAGAATTTATCTCCTGGCTATTTCCATTAAAGTAATATTTCGCAAATAGCTCCGAATGTCTACATAATAGGAACTCTATCGCACTTAAAATCTGCCAGTTTGTAAAATCGGAACTGTATAGCGAAATATATAATATTTCTTGTTTTAAGTAGAAATCAATTGACAGGTTAATAATTTTGCAATAAACTATCTTATAATCATTATAAATTTAAAATTAATATAATTTTATTATAAATATATGGATTGGATTTTAAATTGAATCAAAAGATTGACAATCTTGCAAAAATACTTATTGAAAAAAATATTAAACCTTCCTATCAGAGAATAAAAATACTTGAATATCTGCTTAATAAAAAAAATCATCCAACCGTAGATAAAATATTTAGCGACCTGGTAAAAGAGATTCCTACTCTATCAAAGGCAACAGTTTATAATACTTTAGATTTATTCAAAGAAGCTAATTTAACAAGAATAGTAACAATTGAAAATAATGAGACAAGGTATGATGCTAAAGTTTCCAGCCATGGACATTTCAAATGTGAATCATGCGGTTCTATATTTGATTTTGAAATAAATATTGATAGCTTTTTAACTGATTCGCTGGAGCATTTTAAAATCAATGGAAAAAATGTTTATATTAATGGTATCTGCCCAGGATGCCTGCAAAAAGATTAATAACCATAAGTAAAAAAGAGAAAGAAAATAGAAGAAACATCAATAAAAATGCCTTAACTTAAATATAATTGAGGACAATATCTGATTCAATATTTGTTTAGAGTTTTTAAAAGAAGAAGGAGAATAAAATATGGATGAAAAAGGAAAATGTCCGGTAACGGGAGCGACTGGACCAAAGAATGTTAGTGGAGGTAAGACAAATAGTGATTGGTGGCCGAACCAGTTAAATCTTAAGATACTTCATCAGAACCCAGTAACAAGAAATCCAATGGGTGAAGCATTCAACTATGCTGAAGAATTTAAGAAACTGGACCTTGAGGCACTGAAAAAAGATTTATACGCTTTAATGACAGATTCACAGGAATGGTGGCCTGCTGATTACGGGCATTATGGGCCACTTTTTATCCGGATGGCATGGCACAGTGCCGGCACATATCGAATGGGAGATGGCCGTGGTGGTGCAGGGTCGGGTACTCAGCGCTTTGCTCCCTTAAACAGCTGGCCGGATAATGTAAACCTTGATAAAGCACGCCGCCTGCTCTGGCCCATCAAGAAGAAATACGGCAAAAAGATTTCCTGGGCTGACCTTATGATTCTTGCTGGTAATTGCGCTTTGGAGTCAATGGGCTTTAAAACCTTCGGTTTTGGTGGTGGTCGTGAAGATGTCTGGGAGCCTAAAGAGGATATTTACTGGGGTGCCGAGAGCGAATGGCTTGGTGACAAGCGCTATTCTGGTAATAGGGAACTTGAAAATCCCCTTGCTGCGGTGCAGATGGGTTTGATTTATGTAAACCCGGAAGGACCGAACGGTCAACCCCTCCCAATCGATTCTGGAAAAGACATCCGCGAGACTTTTGCGCGTATGGCCATGAACGACGAGGAGACAGTTGCGCTGGTTGCAGGGGGCCATACATTTGGTAAATGTCACGGCGCAGGTAGTGCGACTCATGTAGGTCCGGAGCCCGAGGCTGCCAGTATCGAAGAACAGGGACTTGGCTGGAAGAATAGTATGGGTAGTGGCAAAGGCAGCAGTACTATCTCAAGTGGTATCGAAGGGGCCTGGACCCCCACACCGACCAAATGGGACAATAGTTATTTAGACACCCTGTTTAAGTATGATTGGAATCTCGTTAAGAGTCCTGCCGGTGCCTATCAATGGGTTCCAACTGATCCTGCTGCTGCAGATCTTGTCCCAGATGCCCACGACCCTTCAAAAAGGCATGCACCAATGATGACTACGGCAGATCTTGCATTGAAGATGGATCCTATCTACAAGCCGATCGCTAAGCATTTTCAGGAGAATCCGGAGGAGCTTGCTGATACTTTTGCTCGCGCATGGTTCAAATTGACTCACCGCGATATGGGTCCACGTTCTCGTTATCTGGGTCCGGAGGTTCCGGCTGAAGAGCTGATTTGGCAAGATCCGGTACCCGCAGTTGATCATAANNGTCTCTACAGCCTGGGCATCAGCGTCGACGTTTCGCGGATCCGATAAGCGAGGTGGGGCAAATGGGGCCCGTATTCGCCTGGCGCCGCAGAAGGATTGGGAAATAAACCAACCAGCACAACTGCAAACCGTGCTGCAGGCCCTTGAAAAAATTCAAAATGCTTTCAACATTGCACAGTCAGGCAAAAAGAAGGTATCTCTTGCCGATCTAATTGTCTTGGCTGGATGCGCTGGCATCGAGCAAGCGGCTATGAATGCCGGTTTTGATCTGTCTGTTCCTTTTACGCCAGGTCGTACAGATGTGTTGCAAGAACAAACTGACGTAGTTTCATTCTCAGTCCTTGAACCGAAAGCAGATGGTTTCCGCAACTATAGTAAAGCTAAATATGCCGTTTCTGCTGAGGAAATGTTAGTTGATCGGGCACAACTACTGGGGCTGACAGCGCCTGAGATGACAGTTCTGGTTGGTGGTATGAGGGTATTAAATGCCAACAACAATAAGTCCCAGCACGGTGTATTTACCAAGAACCCCGAAAGCCTGACTAATGACTTTTTTGTAAATCTACTCGATATGGACACAAAGTGGAAAGCGACCTCTGAAGACAGTGGCACCTTCGAGGGAAGAGATTATAAAACTGGAGAACTCAGATGGACCGCTACACGCGTTGATTTGATTTTTGGTTCTAATTCTGAACTTCGGGCCATCGCTGAGGTATATGCAAGTGACGATGCCAAACAGAAGTTCGTTCAGGATTTTGTAACAGCTTGGAATAAGGTGATGAATGCAGACCGTTTTGACCTTGCTCGGCCATGACAGTTAAGTGGTCTGAAATATATAAAACTTTTTATCGTGTTCATCTTGAGTAATTCTTCCCGAAGGTTTAAAGTGAAAACTTTGTTACCTTGGTATACAAATATTTTTACAACCTTGAAGTTAAATTAAAATTTCCATCAATATAGTAGGGGGTAAAGTTAATGTTCTCAGATATTGAAATGCCATTTCCGTCTGGATTTAGCTTTTGGTTATATGGGCCTGTCGGATCACCCCACCAATTATAACTTGCATTAATTTCAACATTACTGTAAAAATCGACATTATTTTCACTGGCTATATTTCCATAAATCTTTGAATGGCCAATAGTCAAAGTACCGTTTAAATTAAGTATTTCTTCAACACCGTTATCGTTTATGTTAGAAGAAATGGTTGAATCATAAATGTTTAAAACACCACTGTCATTAAAAATACCTGCAACTTTTTCAGCATTGTAAATACTTAAAATACCGTTATTATATATACTCCTGCTGTTACTTCCTAACGGACCGTTTGTTATCTCAATATTATAGATAGTTACCGTTGCGGATTTATTGATGACATTCAGAGAACCTTTAATAACAGCCCCTTTATCATTTTCACCATAAATATTCAATGATTTAGAAACAGTTACGGTTTCGTTGTAGATTCCTGGTGAAATAAATATAGAAGATCCCGGCGATGCTTTATCTATTGCATCCTGTATCTTATAAAAAGTATTCATACCTATGGTTTCTGCGCAATTAATATTAATACTATTAGGAATGGTACCATAATTATTGTCAACATATAGTAATTCTGGGCTTTCAGCAATGTTACCATTGTATTTTACTGAAGGTTTATTACAGGAAATCGTAATACTTGATATAAAAATAGATAATAGGACTATAAAAATTAAATACAATTTATTTTTCATCATTATCAATTGTTGAAATTAATTATTAGAATTGAATATATCATAGAAAAATGGGAACTTTATGGAGAAAAAAGTTAAATAATAAACATAAGAGACGGGCACTTAAAAGCAATTCTGGTATTTACTTTAAGTTTACCAGCCTGCTCTTTTAAGTAAAAATTACGGCAGCATAAAGGAACTGCAGGCTGATTTTGGCAGGTATCTATACTTTTACAATTTTCAAAGAACACACCAAGGTTAAAGACTTAAAGGTTCTAAACCTTGCATAAAACTATTCTCTATCAGTGACTTTAAAACTCTGACAGCTTAAAATATTTTGCTTGGAGGTTATAGTGTTAACTGTAAGGCGCCTATTCATATCATTTATAATTCATTCTACGATTTATAGAGCGATACTGGGTGCGCTATACTTTGAAGTTTGCCTAGAACTTTTGAAGATAGACTAATGGGATCTTTTATCTTGAAGACATACAAGAAGCTATGATGAAAGGAGCCGACAGGATAGTTGAAGAACCACAAATATTACCTGTCTCTTGAATTGTATAAACGATTATAACAAATGGTCGGATTACTCTGTTTGTGCTTGCTTACGTTAATATTCTCCTTTAATTACAAAAAAGGAGCCACGAATTGTTCCGGCTAATTTAGACTTCTGCCTAGCAAACTTGAATTTCCCTTCTAGCTCCCTTGGTACCTCCATCCCCTCAGAAAGCTTAAATCCAACGGCTCTCTTCTTAGGGTCATCAACCGAATACATAACATTGACCACAAGACCATTTTCATAAAAGACGTAAGCAATTTTTATATTTTCCACTTGAAAACTCGACGTTTCTAAAGGATTGGAATCAAACTCAATATTACGTTCTTCTTTTAAAATTCGTTTCACATAATCTAGGGTCTTCTGGCTTTCACTGGCTGTGACAATCCTAAATTCATGCTTGTATTTGTTCATATAATAACGGGCTTCATTAGCACGTAAACCTGCAAGAGTTTCTGCTACTGGTGAAGACTCTAAACCAACCTTAGATACATTTTTAAAATCAACGACATAGAACATTTCAATCCCACCTTCCGAATAAACAGGCATACCGTTACAATCCCTTTCCGGATTTTAATGATAGTAAAATTTATAATTTACTTCAAGTATTTTAAAGTGAAAATCTCTTGAAAGGGAAAAAATCACAAAAGGNNCTGCAAATACTAAGCTTATATTGATGGTCATTTAGTATTTGTTATTCATTTATTTGTAACTAATTCCATAAAAAGTAATATAATTAAAATATATTTATTTTCCAAGCTTTAATATTTTGTACATGATTAAAAAATTGGCAGAAAGGAGTTTTGGGAAATGAGCAATATTAATATAGCAGCAATATCCAGAATAAAAGAAAATCCTTGGAAACTAAAAACGCCGCCAGGAACATCTGACTACGAAATGTATATTGAAGAAAAAGATGGAAAAAAAATTATAGTATGCACAGTCGGCAAAACAGTTTTATATTATGATTTCCGTTGCATCAAGGATCTTTATGAAATGTTAAAAACTTACGGAGACTGGATGTTATTGGGTGGTGCAGATGAACAAAAGCCAGCGGCAGAAGGAACAGTGGAAGCGTGGAGTCGTTCTGCTGAAAATCCAGTTGCAGGTTGGTACGGCTTAAAGAAGGGTTTGCGTGGTAGGTTTGGTGTTTATATCCCTCCTTTAATGGAAGAGTTGGGGCTAGCGGAAGTAGAGCACAATCCAAGGAATAACCGGATGAGATCAAAATAAGATCATTTATAAAATAATTCTCTAATAAGAGTTAATTCTTTCGAAAAAAGGTTTGAAATTTCACTACCTTGTCCAGCTAAGAATTACAAATAGTTTCCAAAAGACTATTTTTTGTGCTTAAATCCATGGATTCATTTAGTTTTAACCCTAAAAATTCTTCTTCCAAAGATTGTTAATTTTCTTTAATAGGAACCAGCCAATCTCTTGGTTTAATTGAAACATTCTTGCTTTAATTTAATTCTATTTTTTAGTAATATTGCAATAATTGTTTTTAATAAAAAATTTACCACTAGGAAAAATAAGTGGATAAGAAATATAAGTATGACATGCTTTTATTCAATACCTTATATTCTCTTGCAAGTAAGCAAGATGCAGAGGCTGTAGAATTATTGCTTAGGTACTTGAAAGATGAAGATAGGAGGGGTTTTGCAGCTGAAGCACTTGGTAGATTAAAAGAAAAAAGAGCTGTTGGTATAATAGTCGAGGTTTTAAGAGACTCACTAATATTTAGTCCTGAATTAATTACTTGCAAGGATGCATGCGGTAATATAACTTTATCAAGCTATTCTTATATGATTAGGGCACTTAAATTAATAGGAGAAGCTGAGTCTGGTGTTCTAAAGATATTGGAAGATTATTCAACTAAAGTTAAGGATAAAGAAATACGCAGGGATGCAAAGGAAGCATTAGGTAGTCTCTGCCCAGATCCAAGTTGCATAGTACATCTGAATTATGATTTAAATATGGAGAAAAAGTTGTTAAATGATACTATTAAAAAAAGGACAGAAAAAGAATTAAAACCTCTGGGGGAGAAATCTACTCAAAAAGGAAAATATATAATGGTTACTTCACCAGAAAAATCATCACCAGAAAAAATATCCTCGGGCAAAATATCATCGGAAAAAATATTACCAGAAAAAATATCATCGGAAAAAGAATTTCTACTCAAATCATGTAAAAAACGTAATCAATATTCACTTAAACATCGTAGATCAACAGCTGTATATAAATATATGAATAGATTCTAGAAATTACAATAAAACGTAATAGTAAAGTTATGGACAATCAATTAGAGTTATTAGGATATTGTGGATTATATTGTGGCGCATGTACTCGTTACAATGCTTTATTGCCCGGTGGAATGCAAGTATTAGAAGACGCTATAACTAAAGGTTATATACGCCGGGAAGGTAACTGTACTGGCTGTCGAGGAAAGTCCGAATCAATGTATTATCATTGTTATATATGTGAAATTAAAAAATGCGCAATCAGTCAGGAAACTGAGCATTGTGGATTATGTGCCAGTTTTCCATGTGAAAGAATTATTGAATTTCAGAATCAAGGTTATTCCATCCACCACAAGGAAGTTATTGAAAATTTAAATGAATTAAAAGATAAAGATTCTAAAAAATGGTTGGAAGATCAACAGAAGAAATGGACTTGTACCTGTGGTAAGCATTTCAGCTGGTATGAAGATAGTTGCAGTAATTGTGGCAATAAATTAGAGACATACGCCAAAGGGAATATTTAAATTAATTCTTTATAATGGTTATGGGGTTCACCCCATATTAAAATGATAAGATAACTAAGAAAATAATTTATAGGAGTCACTCATTTTGAATGAAAATCAAAAAGTAACCAATAATAAACCCTTCTGTGATGATTCACACTTGCATATTAAATTCAATGATGGTGATGAAAGCCTGAAAAAATAAAAAATTAGTTTATGGATATTTCTAAATCTCTAAAATCTGGTGTCGAAAAACTCATGCCAGTTCTTTTTATTGGACATGGAAGCCCAATGAATGCAATTGAGGATAATGAATTCTCCAGAGGCTGGAAAGAGATAGCGAAAAAAGTACCAAAGCCAAAAGCCATACTTTGCATATCAGCGCACTGGGAAACTAAAGGTATAAAGGTTACTGCAATGGAATCTCCAAAAACAATACATGATTTTGGAGGCTTTCCAAAAGAGTTATATGAGGTGCAATACCCTGCACCTGGAAGCGGCTGGCTTGCAGGTCAAGTTAAAAGTACAATAAAAAAGTCAGAAGTACTATTTGATGAGGACTGGGGCCTGGACCATGGATGCTGGAGTGTTTTAAGAATAATGTTTCCCAAGGCAGATATTCCTGTTATACAGCTAAGTTTGGATCATACAAAATCTGCAGGCTATCATTATGAATTGGCAAAAGAGCTTTTGGAACTGCGTAAAAAGGAGGTACTGATTATCGGTAGCGGCAATCTGGTTCATAATCTTTTTATGGCATCATTCAGAAATAATAATATAAATGAGCCTTTTGGATTTGACTGGGCGATTGAAGCGAATAATCTTTTTAAAAAACTTATAGTTAAAGAAGATTACAATTCTTTAACAAATTATAAATCCCTCAGTGATGCAGTGCAGCTGGCGATACCAACACCTGAGCACTACCTGCCTATGATTTATGCAATTGCTTTGAAACAAAAAAATGAAGTTATATCTTTTTTTAATGACAAACCAGTTGCAGGTTCAATTACTATGACTTCATTTATAATAGATAAGTAAATTCCTAATTCCCTGAATTTTAAGGAACAATACTCTGCTTTTTTATATTTTTTGTATTAAAATCAATTAATAATAGAAACTTATTGTTTTATTCTTAATTTTAAAAAAGGAGGCATTATATGCCCGTAAGAAAAGCAAATGCTGTTTGGGAAGGAAATCTTTTTAAAGGAAAAGGAACTGTTGAAGTGGAAAGTGGTTTATTTAAGGGGTCATATTCTTTTCTAACGAGGTTTGAAGATGGGAAAGGAACAAATCCTGAGGAATTACTTGGTGCATCACATGCTGCATGTTATTCTATGGCATTTTCTTCTATGCTGGGAGAGAAGGGTTACAAACCGGTTAGAATATACACAGAAGCAAACGTTAGCATTGAAAAAGTTGGTGATGGTTTTGCTATTACAAAAATCCTTTTAATCACTCGAGGTGTAGTTCCTGATATAGATAAAGAAACCTTTTTAAAAATTGCAAATGAAGCAAAAGTAGGTTGTCCAGTATCTAAAGCCTTAGCATCTGTTAATATTGAATTGGAAGCAACCCTTTTATAATGTATTTATAATAACCAGTTTCCACAAAACCAGAAATATTAATTGAACGTCAGGACACACAAAGTTATTTTCAATAATTCTGAAATTTACTCTATCCAACAAGGAATTAATTTAATAGCTTGCTAGGATTTAATAACTTAATTCCGGCATAAAAACATCTCCACTCAAGTTCAACAATCTGGTTCTAACTTTGCCGACAGTAGCCAGCCAAAGTACATATTTACACGTTCGAACTTCGTTTGCTATACCCAGCCAAATCTTATATAAATTTATATGTAGATTTATCTCTTTTTACTATTCTTAAAATAACTATTTTTTTACCTTTATCATAAATGTCATAGATTATTCTGTAAGATGAAAATCTTATCCTAAAAGTAATGCTGAAACCTTTTACTTTTCTAATCCCATAAGGTCTTGGGTTCAGTGATAATTCATCAATCGCATCCACAAGGTCATTAAAGTTTTTTAATTTGTTTTTTAAGTCTTTAAGATCTCTTTCTGCCGCCGGGGATAATTTAATGTTGTATTCTTCCATAGTCATTACTATAAATTTCTTTTTACTTCTTCCCAGGATTTAGTACCCCAGGATTTAGCTTCTTCCTGACTGCTTTTTATAAGCGGTGAAAGCTCTAAATCTTCACGACTGTCAATCCATTCAACCACTGCTTCAGAAACAATATCACTTGCATTTATATTTCTTTTGGCCGCTTCAACTTTTAAATGTGTATAAGTATTCTCGTCCTTGAAAACTACTGTCATTCTTTTGCTCATCACTATACTCCTTTTTTCATACAGGCATATATATGTCTATATGTATAGTAACAAAATGTGTGTTTTATTTCAAATTAATTTAATGTTCTTGAAAATAGGCAGTTCGATCGATCATATAAATTAAATTTTTAGATTTAGCCGGCTCCCTACAAAGATAGTTCGAAATTCACTATTTTAAAACTCACTTCTTATGTTGAGGTGTATTATTACAGAGAGTATAATTAAATAAATAATAAGTATTAAATGGTACCCTGTATGGATGAAGGTTGCTTACGCCAAATTAGAAGCATTGGTTGTATTCATCTAGTTTATTAACAGGGGTCCAATATTTTACTAAAATAGACTGGGGGTTAAAATGGGTTTCATGGATTCATTAAAGGGAATCAGCAGAGCTAAGGCAGGTGTTTCCATACTTTCCAAAGAAGAACTTCTTGTAAAACTACTTGGTTTGAATAGGGAAGATCTCCCCTTCAAAATAGAAAAAGGTGATGATGCCGACCTGCTTGCACAGTGGAAGATAGTGGAGGCTTCCTGGTATGAAATCTTTGCCAAGGCAAACCTTGAGAAAGTCCATAAAATCTGGCTTTCGTTGAATGAAAACGAACATACTGTAAAGGTGCTGGAAGAAAGCTACAGCATATCATGGCGGGCAGGGGTTCCCACATTTTCCCTGGAAATGCAAAAATTCCAGGGCCGTACTATTGGCTCTAAAAGTTTTGGTATAGGTTATGCCTTCAAGGGTCCAGATCCTTTAAGCTTCGGAAAAGTTTACCAGTACCACTTTGATGTTTCAGAGATGAAAAGGCCTATTATAGAGATAGTAACAGGATCCGGATGGGATTTTGTGCCTGTGATTTCAAAGAAAAATCTGTGATTTTAAGAATGCGGTAAATCAAAATAGTATTGAGAGTATTTTACAAAATTCTTTAAAAAAAAACATGTTTACGAAAACATTGAGAGCAATGCTGGATTCAATAAAGTTTAAATAATTGCTTTAAGCTTTTCCTTGATTTTCCTGTATTTTATAATTGGGCTATCAGCCTTTATCAGTTTTTCACCCATTTTTAATTCCGATTTTTTAGGTATCTTAGTGATTACAACCTTTCTGTCCTGCTTTAAAATTATATTGTCAAAAATTCGTATTATGAAGTTAACCAATTGTTTAAGAACAGGTACCCTTACAAAGTTCTGATAGCTCCTTAGGTATAAGATTGTGTTTTCTTCATCCACAGGTATAACTGATTGCTTATCATATTGCCCAGATCATATATTGCTGCCAGAAAAAACGTTTTAACTTTTTATAAAAACATGATTTCAGATTATTTCTTTTTTATAAATGTGTTTATAATAATTATAATAACTTTTGTAAAAATTATTAATGATATAAATAAGTATTTTAAAAACTATGCACAGGACTATATTTTGGAACTATTTAAAAAGCCTGATTAAACAACCTTTCTATAAGCTTTACGAAAAGCGCCTAAACTCAAAATCACTTAATTGGGATATGCCAAGGCATATCGGGATAATCATGGATGGAAACAGGCGTTTTGCAAAACAGGCAGGGCTTTTAAAAATTTTTGATGGCCATAACCTTGGGGCAAAAAAGCTTATGGAAGTAGTCAACTGGAGTTACGATGCAGGAATCCCGGTAATTACTGTATGGAGTTTTTCACTTGAGAATTTCCAGAGGGATTCAGAAGAAGTGGAAAATTTATTTAAGCTTTTTGAGGCCAAGACTCTTGAGCTTATTCATCATGAAGATATCATGAATAAAAAAATCAGGGTACGATATATAGGCAGGCTTGAAATGCTACCTGCCAGTCTGCAAAG
>PMCC01000100.1 GCA_003155275.1 Actinomycetota bacterium | reverse complement strand
AGGATCTCCGGATCGAAGGCCACGGCCCGGGCAAAGGAGATGAGCTGCCTCTCCCCGGCGGAGAAGTTGACCCCCCGCTCCCGCACCTCTTCCCCGTAGCCTTCCGGGAGCCGGTCGATGAACCGGTCGGCACCCACCACCCGGGCGGCGGTTTCCACCCGCCCCCCGGCCCTCTCGTCACCCAGGGAGATGTTGTAGCCGATGGTGCCGGTAAAGAGATAGGGGTCCTGCAGGACCACCCCGATCCTTTTCCGGAGCTCCCCGAGGGGTATCTGGCGGATGTCCGTCCCGTCGATGGTGATGGCGCCGCGACTTACTTCGTACAAACGGGACAGAAGCCTGGTGACGGTGGTCTTGCCTCCCCCCGTCTCACCCACCAGGGCGATTTTTTCGCCCCGGGCCAGGCGGAGGTTGAACCCCTTGAGCACATACTCCTCACCCTGGTAGGCGAACCAGACATCCCTGAATTCGATGACGGTAAACGATGACGTCCGGGGGAGTTCGATTACAGAGGCTCTGGAAGCCATATCTTCCGACTTCTCCGTATCCAGAAGATTGAATATCCTCTCCAGGGCCGCCATCGCGCCCTGCATGACCGAATACTTTGCGGAGAGGTCGCGGATCGGGGAGAAGAATTTTTCAATATACTGGATGAATGCAACAAGTGTACCTAGGGTCAGGACGCTTTTTATGGCCAGCCCGCCTCCATACCATACGATAAGCGCTACAGCGATTGCGCTGATAAATCCCACAACAGGGAAAAACACAGAATAGTAAAAAATAGTTTTTAGATATTCAAGCATGTAACTTTTATTTATTCCATCAAATTCTTGCGCATTTTGGGCTTCCCTGTTAAAAAGCTTGACAGTACTTATACCGGTTATAGCCTCGTGGATGAAAGAGCTCATGTTTGACACCTTTGCCCTTATTATCTTAAACGATATCCTGACCTTTTTCCGGAAAATAAAAGTCGCAATTACAAGCAGTATAAGCACGGAAAAAGTTACAAGCGATAATTTCCAGTCAAGGTTTATCATGACGATAACAACACCTGCTATCATGAAGATATCTCCAAAGAATGTGACAATTCCTGAAGAGAGCATTTCATTTAAAGCCTGTACATCGGTTGTTACTCTTGTCAGGACCCTGCCTACCGGATTTTTGTCAAAAAATGACATCTCCATTTCCTGGATGTGGTTAAAGATATCCATTCGCATGTCATACATTATTTTCTGGCCAAGATATTCTGTCAGGTATTGCTGAATAAACCTGAAAACAAACTGTGCCACAAGAACAGCGCCAAAAAGTATGGCGATATAGACGAAACCTTCCGGCTTTTGAGGTGTAAAATTTCTGTCAATTGCAATTTTTATAAGATAGGGCCCGAGGATTTCAAGCCCTGCAATGATAAGAAGCATAAAAACAGTAAGAGACATGAGAAATTTATATGGCTTGACATACCTTAAAAGTTTTAACACGACTCTTCTGTCGAGCTGCTTTTCTTCTATGTCCTTTTCAAAAAGATTTTTCTGCTTATCGTCTTGCGTCATAATTCCTCGTCCAATTCTTCAGCCAGCTGCTGTCGCTTGTAAAGTTTCTGGTAAATACCGCATTTCTTTAAAAGCTCGCTGTGATTTCCTCTTTCCGCAATCTCCCCCTCATCCATAATAAGGATAAAGTCAGAATCTTTTATGGTTGAAATCCTGTGGGAAATAATAATAGTCGTAAGATTTTTTGTCCTGATTTTTAAGTCTTTAAGTATCATTTCTTCGGTATTTGTGTCTATATTTGAAAATGTATCATCCATTATCAGTATTTCAGGTTCATAAAATAAGGCCCTGGCAATTGCAAGCCTTTGCTTCTGTCCTCCGGAAAGAGTAATGCCTCTTTCGCCGACAATTGTATGGTATTTGTCCGGAAAAGTTTCGATGTCTTCATGGAGGTGGGCGATTTTTGAAGCTTCAATTATTTTTTTATCTAACTCTTCTTCAGAAAGTCCGGCAGTTTTTTCTTCCTTCCCAAATATTATGTTTTCCCTGATAGTGCTTGAAAAAATAAACGGATCTTGGGTGACATATGCAATATTTGACCTTAAGGTCTTTAGAGATATCTCTTTTATGTCGACTCCGTCAAACATTATGGAGCCTTCCTGGATGTCATATAAGCGGGGGATTAAATTAACTATTGTGGATTTTCCTGACCCTGTAAAACCGGCAATACCTGTTTGGGTTCCGGGCCTTATCTTAAAACTTATTTTTTTAACCGTCCAATTGAAGTTATTAGGATCGGCATCACTATCATTTTGGGAGATTGTTGAGGTTTCATCTTCACCTTTGCCGGTCAGGCCGCTGCCCGCGCCGGTATCTGCATTACCTGCAATGTTTCCCGTGATATTATCAATCTTTTCTTTACTCTTCTCTTTGTCCCCGGCAGCTGCTTTGTCTTTCTCTTTGTCTTTAACGGGCTCATCTTCATAAATTTCATAACTCTTAAGTTTGGGGTATTTAAAACAGACGTCTCTAAACACAATATTTCCGCTCAATTTTTTTATAATTACCGGCTTTACAGGCTCTTTTATGCCGGGAGCTATATTAAAAATCTTATTTATCCTCCCCATTGAGACCTCGCCTCTCTGGATGAGGTTGATGACCCACCCAAGGGACATAAGGGGCCATGCCAAAGCTATAATATAAGCGCTGAACTGGACAAACTGTCCGATTGTAAGGCGGCCGTTTATTACCTGGAAACCACCGATTATTAATACAACCAGTGAGCCGATGCCGCCCACCAATATCATAAGGGGCCAGAATAAGCTTCGCACCCTGGCAAGAGCCATGTTTTTATTTATATATTCCCTGTTTAGTTCGGCAAAAGTATTTATTTCATTGCCTTCCTGGGTAAAGGATTTGACTACCTTGATTCCTGCAATACTTTCCTGGGTTCTCGCAGAAAGCAGGGCATAATGCTCCTGGGAAAGTTTAAACCTGTTGTGAAGCGTTGCGCTTAGCCTGCTTACAATAAGGGGCAGCAATGGGATCGCTATAAGCGAATATAAGGTGAGATTGACACTTATAAAAAACATTACGGTCAGTGTAGATGCAAAAGCAAAGACAGTGCTAAAAAGGTTTAACAGCCCCGGGCCCAGGAAATTTCTAACGGCATCCAGGTCATTGGAAATAAGCGCCATGATGCTTCCTGTGCGGTTATTTTCAAAAAATGACGAGTCAAGCCGCTGCAGGTGAATAAAAAAATCTGCCCTTATGCTGTATTCCATCTTCCTTGACACCCCTATCAAGAGCCGTCTCATATAAAACCGGAATATTCCTTCAACAGCAGCCAGCCCCACTATCAGTGCCGCATATGCTATAAGTTGAGGCTTTGATTGCGGGTAATCCTTGATACTGTCAATAACCAGCTTTAATATCCAGGGCAGAGCAAGCGCAATTGCATTTGTGGCAATAATATGGAGTATGCTGCCAATTATCGGCATTCTGTGTTTTTTAAAATATTTGGCAAGTGTCAGGAGTTGTTTTATTTGTAATCACCATTTTATAGTTTTAAAGTTTTTTAAATAATAAAAAAGCTTATCAAAATCCTATTTATAAGTATAATATATTTTAGTTTCTGAAAAACAGTATTTTTGGTTAACTATAAAAAGGTTTTTACTTTAATTGCAAAAAAACTTTTATTGTGACAAATAAAATAAATATAATCATAAAATCATAAATAGTAATTATTTTTTTAAGTAAAAAAGGAGAATCTGATGGCTTATATTTTAGGCATGGATATCGGCACAAGTTCCACAAGGGCTATTATTATAGATGAGGACGGAAAACTTATTGCCTCTGCAACGAGCGAGTACCCGCTTATCACTCTAAAGCCCGGATGGGCGGAACAAAAACCCGAAGACTGGTGGAAGGCATCGGTAGAAGTCATTAAAAAAGTCATCGAAAAATCCAAAGTCAAACCCGGAGATATTGCTGCAATAGGCCCCTCCGGTCAGATGCACGGCAGCGTTTTTTTAGGCAAAGACGGAAATGTGCTCCGACCTGCGCTCCTTTGGTGCGACCAGAGGACACAAAAGCAGTGTGATGAGATTTACGATATCTTTGGTTATGAAGGTTTCATAAAGCTTTCATATAATAAGGCGCTTACAGGTTTTACGGCTCCCAAGATATTGTGGCTCAGGGAGAATGAACCCGAAGCGTATAAGAATTTATTTAAGATATTGCTGCCGAAGGACTACATAAGATTCATGTTATCCGGCACTTATGCGACTGAAGTATCTGACGGTTCAGGCACAATATTGATGGACATTGCAAAAAGAAAATGGTCTGATGAGATCCTCTCGGGTTTAAAAATAGATAAAAACCTACTTCCGGACTTATATGAGTCCTGCGAAGTATCTGCAAAAGTAAGCGCCGAAGCGGCAAGGATCACCGGGCTTAAAGAGGGCACCCCGATTGCCGGCGGCGCAGGGGACCAGGCGGGTGGAGCAGTAGGTTCAGGGATTGTAAAACCCGGGCTTATCTCTGATTATATCGGCACAAGCGGTGTGGTTTTTTCATACAGTGAAAAGCCGGCTTACGACACACAGGGGAGGCTTCATTCATTCTGCCACGCGGTGCCGGGCAAATGGCATATGATGGGAGTGACGCTTGCAGCAGCAGGCTCACTTAAATGGTATGATGATAATTTTGGCCCCAGCAGCCAAATCAAAGAAAAATATCCTGATGTTAAGAGCTATAAGCTTTTGGACCTTCAGGCCCAGAATGTAAAATGCGGTTCTGAGGGGCTTATCTTCCTGCCGTATCTTTCCGGTGAGCGCACACCGCATGCGGATCCGTACGCAAGAGGGGTATTTTTCGGCCTTTCATATTTGCATGGGCAGGACCACTTTGTAAGGGCGATCCTGGAAGGAGTTGCTTACAGCCAGTTTGACTGCCTGTCGCTGATGAATGAAGTCGGGGTAAAAACAGACAAGGTAATTCTTTTTGGCGGCGGCGCAAAAAGCAAAATATGGAAGCAAATAATAGCTGATATATTCAATGTGAAAATTGCAACGCTGAATGTTGAGGAAGGGCCATCATATGGCGGGGCGCTGCTTGCAGGAGTTGGCTGCGGGATATATAGAAGTATCCAGGATGCAACAGACAGGGTAATAAAGGAAGTTGAAGAAGTAAACCCCATTCCTGTTAATGCTGAAAAATATAAAAAAGCATATGAGATATACAAATCGCTTTACAAAGACCTGAAAGACGACTTTTCAAAGCTTAACAGTATTGCATGAATAATGAATATTTAGGTATAAATAATTAAGGTATAAATATTTTAGGATTTTTTCTTTTTATCTTATTGACTTTAATATTTCAGCCTTTTGTGTTTCACTGAAATCATTGCTGTATAACCTTAAGAATAATTCTTTTTTTAGCTGGCAGGGACTTAAATCCCGGTTTTTGTGTTTTTCTGTTATTGATGCAATTGCAAATTTTACAGCGAATTCAAACATGGAAAATCCCATCTGCATTCTCTCTTCGCCGGTCTTTTCTCTGAAAAGTCCATTGAAAAAGTCATCGGCTGCATAATGAGAGGCAACATCCCCTGAATTTTTATTTCTGCTTTCCAACTTCAAACCTCTTTAGATAATCTGTAAGATTTAACTTTGCGGCCCATTTCCCTATATAATCCAAATCCACTTTTTCTTTAAGCAGCATTTCTATATCCCTGTTTTGCATTTCAGAGTTGCTGTCTAGTGCCCATATTGCTTTGGAAATAATAAGATCCTCGATGCTTACAATATAGATTTCAAAATCCTCAAATTTTACTGAAATCCTTCTCTCAAATTCTTTTTTTCTGTACTCCGAATTTTTTCGNNAGTTCGTCATTATGAATTATATTGAAGGCCTGCTCTTCTTTAATTGCTGACTTGATTGAATTAAGATTTATATAGTAATCCTTTTTAAACAAATCGAAAAATTTTCCAGGTTCGTTTATTTCCACGATTATATCAATATCTCTTGTCATCCTTGGCTGCACATAGTAATTCATTGCTGTAGAGCCGCTCAGCATGTATGCAATATTGTTCATAGATAATTTGCCGGTGACATCTTTTAAGATTTCAAATTCATTTACCATGGACTAATTATAGCTTTATTTAAGGCTTTATTAAACCAATATTGCGGAGGCTTTTAGTTTTATGAAAGTAAAATACTTTTCTACTTGATATAGGCTGTTAACACAATAAAATCATCAAGGTAAGCTTAACTTAACAAAAGAAATGCTTTTTCAATTAATTATAAGTAGGCTCAATAAAAATCATCGAAGGGAATTAAATTCAACAAAGGTAAAATATATAAAAGTAAAACATATTTTCACTTAAAGTGAAAAACTTATAGTAAAAATATTTAAAATTTTTTTATAAATTTTCTTGACATCCATTTTATTATAAACTACAATCTTGTTTGAGTTAAAAGCTTTTTTACATGGTTTTTATACTCTTTATGTGCTGGAGGTTTTATTGTTTAGTGATAGGGATAAAAGTTATCCGATTGAGCTGGTTGCAGAGTTTCTTGGGGTAAACAGCAGGACCTTGTATTATTACGAAAGGTTCAGTCTTGTTGTACCGGTGCGCAGGGGAAGAAAAAGGTATTATTCAAAGGAAGACATAAGCTGGCTCGAATATGTACGTGAGATGATGTATGACCAGGGAATGAACCTGCGTTCAATAATCGTCCTGATAAAAAGAAGAGATGATGTGATACTGACTAAATGTCCTGAAGATGTTGTAAATTCCTTCAAGAACTACTTGATGAGGATGGAAGATTAGTTTTGATATTTTGGTGTCGATGGTATTATCCGGCATTTGAAGGGCAGAATGGAAGGACCTCATGGAAGGATAGCATAACAGTAGGATAAATAAATATAATAACGGGGGGATGTATAAATAAAAAACATGATAGATAAAAGCAATATAAAAGCAAACAGTTTAAAAGGCCAAAATATAGGCCGAAATGATTTTTTAAGATTAATATGATTATAAATTAAGAAAGGATTGATTTAAAATGGGAAAAGCAGTAGGAATTGACCTTGGAACCACAAACTCCTGTATAGCAGTCATGGAGGGTGGCAAACCGGTCGTAATTACAAATACTGAAGGCGGAAGGACCACACCGTCAGTGGTTGCCTTAACTAAAAAAGGCGAAAGACTTGTGGGACAGATTGCAAAAAGGCAGGCAGCATTAAACCCTGAAAACACTATTTACTCGATTAAAAGGTTTATTGGTAGGAAATACAC
>PMCC01000082.1 GCA_003155275.1 Actinomycetota bacterium | reverse complement strand
TATCGGTATCAATGCGCCAATTGACAGTGTTATCCCCTGCCTCACATGGGGCGCAGGCAAATTTATCACGGTACTTATTAGCAACATTGAACCTGCCGCAGTAAGAAGATAACTATAAATAATATTTATATAGTACCAGGTGCCCGGTGTCTTGGTAATTTCATGAATTACGCCTGCGGCAATGCCGATATCCTTCAGCATGAGCCCATGATATCTGTTTGTCCAAACAATGATTAATGTAATGACAGGTATAACCGCAAAGAAATATATTTTTTTGTTTATTATAAGTTTGTCCCTGTCGGAGAATTCCAGTGCAAAAAAGAACCATAAAAAGGGGAAAAGCGCAATTCCAAAGTATTCAATGTTATACCATATAAGTTTTATTTCCAGGGTCTTTGAGATTATTTCAAAAATATATCCAAATGCATAGACAGCAACTGCAAGCATGAGAAAAAAAATAATTTTTGCTCCCGGGTAATTTCTTCTCCTGAAAGTTATAAATGCATTGCCTCCCGCTATCAATATAGTCGCAATAAGCAACCAGATATAAATATTCATTTTCCCCTTAAAATCGAATTTAAAAATTTTTTTACTGTAAATATTATAGCAATTAAACAATAAAAAAATTAACATTTTATTATTGTTTTGATTTTAACTTTATTCTGGTATAATTTCATCTTCAAAAATAACTTATTCTTTATTAGTTGATTAAGAATAATATTTTTATTTTTTACATCCATTATTCCTTGAAACAAAACAGGAGAAGAAGGTAGCGTAGTGAGTTCGGTCATTAAGAAGCGTCGCAAAAAAATGCGTAAGAAAAAGCATAAAAAAATGTTAAAGAAGACCCGTTGGCAGCGAAGAAATAAATAATTTTTTTATTTTATAAAATGGGCTCAGGCTATAAAATCAAAAAGGACCTTTTAAACATACTTGACGAGAGAGTGCTTGTGTGCGATGGCGCAATGGGCACAATGCTTCAAAAGTATGATTTTAAAGGTCCTAATGATTTGTTGAATCTTGATTTGGAGGCTTTAAAAGTTATTGAAGACATCCACTTTCAATATTTGGAGGCGGGATCAGATATAATACAAAGCAATACTATGGGTTCAAGTGTCCTGGAGCTTCAACAGACTGGGCACCTGGGAAGTATTGACAAAATCAATAAAAATGGTGTCAATGCAGCCAGGTCTGCTATGGAAAAGTATAGGTCCAAAACAGGAAATCCCAGGAAAATCTATGTTGCCGGAGATATGGGGCCCACTGGTAAGGTGCTTGAACCATACGGCGATACCAAGTATTCGAGTGTCTTTGACTCTTATGCAAGGCATGCTGATATACTCATAAGCTGCGAAATCGATCTGGTAATAATTGAGACCATGATTGATTTAAATGAAGCGGTTGCAGCAGTTAAAGCAGTCAGGAAAACAGATCCTGATATCATGATAGCATGTACCCTGAGTTTTATGGAAAACGGTTTTACTGTGATGGGAAATCGTGCAGAACTTTTTGGTTCTGCGCTTATTGACGCAGGATGTGACATAATCGGCGCAAATTGCAGTGTCGGGTCCGACGCAATGGTTAAAATAACCGAAAAAATAAGGGCAGCAAATCCTCATGCCCGGCTTCTTATCCAGCCAAATGCAGGGCTGCCGGCGATTGTTGAAGGAAAAACAGTATTTAATGAAACACCTGAAAGGATGGCAAAAAACTTTAACAGGATACTCGATTATAAACCCTCTATAGTGGGAGCCTGCTGCGGGAGCACGCCGAAGCATATTCTACAATTAGCAGAACTTGTACACAGTAAACTTTAAAATTGGAAAAAAACAAAACAGGAATCAAGCATAACAAAATAAACATCAAACTTTTTCTGTTAATCTTTCCAGTTTATCTTTTTATATTGTTTTTAATGCTGGCTATATTGCCAGGATGCCGTCTTTTATTTCCCCGGGGAGCAGCATATATTGAAAATAATTATAGCGCAATAAACTCCAAGGTTTGGGAAGAATCTGTAAGTTCCATGAATATCATCTTAAAGCAGTTTGTTGCAGGCTCATCCAGCAGCATTGCAAAAAGCCGGTGTGATGACATGATTGCCAGAGATTATTTTTCACATGTGTCTCCTGAAGGAAAAGATATAAAATCTTTTGTAGAAGAAAATGGCATAATGCATAAAACAACAGGCGAAAACATCCAATATTGTTTTCCCCCCTCAATGTCAGGGCCGGAATTGTTCTTTAACTCGTGGATGGATAGTGAAGTACACAGAGCAAATATACTGAATCCGGGATATTCACAAATCGGCATAGCTTTGAGCTTCAATGCGGATAAAGCAATAGCGGCTTTAGTGTTTTTAGGTTAAATCATTTCCAGTTTAATGAATCCTTTTGTTAAAACTTGACTATATTTTTATAAACAGGAAATATTGTGAAAACAGCAATAGTTACGGACAGCTCATCAGACATTCCCCCCGAACTGGCAAAACAATATGGTATTGAAGTCGTACCGATGTATATCGGCTGTGATGGTTTCTTAAGAAAAGACGGCGTGGATATTTTTCCTGAAGAAGTTTATTCCGCTTTAAAGAAAAACAAAAAAGTCAGCACCTCTTCCCCTTCCATCGGTGATTTTCTTGAAGTGTTTAATTTTCTTTTAGAGAAAAAAGGTATTGACCTTGTCTGCTGCATCACCTTAAGCTCAAGGCTGTCAGGCGCATTCAATGCCGCAAGTGTCGCGGGTAAAAAATTTAATGATAGCCGGATTAAAGATAGCCGGATTAATGATAGCCGGATTAAAGTATTTGATTCAAAAACTTCCACAATTTGCCTTGGTTTTATAGTGCTTCAGGCTGCGCGGGCCGCATCCCGCGGGTGTTCATTCGAAGAAATCGAAGAAATAATAAACGGCCTGATTGTAAAAAACAGGTTTTTTGCCCTTCTTGAAAATTTCGAGTATGTTTTTAAGGGCGGGAGGGGAACTTTTTTCGGCAAAATTATAAACAAAGCTTTAATGTTTACCCCCATTTTAACAATTGACAAAACCGGTAAGGTCCATCTTTCAAAATTTGCCAAAAATAAAAACTCTGCTCTGGAAGAAATTTACAAAATGGCTGTAAGGGCATCCATGCCCAACAGGTCAAGCAAGTTTGGGATATTTTATGGTGAAGACATAAATACAGCAAAGTTTCTTGAAAAGATGCTTAAAGATAATAAAGGCATAAGGATTGATGAGATAATCACCACTAAGATAACAACCGTAATCAGTGCCCATACAGGTCCCGGAATATATGGAATTGCAGTCAGCCCCGGACAATAATGCAGCCCTGCGTTTATACCAGTTTTTTTATGGCTTCTGAGAACTCAGGATGGTTTTTTAAAAGGATCTGCTCATAGCCGGCTGCGCTTTCATAATCATTTATATGAAACCCCGGGGACATTGTAGCTCCAAGCAATGCAAAAACAGGATTTTTGCCTTCACTTAAAAAAGCCCCCTGCCAACAGTTGCCGGCAACAACATGCTGTGGCATTTCACCTTTTTCAAAATCGTTTCCAAGTGTTATAATTCCGGATTTGCCGCTTTCGCAGATATTCAACATGGTAACAGGATCGCCAAAATAAAAGTGAAATATCTCTTCCCCCGGCAGCCTGTGAAGTTTTGAAAAATTCCCGGATGTTATAAGGTAGATGATGCAAGTACATAAGCTCCCGGACAGGTAGGATTTTTCTGACCTGAATGTTTCAATAAAATATCCGCCTTCAAAAGACAGGGGCTTCAGATTGAACTTTTTGATAATATTCTTAAGGATTGTGCGCTTTTCTGTAATTTCAAGATTCCTGAAATCCATTGTCCCTCCGGATTTTTTAACGCTTGATATTTGGCGGACATTGCTCCAGTTTCAGTTTAAAGCTCGTATAGTTTCCGTCCCTGTATACTTTAATCAGGACATTGTCCCCGCAGTTTTGCCTCAATATCTGAGTCAGGATATCAAAAGGTGTTTTAAGCGCTTTCCCGGAAAATTCCACAATGATGTCTCCGGCTTTTAGTCCGGTCTTGGCAGCAGGGCTGTCAGCCAGGACACTGTCAATATATACACCCGCAATTTTTGTAGTATTCTCACCCATAATGATCCCAATAAAAGGTATCCTGGGTTCACCGTATGTTATAATCTGCTTTGCAATATTTATTGCAGTATCACTGGGAATGGCAAAACCGATACCTGCGCTTGATCCTGATGTTGAGAAAATAAGAGTATTTATCCCTATTACATCCCCATGAATATTCACAAGAGGGCCGCCGCTGTTACCGGGATTTATTGCTGCATCTGTCTGGATGAGATCGACAACCGGGGACTGATCAGAAGCAGCCGGAATGTTTCTGTTTTTTCCGCTTATAATACCGGTTGTGACAGTCTGCTGAATCCCGAAAGGGCTTCCGACGGCCATGACAAAATCACCTACACTCTGGTCCTCAATGGATGCAAATGACGCTTTTTCCAGGTTTTTTGCGTTAATTTTTATAACAGCAATATCAGTTTCCGGACTTGTCCCTACCAGCGTTGCAGGATAGCTGGTGCCGTCTGCAAGGGTTACATTCAGTTCAAAAGCATCACCTGCCACATGATTATTTGTAATAATATATCCATCTGAAGAATAAATAATACCCGAGCCTACCCCTTCTGCCACCCCTTCATTTCCAAAGATATCCTTCTGCTTTACAGAAACGCCTATATTTACAACTGAAGGAGTCACCTTTTCCACAATACCGGTAACCTCCCGGTTTAATTCATTTAAACGGTTGTTATCTAGAGTTCTTACCAATGATATCTCAGACATCTTATCGATGCTTTTTTCAATTTTTTTAAGCCGGTCTCCAATATACCCGGGTTTTAATGCGACACAGCCGGTGGCTGAAACCACACAGAGAAGCAGCGCAATGGCAATAAAGACGGCAAACTTAAAAAAAACGGTAGTTCTGCCTGTCTTTTTATAGGCTGGCCCGGCCTGTTTGAGTTTCCTTGACATATCAATCACTTTCTTTTATATGCTTATGCTTTTATTGCTTGTTTTCCTGTCAGTAAATTTTAATTTCCCAGACCATCCTTAATTTTTCTTAAGCTCTTGCTAATATTTCTGCAATATTTCCACAATCAAGTTGCCATAAATCATTACATTTTCCAAGGTCTTCGCCGTGACTGTGCCAAAATAATATTGCGATGAATATTTTTGCAGGGTTTTTAAGTTTACAGTTATCCCCTGCGTTATTCTTCGCACCGGTCAGTATGAATCATCACCAGACAATATACATTCCAGCAATATTTAATAATATTAATACTTAAAAAGCAGATCCATTATAAGATCCATATTTTTGGCAAAACCGTAAGCAGCAAGGTTTGCATCTATATCTTTTGAAGATTTTGACAGCCTGTCTGCGAGCTCTTTGAGCTTAAGGGTCATTTTTACNNTCAAGGATTTCCCAAAAATTAACTGTTCCAAGCACCATGTCAGGATCAGCATCCTTGTAGTTATCATTTAAGTGTATCTGGGTTAGTTTTTTATGTGAATCCAGGAGCATAAGAGATTCGGCAAGCGATTCGCCTGCCATGAGCGCATGCCCGACATCTAGGGCGCACCCGACATTGTCAAGGCCCACATCATTTAAAAATGCCAGCGCTTTTCCTGAATCCCTTATAAGCTGTTTCTGGCGCGGGTCCTTGGGTTTTGCTTCAATGGCTATTTTAACCGTTCTGTCATATTCGCCTATCTCCCTTACTGTTTCCACAAGGTTTTTCCACGCATCCCTGTAATCAGACTGAAATGGATAATCAAATCCGTCGTGGGCCGGCCAGAGAAGAACGCTGTCTGTTTTTAAAGCCTTTCCCAAATCAATACTTTCTTTCAACATTCTAATCGCTTCTTTTCTTATCTTTGGGTCCGTTGTGCTGAATGCTCCGTCACGCCATTTCCTGTCACTCCAGACTTCAGGTTCCATAACAGATGGCTTCAGTCCGTAATTTGCAAGAAGTTTGGTAAGTTTGTCTGGATCAGAAGGAAGAGGATCTGTCGGATAAAAAATTACAAGGCCGGTTAGGCCATCTATTTTTGAAATAATATCAAGTTTTCTTTCAAGACTCATATCATCAAAATAACCGCCGGGGACATATCTTTCAGCATATGTTCCGAGACACCACAGATGCGCATCAACTTTTAGTTCCATTGCGAGCTCCTTTAATAATTTTTATGCTTAAAAAACCGTTATTAAAAAAACATGCTTTCTATTTATTCTACAATTATACATTTTTATTTATTATATAATATATAACCCTGCCGCAAAAATGTTTTGTTTAAAGGCCCATAGTAAATTAAAACCGGGAAAGTAAATATCATTATTTTTTTTAGGCTGTTTTTATGGTATTTTTAATATGTCTTTAAAATTGGTTTTAAAAAGTTTACATTAATACAGACCCAAGTCGGACAATTATGTATTCAAGAGAAAAATTTCTTGAAGTAATGAATTTTGAGACAGACAAGCCTGTTTTAAAAGCAGAATTTGCATATTGGGCAGGCGCAATAAGAAATTGGCTCGAGCAGGGACTTCCCAAGATAAAAGAAGTACCCGGCGATATGGCAGAATCTGAACCTTTAAGCGGCGCGTCGCCATTATCAGAAGAATACAGCAAAAAATCTGAAATTAATGTAATGAAGCATTTAAAGCTCGATTCATTTCTTGAAAAATTCCCTTTTGACTTAAGCCCGCAGTATAGAATTGAAACAGTTTCTGAAACCAATGAATATAAGATTTATAAGGACAGTTTCGGAATAACTGTAAAAGCATTAAAGAACAAATCCGGAACCCCTATGGCGCTTGATTACCCGATTAAAAATAAAAAAGACTTTTATAATTATATCCTGGGCTATGATGAGGATTTTTCAAAAAGACTTCCGAAAGACTTCGATGCTCTGGCCGTCAAATTGAAAAACAGGGAATTCCCGATAAGGCTTGGAGGAAATCCCTTCGGTTTCAGCTTCCTGGCAAGGCATTTAATGGGTGAAGTAAATTATATGCTCAATATGTATGATGACCCCGGACTTTTGAAGGAATTTAATGAATTTTACCTGGATTTTGTGATGAAATACTGGTCCGGTATTTTAAATAAAATAGATGTTGATTGCGTCTTTATCCTGGAAGATATTGCGTACAGGTCCGGTTCCTTCATTTCCCGGGATATGTTCAGGGAATTTCTGACTCCTTATTATGTCCGGTTTATTGATTTTTTGAAACAGTTTAAAATAAAAAATATAATCGTGGATTGTGACGGCCAGATAGATGAGCTTATCCCACTGTGGGTTAAAGCTGGAGTCACAGGAATATTCCCAATTGAAGCAGTTAATGATATAGAGAAAATAAGGGATGCTTATCCAAGGCTTGCACTTCTTGGCGGTTTTAACAAAAAAGTCCTTTTTAAAGATTCAGGCTTTAAACAGATAGATATTGAATTGGAAAAGACAGGCAGACTTCTCAGAAAGGGCGGCTATATTCCTCATATTGACCATGCCGTTTCAGAAGATGTCACCTGGGAAAACTTCAGATACTACAGAACAAGGCTCAATGATATCTGCGACAATGCTGGCGGGTAACAGGAAATTGACTTAAAAACACTGGTTAATAAACCATTGGCAATACTACCACATTGCCTTAATAAAATAGACGCCCTCCCTATAAAATAGTAAAATATAGATGTATAATTCAGTTCTTACAGTAATTAATAAGCAAAAAAATAGGGGATAAAATAAGGATTCTTTTTTCAAGTGAATGCTACCCGCCTTTTATTGCAGGTTCGGGGATTGCAACTAAGAGGATCGCCACAGGCTTGGTCGAACTGGGGCATAATGTGGCAATCGTATGTCCGGGCAAAAATATAAGAAATGAAATTTCACTTGAATCAGGTGTTACGGTTTACAGGCTGAAATCCACTCCTATCCCTGCCCAAATCCAGGAAGGAATCAGGGTAAATTTATTTCCCAAAAAACAAATAAAACGTATATTCGAAGAATTCAAGCCAGAGATTTTACATATAACCGACCATTTTTTTATTTCGGGCGCTGCTTGTTCAGTTGCAAAAGAAAACAAAATACCTATCGTTGGCACCAATCATTTTACTCCTTACAACTTTATTAATAATTTTGTAAAAAGAAAAAAATCCCCCATATACATAATAGCTGCGAAATCCATGTGGCATGCCTTGATGAGGATATATAACGACATAGAAATGGTTACTGTTCCCAGTGAATATGCGAAAATGATAATCCAAAAAGCAGGGCTCAAAAAACCTGTAATTGTAGTCTCAAATGGTATCAAGCTTGAGGGATATAATGACAAAAGAATCAATTCAAGCATTGTGGATAAATATAAAATCGATAAAAACAAAACAATACTTTTATCTGCCAGCAGGTTGGATAAAGAAAAAAAGGTTGGCATTCTTTTGGATGCATGCGCCTATTTAAAGGACAAGGCAGAATTTCAATTACTTATTACCGGGAGAGGAAAAGACAGGAAAAATCTCGAAGCGATTGCTTTAAAGAATGGCATATCAGATAAAGTCATTTTTACTGGAGTCGTTCCCAAATCTGATCTAAAGAACTTGTATAGAATCAGCGATATTTTTTTAACTGCTAGTGAGGTTGAGTTGCAGGGCTTGTCCATCATGGAGGCAATGGCATCAGGGCTTCCGGTTGTTGCATCAAATTCCATGGCCATTCCTGAACTGGTTAAGGATTCAGTCAACGGATTTCTTTTTGAGCCGGGGGATAGCATCGATGCGGGTGAAAAAATACTAAAGCTCATAAAAGACAAAGCCTTAAGGCAAAAAATGTCCCTGGGCAGCCTGAAAAACATTAACGATCACGATATTCATATAGTCCTTGCCAGAATGGAGGGGATTTACAAATCTCTTCAGCCTTTAAATTTTTCGGGATAGCAGGCTTTCATTGTTGCGACAATCGCTTCATTTAACCCGTCTCTTTTGTTCCCTTTAGGATTAAACCTTTTTATTATGTAATATTACTGTAAATCTTTCTATCCCACAACTTTACAGATATCTCAAGGCTTTGAGGGAATATCTTTGTATAAAATACTAAAAAATGGTAAATTCATAAAAGAATCCAAAGACTAAACATCAGTTTTGGCACAAGATAATACCCGGTACCTTTGGTTTGGATAAGAATAAATATCGGGGATGATCAGGCTGATTTTCAAAAGAGATTTAATATTTTAGAGTTAAATTAATTTTAAAAGGATAATACAAATGTTCGGGGAAATGCGAAGAAAAGAAAAACAGTTAAGTGATTTGGACAGCATTGAGATTATAAATAATGGTGAATTCGGGATATTGTCCACCATAGGTTCAAACGGCTACCCATATGGAACCCCATTAAATTATGTATACTATAATGATGTTATATACTTTCATTCCGCAGCAGAAGGCCATAAAATTGATAACATGGAAAATAACAGGAGAGTATCATTTTGTATTACTTCTGATGTAGAACTATTGCCTGAAAGATTTGGGACCAAATATAGAAGCGTTGTAGTATTCGGTAAAGCAAGTGAGGCCTTTGATCCGGAAAAGGAGAATGCATTGACAGCTCTTATAAAAAAGTATTCCGGCCAGTTTTTGGAAAAGGGCAAAAAGTATATAATAAGCTCAAAAGATAAGACGAGAGTATTTAAGATTGAAATTGAACATATGGCAGGTAAATCAAACGGGTAGAGGTAGATATTTTCATTTGACTGCACCTCACCAGAAAAAATATGCAGCTTAAATATTTTAGCTCAATAAAAATAGAAATTACCTCAATTATGGCCGAGGCCTGCCAGAATATATATTATATAATTTATGCGTCTTTCTTATAATTTGTTAAAATTTATATCTGAGTGTAAGAACTGTGCAGTTTCTTCCTTTCCAGGCTGTTCTGGAAAAATGGATAAAAAACAATTAAATTGCTAAAAAGAAGGGAAAAAATGATGAAAAATAAAAATAAAATAACACAGGTGTTTACGGGTTTTGCCGCAGCAGTTTTATTGCTGGGGGTCAGCATATTGCTTTCAGGCTGCCTGGCAACAGATTTTCCAAAAATCACAAGCAGCGCTGACACCAGTGAAATCAGTAGAAATGCAGTTCAGAATACTATTTCTGTTACCGGAGATGGAAGCATCAAAGTACTGCCTGATGAGGGATTTATTGATATTGCAGTCGCTATCGAAAAACAGACAACACAGGAAGCAGTGGATGAAAACAGCAAAATATCTTTAAAAGTCACACAGGCAATTGAAACAACCGGGGCTGAAAATTTAAAAATACAAACGACAAGCTATGATTTATCCCCGATGTATGACTATTCCCAGGAAAATAAACCGCCGAAAATCTATGCTTACAGAGCCACAACTGTAATAGAAGCCAGGACAACGGATTTGAAAAAAATAGGTGAA
This sequence comes from Actinomycetota bacterium, assembly GCA_003155275.1. Lineage (GTDB taxonomy): Bacteria > Actinomycetota > Humimicrobiia > Humimicrobiales > Humimicrobiaceae > Fen731. The sequence continues at coordinate 2,272 of PMCC01000082.1, read as the reverse complement.
ATAATCGCAAAATCCACCGAAGCAGGCGCATCTTCCATCTCATCCATTGGTTTTGACCTGACAAAGGAAACAAAAAGCCTGTCAAAAAACAGCGCTCTTGCAGAAGCCACAAAAGATGCCCAAGGCAAGGCAAAGGCAATTGCAGATTCGATGGGCCTTACAATCGATAAAGTCTTATATATTTCTGAAGGTTCAACTGCTTTCCAGGGCCCGATAATGGCATCTGCCGAGACAAAGATGGCAGCGGACCAGCAGGTTGCGGCCCCTGTAATTTTCCCCCAGGAGATGGAAGTCACTTCGACAGTAAATATAGTTTACTATTTCAGCAAGCAATAAAGACTTTAACCTACTCTGCTTGAGAGGCGATATTATTAAAGCAAGAGTATCACTTTAGTTTATTATGTTTATTGTGCAATGGGTGGGCAAGTTTAAACAATAGATTTGGTAATTTCCAGAAGCGGAAAGTGTCCTGTTATTATTTCTGCCAATTGATTTTATGCTCCCCTGTTCGAGAGGACAATTTTCTCTTTGGTTAGAAGTCGGTAAAGGCCAATGTCAATTGCCCAGAATATTATTGCTGCGCCCAGACACCAAAATAAAAATGGCCAGGAAACAAGGTTGATAACACCTGTTGCCATTCCTAGAGGGATTCCTATCATCAAGCCAAATCCGATTAAAAAGGAGGGCGCTATCGCAATGTCCGGATTATTGGCAAGTGAGAAAAGAACAATAAATAGCAGCAGCGCCAAAAACAGCATGGGATTAATAAGAAAACTTACCAGTATTAATGGAAGTGGCAGGACAAAACTTCCTGTAGAAGGAACGATTACAATGAAGTTTACCGCTAATAAGATTATCAGTGTGGAGATAACAGAGATTGCAAATCCCGGAAGAAAAATGGCCATGCTTTTGCCTATCCAGATTTCCTTAGGGCTTAGCGGAGTTGCCAGGAGGGATTCAACATTGCCGTCAGCCTTCTCCTTAATTATGGTTAAGTTGGCAAAAGCCCAAATGAAGGTCATAAGCACTGACAGCGGCAGAAAGTAGGCGACTGCGCTTATTATCATCTCAAATACATGCTCTGCTGCTACTTTTCCAAGCCATTCCTGCCTGCTTAAAACTATAATGATAATCAGGCAGGCAGCTATAGTGATTATGGCAAATAAAATACTTATAATAAGAAAAGCCCCTGTTCGCCGGAGCTCCCTGAAGTCCCTGTGAAAAACAATACTGATTCTTCTCAAATTTGTCTCCTAACGTGACAATACTATCTTCTCCCTGGTAAGGCGGGGCTGGAGAAATATTATAATAATAGCAATGACGGCAGCCAATCCAAAGTTAGCAAGGGTAAATGGCCATGAAGCAGCGTTAAGAACACTTCTGAGTATAAGGTTTATCATCAGCGTCAGGACAATTGGCAAAAAGATCTGGGTTATGACATTACCCATGGCCGGTTTACCGGTCAACCCGATAAGATGTACAAGCAGGCTGAGACAAAGATAAATAAGCGGAACAGCCAGGAAGCTGCTTAATCCTATCCAACGGGTATATATAAAGCCTATTTTAGGAACAAAATAAATATAGTTAATTGCCAGCATGGCGGCAAATGTAAGGACTTCTCCCAGGACCAGGCCCGGTATAAAAACAGCCAGGCTCTTTGCTGCCCAGATATCTTTTGCGCTAAGCGGTGTGGCCAGGAGGGATTCCAGGTTGCCGCGGGATTTTTCCTTGGTCATGGACTGGAAGGCGAATACATTCATGTTTATGCCCATGCAAATAATACTGGTGGTATACATAATCAAGCTTAAGTATAGCTCCAGTTGGGTCCTGTCCGGTACTGATGCGTCTATTGCCGGCGCTATGAGCAAAAGACAAAAAAACAGGGCCAGCCCTGCAACAATCATAAGTGTTATGCTTATAAATACTACAGTCAAAGCCTTTGACTTTAGGTTATTGGATATGCTGCTGATAATTACAAGGCTTATATTTTTCATGAAGGCTCAGTTTCCTTTAAAATAGCGGAATACATTTCTTCAAGGGACGCTTCTTTTCTTAACGCTTCCTCAATTTTTACGCCCTGCCCGGCAAGAATACTGATTATGTCAGAAACTTCTGTTCCTTCCGGGGGTGAAAAGATAAGGCTTTTTCCATTCATTTGCTGCAATCCCAGATTAGGCAGCCCCCTGAGTTCTTCCAATAATGATTCAGGAATAAGTTGGGCAGTCTCAATAACAACTGTGTTTTTGCTCATCCCCTGACGCAGGCTCTCAAG
>PMCC01000077.1:5666-7641 GCA_003155275.1 Actinomycetota bacterium | reverse complement strand
AAGAACATGCCGTATCTTTCAAAATCATAATGTGAAGCTGCAGCAGCCATAAATTCAATGGCACAGCAAGCGACACCAAATGTCAGATACCAGAAAGACCTGCTTCTTGCTGCGTTCATCAGTTTGTCATAAGAAACAGTTATTAGATTAGGTTTTGTATACCTTCCCTCTAAGAAACCCATTTCAATATCCCTTTTCTCCAGGCATAGGCCAGTCCAATCACNNAATAAGAATATTGCTTCCACGTCAAATATGACGAATAGAAAGGCAAAAATATAATACCTGATATAAAAGTGCGCGAATATGCCGCCACGAGCAGGCACTCCGCATTCATATTTCATGAGTTTCTCGGTAGTGGGATTGCTGGGAGCTAAAAACTTTGTAACAAAAACGATGAAAGGTACGAAAATAAAACTTACTATGAAAAATAGGCCGACCGTAAAATAATTGACAATATACTGTTCTTTCATTTGCCCTCTATATAAAAGACTTAAGTTATATAGTCTTAAGAACCTCTAATAATTATATCAGCAAACTATTTATTTCAACAAATATATCACAGAAATTTCTGGTATGAATATATCTTGAAAATATTGATTTAGTTAATATAAAAATAAGACCACATATTATCTATAAGGTNNCCCTATAAGGTCTTATAAAAAGATGCGCGGTTTAATTAATTCTTATTTACCTAAATTATCTAACAATATGTTTATTTTTAAAACATTTACTTTGGGCTCGCCCAAAAATCCTAAAATCCTGTTTTCCGTATTTTTTGTAATCAAATCTTGGATTTCATTTGCTGGGATACTTCTTGCTTTCGAAATTCTTTCAACCTGCAGCATTGCACTTTCAATTGAAATGTCGGGGTCAAGCCCGCTTCCTGATGCTGTAACAATATCTGCCGGAATAATTGTATTATCAGGCAGGTTATTTTCCTTTTTGAAAGCAGCCAACCTTTCACTGACAGTTGAAATAAAATCTTTATTGGTCGGAGCAAGGTTGGAACCACCAGAGCTCATAGCATCATAACCATCTTTCCCAGCAGCAGAGGGCCTTGGATGAAAATATTTATCACCAATAAAATTTTGCCCTATAAGCTCCGACCCAACTGCCTTACCGCCAATATAGATTAATGAACCTTCAGATTTGGCCGGAAAAATTATTTTTGAAATCCCTGTTACTAAAAGAGGATATAATAAGCCAAGTATTATTATAAATATGATGTAGAATAAAAAAGATTTTAAGATGTTTTTTCCCATATTTTTACTTCATTTCAACTTATTTTAAATATTCAAAAGAAAAAATAATTTTTTGTAAATTATACTTTCTGATATTCCTTCAGTTATTGAATTAATGAAATTGCACTTCATTATTTAAATCCTGCAATTGTTAAAATTAGATCTATTATTTTTATGCCAATAAAGGGTGCTACTATGCCACCAACGCCGTAAATCAAAACATTTTTTCTAATTATTTCATTGGCACTTGCAGGCCTGAATTTAACACCTCTCAGTGCAAGAGGGATTAAAATTATTATTATTATTGCATTAAATATAACTGCAGACATAATTGCGCTCTGGGGGCTTGAAAGCCTCATTATATTCAATATGGATAGTTCCGGAAAAGCCACCATGAACATTGCCGGTATTATTGCAAAATATTTAGCTATATCATTTGCTATGCTAAATGTTGTTAGCGCTCCACGTGTTATAAGTAGCTGTTTTCCAACTTCTACAACTTCAAGCAGCTTTGTTGGATTGCTATCCAGGTCAACCATATTCCCGGCCTCTTTAGCGGCTTGTGTCCCGGTATTCATAGCAAGTCCTACATCTGACTGTGCAAGTGCAGGTGCATCGTTGGTCCCGTCACCTGTCATGGCTACCAGATGCCCCTGGCTTTGAAATTCCCTGATCAATTTTAGTTTTGTCTCAGGAGTAGCCTGTGCTATATAATCATCGACTCCCGATTCAAC
>PMCC01000077.1:0-5635 GCA_003155275.1 Actinomycetota bacterium | reverse complement strand
TAATTTCTTCCGGCATGATTTTACCATTTTCATTAATGTACTTTTCTATAGCATCGACCGCTCCTTTAAGTGTTTCCTTCTCATTGATTTTTACCCCACTAATCCTGGTTTGAGCACTGAATGGTATGAATTCAGGGTTCATTGAGCTTAAATCTTCAAGTTTTAAATTATATTTATCCTTGCATAATGCAACTATGCTTCTACCTTCAGGTGTTTCGTCTGCAAGTGATGACAACTGCGCAGCCTTTGCAAGATCTTCGATTGATATATCTTTTAAAGGTATAAATTCGTAAGCCATCCTGTTTCCAAGCGTAATTGTTCCTGTTTTATCCAGCAGAAGTATGTCCACGTCACCTGCAGCCTCAACAGCTCTTCCTGAGAAGGCAATCACGTTTCTCCGTAGGACTCTATCCATTCCGGCTATTCCAATAGCACTCAGCAAACCTCCTATTGTAGTCGGTATTAGGCATATCAGTAATGCAACGAGGACAGGTATGGATACTGCGACAATGGAATATTTTGCAAATTGCTGAAGCGACTCAACAACAAAAACAAAAATAATTGTAAGCCCTATAAGGAGTATATTTAAAGCAATTTCATTGGGGGTTTTCTGCCTTTTTGCATTTTCAACCATACTGATCATCCTGTCAAGAAAAGTATCGCCTGGATTTGCAGTTATTCTTATCTTTAACCAATCGGAGATTACTTTTGCACCGCCTACAACTGAACTTCTGTCGCCTCCTGATTCCCTGATTACTGGTGCTGATTCACCGGTAATAACACTTTCATCCACAGAGGCGATGCCTTCTATGACTTCTCCATCACTTGGGATAATTTCTCCTGCACTAACAATTATGATATCTCCCTTAACCAATTTTGAAGATATGGTTTCTACAATTTTCCCGTCTACTATTCTTTTGGCAATTATCTCTTTTCTTGTTTTTCTGAGAGCCATTGCCTGGGCCTTACCCCTTCCCTCTGCAATTGCTTCTGCAAAATTGGCAAAAAGTACAGTAACCCATAGCCATAATGAGATTTGTAGGTTAAAAATAAAGCTTGCGTGGTCATTTAGTATTATGTTTTTTATAAAAAAGTAAGTTGTGAGCAGTGCGCCTATTTCAACAATAAACATTATAGGATTTCTCCATAATGTTGCAGGATTTAGTTTTTTGAATGAGTCCCTGATAGCTTCAAGAATCATCCGTCCACTCATCCTGCTCTGCTTTTTTTCTACAATTTTATTTTTTTCAAAAATTTTACTTTCCAAAATATCTCTTTAAGACCTCCATAACTGTAAGTGCTCAACTAATGGCCCAAGAGAAAGCGCAGGAAAAAATGTAAGAGCACCGATTATCAATACTATTGCTATAAGAAGGAAAACAAACATTACAGTTGTAGTTTTAAATGTACCCGAACTTTCAGGTATTATTTTTTTATCTGAAAGGCTTCCGGATATTGCCAGAACAGGAATTATACAACCAAACCTTCCAGCAAACATGGTAAATGCCAGTCCCAGATTATAAAATACGGTATTTGCATTAAGGCCGGCAAAAGCGCTTCCATTGTTGCCTGCAGCTGAAGAAAATGCATAAAGCATTTCTGTTAAACCATGAGGACCCTTATTTAAGATTGATGAAGTGCCGGCATTGGTAATAGACGCAATGCCGCTTCCGATTAATATAACTACCGATGGTATTAAGATTGCCAGAATTGCCATTTTAACTTCAAACGATTCGATTTTTTTACCCAGATATTCAGGTGTTCTTCCTACCATTAAACCTACAATAAATATTGTAAATAATACGAATACCATAATAGAGTAAAATCCTGCGCCTACACCACCAAAAATAACTTCACCCAGCATAATTTGAAGAAGGGGGATCATGCCTCCGATAGGAGTAAGGCTGCTGTGCATGTTATTTACAGCACCGGTTGAAGTAGCAGTTGTAATAGTAGAAAATAATGATGAATTCATAATACCGAATCTTACTTCCTTACCTTCAAAGGAAGTAGGACTTCCAATACCTAAATTTGCAAGTAGAGGATTGCCCTTAATTTCGCTGAAATAAATAGTTGAAAACATTAAAATAAAGAGAATTAGCATTGCAAAAAAAATTACATATCCCTGCCTTTTATTTCCTGTCATCCTTTCAAATGTAAAGACAAGCCCTATAGGGATAATAAGTATTGACATCATTTCAATAAAATTAGAAATTGCATTTGGATTCTCAAATGGATGGGCAGAGTTTGCATTAAAAAACCCTCCTCCATTTGTTCCCAGTTCTTTGATGGCTTCCTGGGATGCGACAGGACCCATTGGAAGGATTTGTTTGGCTCCTTCCAAAGTTGTGACAATATGATAATTGCTTAGATTCTGAATCGCTCCTTGTGAAACAAGAATAAGCGCAATAATTATTGCAATGGGAAGTAAAATATATAAAACCGACTTAACGAGATCGGACCAGAAATTCCCAATAAGTTTTGTCTGTTTCCTGACAAGTCCCCTAATAAGTGCAATTGCTACACACATTCCTGTTGCTGCCGATAAAAAATTCTGGACAGTCAACCCTGTCATCTGGGAAAAGTAACTCAAGGTTGATTCTCCGGAATATGCCTGCCAGTTAGTATTTGTTACAAAGCTGGTTGCTGTATTTAATGCAAGTGTGAAATTCATTCCACCAAATCCCTGAGGATTAAGAGGCAGGTATTTTTGTGACATCAGTATTGCCATTAAGATTAAAATACCAAGTACATTAAAGGTAAGAAGCGAACCTGCATATTGTTTCCAGTTCATTTCTTCCAGAGGATTTATCCTTAAAATTCTATATATAAAATTTTCTATAGGAGCAATTAACCGGGATATAAAGGTTCTCTCATTAGAATAAACCTTTTTCATATATATCCCCAGAGGGATTGCAATACCAACCACTACCAGGAGAAAAACTATTATTTGAAGAATATCAAAAAACACAAATACCCCTTTAAAAAAATATCAAATTTTTTCAGCTTTAATCAGGCAATAAAATAAAAATACTATCAATCCAAGTGTGATTACTCCTGTTAAAATCAAATCAAACATAGATACCTCTAAATTTTCTTAATGTACTCATTAAAGAAACAATAGTTTTTTTTCGAATTATAAATTTAATTAACCTCTTAATGATAGAGAAGATTATAATTTTTAAATTTTCATTATAAAGTAAAAATTAGTTTCAAAATCGTAAAAAAAAAGTAAAAATTTCTATTTTTGTTACAGATATATTTTGGGTAATAGTTGTATCATTATTATTGCAATTGGATCAACGATTCATATTAAAAAAATAAACCCTCTAAATAAAAACAAACAGTACTTTCAGACTGATCAAATCCTTAAAAAAAGATTTGAAATTGCACTACCCGGGGTAGCCAATATATAGTGAGTAGTATGGAAGGGTTGATATTAATTAAACTTAAAAACCCAGTTTTGGTATAAAAATATCCCCACTTGAGCTCAATAAATTGGTTTTAACTTCGCATAAGGTGGCCAGCCAAAGTTACCTTAATTATAAGCTGCAATATTTATCAACTCTATCCTATAATCCAAATTAAAAAATGAAAATATTCTTTAAACCCTGAAAGATACACCCTGTATTACTTCAGTAAAATGATTTGTGGTCTTGATGCTGGAGCAGTATATAAAAATTATGTGTCTGATGCCGGATTAACTTTAATTATTGGTGATTGTGATAAAAAATATTATGATGAATATAAAAAGAACCTATTTGCTTTGTGTGCAGTTTAATTTATAGAATATCCTCCATCAATAATTATATTTGTACCAGTGATCATTTTTGCAGCATCGCTGGCCAAAAACGCAGCAACTGCAGAAACTTCTTCCGGATAAATAAAACGTCCAAGCGGTATTTTTCTTTTCATTTCTTCGCCTTTTTTGCCAGCCCATGCAACCTCGGCCATTTCAGTCATGGTGACTGTTGGAGATATGGAATTGACACAGATATTATATTTAGCCCATTCGAAAGCAAGCGCTTTTGTAAGACCTATGATCCCAGCTTTGCTTGAACAATAAGCAGCACGCTTGTCATAACCAAGCACTCCTGCAAGAGATGCTATATTAATTATCCTTCCATATTCTCTTCTTATCATTTCCCGGCCTACAACCTGGGAAAGCAGAAATGGTGCTGTAAGGTTAAGGGCAATTGTATTATCCCAATTCTCTTTGGGCATGACCGCGGCCTCATCAAGGAAAACAATACCTGCATTATTTACAAGAATATCAATCCTTGTAAACTCACTTATTGCAGTTTTGACTATTTTTTTTATATTTTCCTCTATGGTTAGGTCAAAAACCAGTGGGATACAATTTCTGCCTGATTCATTTATTTCTTTTGCGACATTAACCACATTATTACTCTTTCCTACTAGAATAAGGTCTGCGCCTTTTGCTGCAAACAATTGGGCAATTGATTTTCCTATACCCCGTCCTGCACCAGTTATTAGAGCAACCTTATTTTCCAAGTTAAAATTTATATCAAAATTAAAATCCTGCATTTATTACCTCCCTTTTTACATTCATTAATTGTATACTAAAAAAAGTTAAGATAGAATAACTGATGAGAACCATTTAACAAATATTTTAAGTATATTATTTTTTATTCATCTTATCAGCGTTTAATTCCAGAATGGTCTCATTGTTTTTTATCAATAATTATGGCGGTATCATGGAATATATTTGATTAAATATCTAACATTGATAGAAATAGGAAAAGATGCTAATAATACCTTTACAGCTTACATAATAACAATATTATTATCGGGATAAGCAAAAAACATTTAAATTTTAAAAATAATTATAAATTAGGTGAAAAATAATGTATGAACTAAGAAATCAAAAAATTATATTAATTGTAGTTTTAGTCTTAATTTTAGCCGTTTCCATGCTGCTAGGCTGTTCAAAAAATATTTCAGACAATCCCTCGAATTCCAATTATTGTGAAAGGCCTCATGTTACCGGAATTATGGTAAAAAACAGTATTATTTATTCAAATTATATGTTTCTTTGCGGAGGAGATGTTATTGAAAGTGGCATACAAATAAGTGAAGCAGATGAAAATAATAAATTAATATCTCAAAAGAATTTTTTAAAAGGATGGTCATATGGTATTTTTGTATCTGGAGATTTTGTATACCTTGCAAATGGGAATGACGGACTTGCTATAGTAAATATTAAGGACACTAAAAATCCTTATCTTGAAAGCCAGATAGATACAAATGGATATGCCAATGCTGTTTTTGTTTATAATGATATTGCATATGTTGCTGATGGCAATAGTGGCCTGCAGATAATATCTATAAAAGATAAAGCTAACCCAGAATTCCTTTTTAATTTTAATACTAAAGGATATGCGTCTGATCTATTTGTAGACGAGAAAAATGTTTACCTTGCTGATGGGAACAATGGCCTTCAGATTATCTCTAAAGATAAATTGGGTTTATAACCTTCAAATCTGCAAGAATTCTTAAAAAATGATTCGAGATTTCACTAACGGGTATAGCCAATCTAAGTATAATTCCACAATAAAAATTTCATGATAATCTCTATTCTGTTTAATGTTCTTGTAGTATTATTTAAATCTGA
>PMCC01000103.1 GCA_003155275.1 Actinomycetota bacterium | reverse complement strand
GGCATGTTCTTCAGGGCCTCACCCAGGCAGGTTGATATGATAATCATATCGGGAACTATAACAAGGAAGTATGCACCTGTCGTAAAAAGGCTTTACGAACAGATGGCTGAACCAAAATATGTGGTTGCCATGGGTTCTTGCGCCATTACGGGCGGGCCTTTTTATGATTCATACAGTGTGGTTCAGGGAGTTGACAAAGTCATACCGGTAAATGTTTATGTGCAGGGCTGCCCTCCTAGGCCGGAAGCTCTATTTAAGGGTCTGCTGGAATTAAAGAATGTGGTTAAAGGGCAGACAATAGTCATCAAATAAGCTGGAGCTAAAAAAATATTGTTAGAGGGCAGACGTTAGTCATTAAATAGTCAGTACTGAATATATTTATATGGAAATAATCAATTACGAATATAAAAAAACGGATAACCGGGATGTAATTGCCGCCATCCAGCCAAAGGCAGAAACAGCAGGGGTTGCAGTTAAATTTTCTGAATTTAAAGAGCAGCTTTTTTGTGAAATCGACTCGGCAGATATCAAAAAATTCTGCTCACTTTTAAACAGTGACGCTGAACTCAGTTTTGAATATATAAAATTTCTCACTGCCGTTGATTATGTGGAATATATTGAAATGGTCTATTGCCTTTATTCTTTTAAAAATAACTGGTCCATAATTATTAAGGTAAAGCTTGACGGCCGGAAACCTGTTGTTGATTCAGTCTGTTCCATTTACAGGGGCGCAGACTGGCACGAGCGAGAAACGGCGGAAATGTTTGGGATTGATATCATGGACCATCCGAATTTAAAGCATCTCCTGCTTGCAGGAGACGAGGACGGATACCCTCTCAGGAAAAATTTTGAGATAAAGTGGGAGGAAAGGGAATATATACCTCCGGAGAAATTTGAATAAGGAATTATCCGAGAGGGATTATTCATAATTTTAAGGCATATTTTTCTTTTTTTTATTGTTAATTATTAAGTGATAAATATAAAAAATGCTGATATTAATATCGGATTTGACGGGCGTATCAGGCAGTTGATTTGAATAGCGGGTTTTTAAAAAATGTATGACGAAGCCGAAATTTTACTGGATGATTTACCCAAAGATTATATGGAGGTTAATTTCGGACCCCACCATCCTTCAACTCATGGAGTTTTCAGGTTTATTGCTAAAATAGACGGCGAAAGAATAATAGATATAGATCCTGTTATAGGTTATCTTCACAGGGGCATAGAAAAAATAGCTGAAAACAGGACTTACGTGCAGTTTAAGCCTCTTGTGGACAGGCTTGATTACACGGGGGGCCTAAATAATGAACTCTGCTACTGCCTTGCCGTGGAAAAACTAATGGATATAGAAGCTCCTCCGCGTGCCCAGGCGATAAGGGTCATTTGTGCGGAACTTAACAGGATTGCGGCGCACCTTATTTTTTTTGGAGCTATGGGTTTGGAGACAGGAGCATTTACTCCGCTTCTTTTCGGGTTTCTTGACAGGGAAACGATTCTAAATATTTTTGAGATTATGGCCGGCGGCAGGCTGACTTTTAACTACATAACAATTGGCGGAGTAAGGGAAGATATACGATCGACCGTTAAGACTTACTTTGACAAATTCAATAAAGAGTTTCCTGTAAAGCTCAAAAGGTATGAAGAGCTTATCACCGGAAATGAGATATTTATAAAGAGGTTAAAAAATGTAGGAATCTTAAAAAAGGAAGACCTTTTTAACTGGGGGGCAAGCGGACCGACACTGAGAGGCTCCGGAGTTAAGTTCGACATAAGAAAAGTAGAGCCTTACAGCGGATATGAAAAATATGATTTTGATATCCCGGTGGGAACAAACGGGGACGTATATGACAGATATCTTGTCAGAATGGAAGAAATAAAGCAGTCAATGAGAATAGTGGCGCAGGCGCTCGACAACCTGCCTTCAGGTGATTTTACCGTAAAGGTGCCAAGAATTATAAAACCTCCTGAGGGGGAAGTGTATGTAAGGAATGAAGGGACCAAAGGAGAAATAGGTTTTTATATTGTCAGCAAAGGAGATAAAAACCCTTACAGGCTTAAAATCAGGACCCCTTCCTTCAGCCATATAAATATGCTTAATTTTGCGGCAAGCGGAAATTATATTGCTGATGCGATAGTTATCCTGGGAAGTTTTGATACGGTAATGGGCAGCTGCGACAGATAACAATTTTGACAGATAGAAATTATGACTGATAGCAATTCTTGTCTAAAAAATTATTAGCTAAACATAGATTTTAAAATTTTTCAGAGTGATTTTTTAAGTTTTTAAAGGAGACTCAGGTGGTCTGGTGGAGCATACTTTTATGGGCGTTGTTAAAGCTGGTGATAGCGTTCCTTTTTATTTTTATCACTGCTCTTATCCTTATCTGGATGCTTCGAAAAATAATGGGCCATATGCAGTACAGGCGTGGGCCCCGCCACCATGGACCCCACGGAATTTGGCAGACAGTGTTTGATACCATAAAGCTTTTAGGCAAGGAAGACATAATACCTTCCGGAGTGGACAGATGGACTTTTATTTGGGCGCCAATGATAATTTTTGTTCCGAGCCTGATGGCTTTTGTGTTCCTGCCATTTGCAGAAAAGATTGTTGCAACCAATATTGAGATAAGCTTGTTTTTTGTCCTTGCAATAATGGGCCTGTCAATAATTGCTCTGCTAATGGCCGGTTGGGGTTCAAACAATAAATACGCGTTGCTTGGAGGTGTGCGTAGCGCGGCTCAAATGATGTCTTACGAAATACCGATGCTGATTTCTGCGATGGGTGTTGTAATGATGTCAGGAAGCATGAACTTAAGTGAGATAGTCAGGGCGCAGCAGCATATCTGGTATATAGTTCCGCAGCTTGTAGGGTTCTTTATTTTTGGCTGCGCATCACTTGCAGAAATAAACAGCACCCCTTTTGATATACCGGAGGCTGAATCAGAGATTGTATCCGGTTTTAATGTTGAATACAGCGGATTTCGGTTTGCGGCATTTTTCCTGGCGGAGTTTGTAAATCTTTTTATAGTATGCGCCCTTGCAGCACTTCTTTTTCTTGGCGGATGGCTCCCGTTTACAAATCCGGTCTATGGTACGATTTTCTTTCTTGTAAAGACTTATGTATTGATTTTTATAGTAATGTGGATAAAGTCTACCTTTCCGAGATTCAGGATAGACCAGTTTATGAATTTCGGTTGGAAAGTCCTTCTGCCGCTCTCCCTGGCAAATCTCTTTGTTACAGGTGTTATTGTATTAATGGTTGATAAATTTAGAGGTGTTTAATTGTTAGGTGTCGGATTGCTGAAAGGATTAAAAACAACGCTCAGGGCATTTTTTTCAAGGCCGGTCACGATTATGTATCCTTATGAAAGGGTGCGTATCGGTGACAGGGGCCAGGGATTAATCAAGCTGAGAGTCACAAGTTTTGACCCTGTAGTTTATAAATGTACAGGATGCGGGATCTGTGAAAAAAACTGTCCTCAGCGATGTATTGAAGTTACAAAAAAAGAAGGCGAAAAACAACCCGAGATATATACAGTAAATTATGGGTTATGCATGTTTTGCAGGATCTGCATTGATGTCTGCCCTTTTGATGCTCTTGAAATGACGCAGGACTCAGAGCACATAGGTTACAGCAGGCAGGATTTTATATGGGAAAAAGAAAAACTGGCAATGAAGAGCTTATATATTGTTGAGGAGAAAACCCCGGCTTCAAGGGATGCTGATGGGGCCAGTTCTTAATGACGATGAGGCCGTTCTTAGCCTTGAGGCAGGTTCTTAAGCTCGGGGAGCTGGCTTAAATAAAAAATTGATTTAATTGATATAGCATAAAAAAGGAGTAGGACATTTTAGCTTTTATTTTATTTTTAATAATTAGTTTTATCCTTATTTTTTCGGCGATAATGGTTATCACCGGAAAACATATCCTGCATTCAGCATTCTATCTTGCAGCAACCCTATTGTGTGTTGCGATGTACTTTATTATGCTGCGTGCAGAGTTTTTGGCAGCGGTAGAGGTACTTGTATATATAGGCTCGATAGTAGTGCTAATACTCTTTGCACTGATGCTTACAAGGACAAAAGTCGGGGAAGATACCAATATTTCAAATAACCAGAAAGTTTTTGCCGCACTTACAGCCGTCATTCTTTTTGTAAGCCTTACATTGGTTTTCTCATATTCAAAAATTGACACAGTCGCAGAAAATGCAACTGCTTTGAAAATAAGCTCCATTAAAGATTTTTCTGGTATTCTGTTTACAAAATACACTCTTCCTTTTGAAATTGCTTCCATCCTTCTTCTTACTGCGCTAGTCGGTTCCATAGTGATTGCAATGAAAGAAAAACTTCAAACCGAAAGCGAGACTGTTGTCGGGCAGAAAAGTATCGATGCTGGCAATACTGGTAATCAAAATAATGAAAATAATGTTCTGGCAAACCAGGGGGTGCAGGATATTGCGGCAATCGACAAGAATATAGGCAGCAATTTGGCAGGCAGTTCAGAAACCATGGTGGGGGATGTTTTACCTGATACTGATGATGCCAAAGGTGAAGGACAGAAAGGCGAAAATTAAATGCATCTTCAATTGGGTTTTGAATTAAAACTTTTATATTTTTTGGTCATGTCAGCGGTCCTATTAGGGATAGGCATTTACGGAGTCCTGACAAGAAGGCATCTTGTGCATATCCTTCTTTCCATCGAACTTATATTAAATGCTGCGCTGATTAACCTGATAGCCTTTTCCGCTTTTACGACACCGGATAAAATGACGGGACAGATGTTTGCAGTTTTTATAATTGTTGTCGCTGCATGTGAAGTGGGGGTCGGGCTTGCTATCATCCTTTCTGTTTACAGAAAGAAGAATACTGTTGATATAGATAATATGAATATACTGAAGTGGTAGGCTTTAATCAAAAAGTGTTTTTTAATGTTTTAGAGGGTATAAGGAAGGGCAAGAATTGACACAGATAATATGGTTCATTCCACTTTTGCCGTTTATGGGTTTTGTAATAGCTCTTTTGCTGGGTAAGAGGTTTGGAAACATTGGCGCGAAACTTTCCACCGTGATTCTTGGAGTTTGCATATTGCTTTCCTTTTATTGTGTTTATCTTGTTTATATGGCTGGCTCTTTTTCCATTAGTATGAACTGGTTTATAACTGCCAAATTTTCCATTAATTTTGGCATGCTCGCAGACGGACTTAGCGCAATGATGCTGGTCGTAGTCTCCATTGTAAGTTTTCTTGTCCATCTTTATTCCATAGGCTACATGCATGGCGACAGCAGATATTGGCTGTTCTTTGTCTATCTCCAGCTTTTCAGCGCTTCAATGTTCGGGTTGGTACTTGCAGACAATTATCTTCAAATGTATATATTCTGGGAGCTTGTGGGGCTTTGCTCATATCTATTGATTGGTTTCTGGTACGAGAAGCAATCCGTAAGTGATGCGGCAAAGAAGGCATTTCTTACAACAAGGGTCGGCGATGTCGGAATGATGATTGGTA
The DNA here is from genome assembly GCA_003155275.1 of Actinomycetota bacterium. Taxonomy (GTDB): domain Bacteria; phylum Actinomycetota; class Humimicrobiia; order Humimicrobiales; family Humimicrobiaceae; genus Fen731. Next base: position 5,716 of record PMCC01000103.1, on the reverse strand, counting down.
TCCTGCTTTTATTTTTAACCACCGGTTCTCTTGCATTTAGGGAAGTGTTCGCCAAAGTTACAAATGGCGGAATTTCTCCGGGAATCCTTACCGCAATATCCATATTATTGTTTTCGGGAGCAGTTGGAAAATCTGCTCAGTTTCCCCTGCATGTATGGCTACCTGACGCCATGGAGGGCCCGACACCGGTCAGTGCTTTGATACATGCTGCTACAATGGTTGCAGCAGGTGTTTACCTTGTAGGAAGAAGCTTCCCGTTATTTTCCGCCTCCCCCCAGGCAATGACGGTAGTTGCATTTGTCGGGGCATTTACTGCCATATTTGCGGCAACAATCGCCGTAGTCCAGAATGATATTAAAAAGATACTGGCATATTCAACAATAAGCCAGCTTGGATATATGATTTTTGCACTTGGAATGGGCGCATATGTAGCCGGCCTTTTCCATCTTATGACACATGCATTTTTTAAAGCTCTACTGTTTTTGGGCGCCGGAAGCATAATACATGCAACCGGAACCCAGGATATAACTGAAATGGGCGGTCTTGCAAAAAAAATGAAGACAACGGCTTGGACATTTGTAGCGGGCTCGCTTTCCCTGTCAGGGTTTCCTCTTCTCGCAGGTTTCTGGAGCAAGGACGAAATACTCGGATTTGCATTTGGTACGGGACAGTATGTGCTCTTTGCTGTGGGGGTAATTACTGCATTTTTGACTGCTTTTTATATGTTCAGGCTTGTATTTGTTGTTTTTGGGGGAAAACAGAGCCATGCAGCAGAACATGCGAATGAGTCCCCTAAAACGATGACAATACCGCTTATAGTGCTTGCAGTACTGGCAATCATAGCGGGGTATATCGGCGCGCCATTTATAAGCAAGGAAATAAGTTTCGGTGAATTTATAAAAAACGGCATGCATGTCAAAGAGGCCGCGTTTAATTTTATCCCCATGATAATATCTGTGATTGTTGCGCTGAGCGGTATTCTTCTTGCATATCTTATGTATGGTAAAAAATCTGTTCCGAAAGACTGGCTCTACAGGTTTACAAAACCATATCACAAAATACTTGTTAACAAATATTATATGGACGAGTTTTATTCAAAAGCAATTGTAAGGCCCGGGATAAAATTAGCACATCTTGTAAACTGGTTTGACAAGAATGTCATTGACGGGTTTGTAAACTTCACGGGCAAGGCAACGGTTGCAATCTCCAAAGGAGTGCATCTTTTTGATTTGGGGGTCATTGATGGATTTGTAAACTGGACCGCCAAAGAGACGTATAACAACGGCAAAAGATTAAGGCTTCTGCAGACAGGAAATATTTCAGGATACGCAATAGTAATGTTTGCAGTCCTTGCAGTATATATAATATATATAATTATCAGGACCGGCTTCAGATAAGATTAAAAAAACATATGGACCAATTCTTTAAAGTACAGGAGGCTATGGATGGGTTTTAACATATTATCGATGATTACTTTCATACCAATTCTGGGGATGCTGATTATTGCTATTGTGCCAAACAGGGGCGAGAAAAGCGCAAGATTGATAGCGCTGATTACAACACTGATAATGCTTGGCTTAAGCGTTGTTTTGTGGATTAATTTTAACAGCGCCCAGGGTTCGATGCAGTTTGAAGAAACGTACAGGTGGATACCGGGAGTAAACATTTTCTATCATCTGGGTGTTGACGGAATCTCACTGCCTTTTGTATTTTTAACCAGTCTTTTAATGGTTGTAAGCATTCTGGTTTCCTGGAACATAAACTTAAAACCCAAAGTATTTTATGCCCTCCTGCTTCTTTTGGGAACCGGAATGATAGGTGTTTTTGTTTCACTGGATTTTATCCTATTTTACATTTTCTGGGAACTTGTGCTTCTTCCCATGTATTTTCTCATTTCGATATGGGGGAGCTCAAACAGGATGTATGCAGCCACCAAGTTTTTCATATATACACTTTTCGGAAGCGTACTAATGCTTGTCGGCATATTAATGATTTATTTTAACTCAGGCTTAAATAGTTTTAGCATACTTGAACTTACAAAATCCAATATTGCGCCAAATATGCAAAACTGGATCTTTTTGCTGCTTTTCATGGGATTTGCAATCAAAGTNNCCGATGTTTCCGTTCCACACATGGCTGCCTGACGCTCACACTGAAGCGCCGACTGCCGGCAGTGTCCTGCTTGCAGGGATCTTGCTTAAGATGGGTTGTTATGGTTTTATAAGGATAAGTATTCCAATACTTCCGGATGCCGCCAGGGCCTGGGCTCCTGCAATTGCCATTCTGTCGATTATCGGGATAATTTACGGCGCGCTTGCAAGCCTTATACAGAAAGACTTAAAACGGCTAGTGGCGTTTTCATCAGTATCGCACATGGGGTTTGTGATGTTAGGCATATCATCGCTAACCCCAACCGCAATAAACGGCGCTGTTCTGCAGATGTTTAACCATGGTTGTATTACTGGTATGCTCTTTTTGCTGGTCGGCATGATATATGAAAGGACCCACACAAGGCAGATTTCAGAACTGGGAGGGCTTGCAAACAAAATGCCCCTCTGGGCAGGCATTCTGGCATTTACTTCCTTTGCATCCCTTGGCCTTCCGGGCCTGTCAGGTTTCTGGGGTGAGTTTTTAGTGCTCTTTGGCACATTTAATAAAGGCAATATATTTTCAAAAGTAATGGTCTGCCTTGCTGTTCTTGGAATAGTCCTGGGAGCCGCATATCTCTTATGGATGCTCCAAAGAGTTATTTTCGGGAAAGCAAACGAAAAACTTGGAGAATTAAAAAAGCTGTCATGGCTTGAAGTTATAACGCTGACGCCATTGATAGTCATTATTATAATTGTAGGTGTTTTCCCCACACCGCTTATAAATATGATAAATGCGTCTGTGACTTATATTTTAGGGATATAAAGGTATAGAAACCTGAGGTTATAAAATGGTTATAGATTTGATTTCAATAATACCTGAGCTGATAGTGACCGGTTTTGGGCTGCTTGTCCTGATGCTTTCAGTGTTTATTGGAAAGAAATTCGACAGGGCTATAGCTCCTGTTATTACCGCAGGTATTGTGCTGGCTATTGGCGCCGTGTTTGCATTTAATTTCTATAACCCCGCCTCTGCCTTTAATAACTCATTTGTTGTTGATAATTTCTCAAGCTTTTTCAGGATTTTTACGCTTATAACGGCACTTATAATAGTCGGGCTTTCTGTTGGTTATGTTAAAGAAAGCGTTTATATTAAAAGAAACCTTGGAGAGTTTTATTTTCTGATTATGATGGTGACTGTGGGCACAATGCTCATGAGCTCTTCAGGGGATCTTATAATGCTTTTTTTATCACTTGAGCTGGTAAGCATCCCGACATATATACTTGCAGGATACGAGAAGATGAATGAGCGCTCAAATGAAGCATCGCTTAAATATTTTATACTGGGGGTGCTTGCCTCTGCCATCCTTGCATACGGTTTTTCCCTGATATATGGGGCAACAGGGGAGATAAACCTTAAGGAGATTGCGCAGATCATAATAAACAGGGATCTTTTAAGCAACAGCTATTTACTTATAGTAGGCACTATAATGGCACTAATCGGTTTCGGGTTTAAAATCGGTGCAGCGCCGTTTCACTGGTGGGCCCCCGACACTTATGAGGGTTCCCCAACGATTATAACCACGCTCATTACGACAATTGCAAAACTTGCGGCTTTTTCAGGGCTGATAAGGTTTTTGTTTATAGGAATAAGCAGGTTTAAGGACTCGGTCTGGATAATTTTATTTATAATAATCCTTTCAATGCTGAGCTTTATACTCGGCAACTTTATGGCGCTGCCCCAGAAGAATTTTAAGCGGCTTATGGCATATTCAAGCATCTCACATGCAGGATATATGCTGATTGGTTTTGCCGCCGCAACAATGGATGCGCAATGGGCCGTTTTTGTATATCTCATGGCATATATTGCAATGAACCTTGGAGCATTTTCAGTTGCAATGCTTGTGGAAAGGACAAGGAAATCGGAGGAAATAAAGGCATTTGCAGGAATGGGGTATACTAACCCGTTTATTTCAATATGCATGATAATATTTATGATATCCATGGTGGGTATTCCGCCGTTTGCAGGGTTTATAGGCAAATTATTTGTCTTTAAAGCAGGTGTTGAGGCCAACCTTACCTGGCTTGTCATTATAGGGGTGCTTACGAGTGTAGTATCGCTCTGGTACTATGTAAATATAATCAGGCACATGTATTTCATTAAATATGAAGGAGACGCCGCAGCTGCCAAAATAAAGGCGCCAAAGTTAAACGTGTTTATTATCTCAGTCCTTGCACTTTTTAACATTGCCATGGTTGTGGTGCCTTCGGTATTTATACTGATTGGCAAAAACGCCGTCACTTTATTTTAATTTGATAATTATGCCTGGGTTTCGGATAAAACCTATCACTGGGGAACTTCAGTTTTAAAAGGCATTATAAAAAATATTTTTATAAGGGAGGTAACATGGGTAATCTTGCATTTTATAAGAAAAAAGCGAATGAATTGGAATAACCTGATTGTTTTTGGTAAAATTAAGTGAGTTTATTAGAGTTATAACCGGGAACTTTATTTGAATCAGAGTAATTTTAAAGTTATTTCATGTTTACAAAATATCAGGGATTTGAATGCTTAAAAAAACAAAAGAAGAATTAAGGGAGAAAGAGATAATCTTTAATATTGTCAGTTTATTAAAAAAGAACTGAAACCTGAAAAATTGGGGTTAGAATAGACTACTAAAAAACTTAAGGTATTTTACCGGATTATCATTTTTATAAAAATGGAGGTGTCTTAAATGGGTGGGAAGAGTCCAAGGGACAAAGAGAAAAAAAAGGTCAAAAAAACTACTGATAAAACAGTCAAAGCTTAAAAAAAGATTTGGTCGCTCCCGGCAGTGTTACAACACTATATATGATTGAATAATTTGGCCCTGGCGGATAACTATATTAGAAATTGGATTAAAAAACATTAAAGACCAATTTCAACAGGAAATAGAGCAGAAAAAAGAGTTATTCGCCAGCAATAAAGCGGGAAGAATTTTATAAGAATTGTATGAAGATTGTATTAGAATCATATAGGTATTAAACTAAAAAGAGTGTGACAGACAGAAGCGCCAATGATTATCCGACCAGCCGGGAAGAACGTGGATTTTCCCAAAGTAAATTCCGGAAAAATATTAATATATTCCTTTGCCCAGAGGTTGCTTCTTGGTATTGCTGCCGGGATTACTGGGCCCCTTATTCCGATTATTGCCAAAGATTTAAATATCGGTCTTGACAGGATTGGCGCTGCAATCTCATTTTCGCTGGTTGCTGTTTTTACAGTAGCTGTCATTTTAAATAACCTCATTGATATCCTGGGTTTTAAAAAGGTTCTTATGGCAGGGTTGGTATTTGTTGTCTGCGGGGCTTTAGGGATATTTTTTTAAAAACATTCACTCTCTTTATTATATTTTATTTTCTCTACCAGCTTGGCTCCAAAAACAGCGTGTTTTATATAGATATCTCACTTCTTATGATAATGTTTATCCTGGCTATAGTAATCAACAGAAAAAAAATGAAATTGCTATAATCAGGCTGGTCACGGTGTGCAGTGTAAAAAAAATTACGAAGTAATATAAAATATATAATAAAAATGTAAAGGCAGTAGGATGATATGGCACATAAATTTGATCCAATAAATATAAAAA
>PMCC01000005.1 GCA_003155275.1 Actinomycetota bacterium | reverse complement strand
TAAATCTCTTACATTATTTCGTAAATCTCAACTTTATACTGAAAATCCTTGCTTTGCTCTTTAAATCTCTTACATTATTTCGTAAATCTCTTACTTTGTTTTGTATACATCTTCTCTCCTGTGTTTTAGCAGCGGAAACTCTTTTCTTATTTTGTTAACAAAACCGAGGTCGATTTCAGAAATAATAATCTCTTCCTTTTCTGAGGCTTCTGATATAACGTCGCCCCATGGGTTTGCAACAAGTGAGTGGCCATAGGCAACATAGGAAGCTGTTTTGTCCCTGGCTGGCGATGCCGCAATAAAATAAACCTGGTTATCAAGGGCTCTTGTCCTTGCAAGAAGGCGCCAGTGGGCAGGGCCTGTTGTCATGTTAAAGGCTGCGGGTACAGCAATTATTTGTGCGCCGCTTAAAACCATTTTCCTAATGAGTTCAGGAAAGCGCATATCATAGCAAATTGCTATGCCGATTTTGCAAAACTCTGTTTCGATTACGGTCATGTCACTTCCGGCTGTAATGGTTTCCGATTCATTAAAACTGATTCCTCCTTCGACATCAACATCAAAAAGATGGATTTTCCTGTGTCTGCCTATGAGAGCGCCCTTCCTGTCAAATGAATATGAAGTATTGTAAATTCTGTTTCTGTCTTTGTCACACTCGGGAATGGAGCCTCCAACAATATATACAGAATGAAGAGCGGCAAGCATTGAAAGCAAACCTGTTGTTTCACCGGGATAGTCCTCAGAAAACCTCTTAAAATAAGTAGAATCATACGGGCAGTTAAACATTTCCGGCAGGATTATTATATCAGCGTTTCTCAGCGCAGCCTCCTCTATCATCTTTTGCGCGCCATTTAAGTTATGTGTTTTATTGTCCGTTACTTTTAACTGGCACACAGCGGCAGTAAATTTTAAATTACCCTTATTAATGTTTTTATTATTATTGCCTTTATCTCTCATTATTATTGTACAAATTCCACTTCAGATTCTTTTCTGTTCACTTAAAGAAATTGCTGATGCTGCATATATGCATAAAGTTTCTTCAATCATAATACATTATATTTACCAAAATTTTATTAATTTTTAGATTTTTATAATTCTATAAAAAATTTTGCATTAATTGTGTAGCTAAGAGTATAATTATTATTATATTAAAATATATAAACATCATAGTAAATAATATTTAACTAAATATTACCGTTGTTAAAATCGAAGCCTAAAATGAAGCCATTATCGAAGCAAAGAGCGGGGTTTAAAATTAAATATTTTATTTCTGCATTTCTTGCAGTTTTTGTTTTTGCCTGCTTTAACTCGATTGTTTATTTTTCTCCTCCAAATAAAATCTTTCCGGATACTCTTGAAGAAGAGCTTGAAAGAGTAAAAAACGAAAGAACAAATACCCAAAAGGAAATTGAAAAGACAAAAAAGGCTGAATCCGTATATACTTCACAGGTAAACAAAGTAGAAGAAACGCTGGTCAGTGCATTATCAGAGCTTGATTCTTTAAATGAAAAAGCATCCACAATAAAGACTGAAATTGATAGGCTGACGATTGAGCTCGTGATCAAGAAAAAGGATCTAAGTGATGCAGAGAATACTCTTATAGAAAAAAACAACATACTAAGTAAAAGGGTTTCTGTCATTTATAAGAACAGAAACCAGAACTTAATGGAGCTTCTTTTTGAATCCAACAGTTTTTTAAAACTTTTCACCAACTTTAAATTAATGAATCTTTTTGCACTGCAGGACCTGAAAATCGTAAGAGAAGTTGCAAAAATCAGGCAGGAAACTGAAGATTCAAAGGAAAACATAGAGCGGCTAAAATCAGAGGAAAGGGGCCAGAAAAAAAACCTTGACGTGCTGATTGGTGAAGCCGAAAAGAAAAAAAGTGAAATTGATGCGATCTATGTTGAAAAAAAGAATCTGCTTAGCCGGACCAGGACAAATGAAGAGTCCCTTATTGCAATGGAAAAGCAGTTGGAAGCGAAAGAAAAGGAAGTAACAAAAAAACTTGAGGCTCTAAGATATGGAGCAGCGCCAGGAAAGATTGCATTCCCTGCAAAAGGTATTCTTACAAGCAGTTTCGGTATGAGGGTCAGCCCCATAACAGGAGTTAACATNNGGATATGGAAATGCTGTCCTTATATACCACGGAGGTGGACTGGCAACATTATATGCACACCTGTCGGGATTTGCAGTGCAAACCGGCCAGAAGGTAAAGCAGGGGCAGATTATCGGGTATGTCGGCTCAACAGGCTTTACAACAGGACCGCATCTTCACTTTGAAGTCAGGGTAAATGGAGCCCCTGTGAATCCTTACAAGTATTTCTAAAATTACTGTTTTATTATAATAGTAATTTTTTGATTCTGATTTTATAATGTATTTAGTCCTGTGGTAAATCCGTGCAAAACTAAGAATCAGGTATTTTATACGGTATTTTATTGGAGTTAATTAAAAAACAATATTTTATTTCTGAAGGGCGGTAAATCATGGTTATCCAAGCAAAACACATTGAAGGCAAAAATAAGGGCGATATAAAGCTTTTTGCCCTAAGCACCTGTATATGGTGCGGCAAGACCAAAAAGCTTTTAAACGAGCTGGGTGTTGAATACAATTGTATAGATGTTGATCTTCTTGAAAATGACGACCAACAGGAAGCATTAAAGGAAATAAGAAAGTATAACCCTGCCGGCGGGTTTCCAACAATGGTAATTGACGGCAAAGATTGCATCGTGGGATTTGATGAGCATAAAATCAGGGAGAAATTTGAAAAATAAATTTTTATTTTAGGAGATTTAATGGAAATTCTACAGGCAGGCATAGATAAGTTATATGAAAAGCTTAAAAAGGATGCAGAAGATTACGGCTATCATTTAAATCCTGACGAACAGTTTACAAAGGACCTTATAAAGGGTTTATTAATAAATGAAAACAGGTATAAGTACCAATCCTGCCCCTGCAGGCTTTCAACCGGAGTAATTGAAAAAGACAGGGATATAATATGCCCCTGTGATTACAGGGATGCGGATATAAATGATTACGGCGCATGCTATTGCGGTTTGTATGTAAATCAGGAAATCATTGATAAAACAAAAAAGCTTAAATCTATCCCTGAGAGAAGATATCAAAAACCTGAAAAGNNTTTCCACACCGGTTTGGAGATGCAAGGTATGCGGATATCTTTGCGCCCGACAGCGACCTCCGGAGGTCTGCCCCATCTGTAAAGTTAAAAAAGACCGCTTTGAAAGATTCCTCTGATTGTTTTAAATGGAAGAACAAAGAAAACAGTTATTAAACGACAGTTTAAGGCCGCTTTTATTTAAGTTTTCATATCCCTCCATCATAGCCCTTGTCTTCGGAGCTTTATATAATATGGTCGACACTATCTTTGTTGGAAAAGGTGTCGGCCCGCTTGCAATTGCCGGGCTTACAATTGTGCTTCCAATACAGATAATAATGTGGGCCATAGGGTTTATGGTAGGCACAGGCTCTGGTTCGATTATTTCGCGCTCCCTTGGTGCAGGCAACAAAGATATGGCTGTTAAGACTGCTGCAAATGCAATTATTTTAAATTTTATAATAAGCATTGCAGTTATGGCCCCCACTTATATTTTCCTTGGAAGACTCCTTGTGTTCTTCGGAGCTTCGCCTGATGTTTTACCGTTTGCCAAAGACTATGCTTCAATTATTCTCATAGGGTTTGTTCTTTATTCGTTTGATGCTGCATCAAGGATAATAATCAGGGCAGAAGGAAAACCGAGGGCCGCTATGTATCCCACAATTACTGGTGCAGTTTTAAATATGGTACTTGATCCAATCTTTGTTTTTGTATTTAAAATGGGGGTAAGAGGCGCAGCAATTGCCACTGTCATCAGCCAGACTGTTGCAGTTATATATATAATTTCTTACTTTATGTCAAGCAGGAGTATTTTTCATTTCAAAACTGCTGACTTTAAAATAGATTTTATACGTTTTGGAGAGATCCTGAAAATAGGCATACCTTCATTTCTAATGGCAACAATTGACAGCATCGTCATCCTGCTGTTTAACAGGGCCATTATTAAATATGGCAGTGATGTTTACATCGCAGTTGTCGGTATAGGCTTAAGGATAATAGACCTTACGCTGATGCCTATCATTGGCATAACTCAGGGATTTTCTACAATAGCAGGTTTTAACTATGGCGCCAAACTTTACAGCAGGGTAAAAAAGATATTCTGGGAATCAGTCATATGGAACATTATGATAGGTATTATAGTATTTTTGCTGCTGATGATCTTCCCCCGGCAACTACTTGGATTTTTCAGTAAAGATATTGGATTTGTTAACCTTGGCATAGCTCCTATCAGGATAATTATACTTACTTTTCCTTTATTGGGGTTTCAGTTTGTATCCGGAACTCTCTTTCAGGCAATCGGAAAACCTCTGCCGGCGACCATTATTACTTTGGCAAGACAGATTTTATTTTTAATTCCTGCAATATTTATTTTCCCGGTTTTCTGGGGACTTACCGGAATCTGGATGACCTGGCCTTTCTCTGATGTCATGGATTTTATGGTATGCGCCGTATTTATAGCATGGGAAATAAAGCTTTTAAACAGGATGCTTGGAAACAAATTGAACACAAATCAGGAAAGCATTTAAAAAAAAATCGATAAGATATTATTTAGGCTGTGTAATTAATAATTGCCCTGTGTGTCTCAAAATTACTATATTTATATTAAATTTGTAACTCGTTGAGTAATAGTATGCATTGCAGTGCCAATACATTATTATTAGGAGATAATATCATTCCATATCATTCCAGAATACTTTTACCCTTTTTTCAGGTTTTCTGCATCCAGTCTTTTTTAAGCTTTCAAGCTCAATTCTGTCAATAAACAATGAAAGTACCTGCCTTTTTCCTGTTATATCATTTTGAAGGTAAATTTCTGCAGTAGGGATATCCTCAACAGAAAGCTTCGGTTTTATTTCCACAGGTTTAATTTTTGCTAGCTGCTCTGAGATTTTGAAATAATTTTTTCTGTAAAATTCTTTGGTCATATATCCTTCTACAAATTCACTTGCCAGCCGCTCAAGTTTTGCCTCAATTTTTGCTTTCTCATTTATTACTGGTCTTTCTTCCAATGGACTTTTATCAATCGGAATTTCTATATTTAAATTCTGCAGTTTTTTTATTACCTGGTTTTCAACATATGTCTCGATCTTGGGTTATTAAAGTAAATAAAATCACTGTTAGTATTAGTGATACGAATGATGGGGTTTAGAATATCAGTTAATTTCTGGGATATGTATTTTTCATGGATTAAAACCAATAGTTTAAATTAAAAAATTCTCATTGAATTTTAACGTCATTTTAATCTAATTCTATAATACTAAAACTGTACATTTATAAAGAATGATCATGCAGGAAAATTCAGGAGTACTTTCCTTATGGCTAAGATTATTAACGCTGTTAGTAATCTTTAAAAACAGATTCCCCAAAGCTTTAAAAATGCCAGCAAAATACAGCAGATACAATTAATACCATGCCTGATATGACCGGAAAAATTATAACCAGAAAAACAATGAATTTAAAAACAAGATTTAGTATTGTAATTATTTTATTTCTGATAGTGACTAGTGCTCTAATTATATATATTTCACGAGGTATATCTTATAGTAATACAAATGATAATATCATATCAATTAAGAATGTAGGCTCAATAACTGGAGTTGGCGCTCCCAACTATTTATTTGGCGCATCCAGTATTCGTGTAATGGGAAATTATGCTTATGTTGCGAGCACCAACGACAGTGCCCTCTCAATATTTGATATAAGCAATCCTGCTAACCCTGTCCATGTAAGTTCAATAACTGGAGCTGGCCCACCAAATTATTTATCTTATGCGCAAAGTGTATATGTAAGCGGAAATTATGCATATGTTGCAAGCTCTGTAGATAATGCCCTCTCAATATTTGATATAAGCA
>PMCC01000122.1 GCA_003155275.1 Actinomycetota bacterium | reverse complement strand
AATTCATCATGTCAATAATTGAAAACAGGGACAGTTCAATTGACGCTGAGAAAGCTGCAAACTGGTCAAGCGCTGGTGTTTTAGGCAACAATTCTTCTATGATGGGCAGTGAAAAGATATTTATTCCTGATTTTTGGAATCTTTAAAAAATTTATATTAGTTGTAATATTTTATAGCACTTAATGGATTTAATTGTTTTTTTAATATTTTCATAACAAGTAGAGGTATAAAAATGAAAATCGGTGTTTTTTGTCTTGTGGATGCTTTCTGCGGTATGGAACATCAGTTGAGAAGAATTAAAGAAATGGGATTCGATTGCGCAGATGTTACTGATACTCATAATGGTGCTTCAATGGGTGCAAATGCAGGTTTTGTAGCTTCGGTCAGTCTTGACAGCAATCCTTTCGATGTTAAGAGGATGTTTGACAAGTATGGGCTTGAAATATCAACAGTTTGCATGCATGGGGTTCTTATTGACCCTGTTTCCCCTGAAAGATATGGGACCCATGAAATGATGAAAGCTATAAAAATGGCTTCAGCTATAGGGGTTAAGTATTGTGTAACCACTGACCAGGATCCGCAATTGGAATGGACCGAAAAATTAAGTTATGAAAATAAGGTTTATTCAGTCGCAGAAAAACTCTATGAACCAATCCGCCTTGCCGCAGATTATGGTGTTGAAATTTTGTTGGAGCCGCATGGACCGTTGACAGATACTGTAAAAGGAATGAAAGATATAATGAAGATGCTTGACGATAGTCCGGTGCTGGGTGTAAACATGGATACAGGAAATTCATGGCTTGGAGGAACTGATCCTGTTGAAATGGCAAAAGCCCTTAAAGATAAGATCCATCATATACATTGGAAGGATCTTGGTGAAGAATGGATTCCAAAGCGTGGAAAACAATTTGGATGCGGATTTTCAACAATAGCAGTTGGAGATGGCGTAATAGACATAGCCGGAGTTGTTGATGTCCTTAAGGGATGCGGTATTACACACTCTACGCTTGAAGTGGTTGGTACTGAGGAGATTTTGAAAAAATCGGTGGCTTTTTTAAAAAGTCATGGTATGTAAATCAAAAATGCCTATACCTGTATGGTAATATCTTAAAGTTAAGAGTTTTATTATAATATAGGGAGAACAGATTTTTTTAATAATCTTAATTTAGTCATTTGGAGTGTTCAGTGAGTTAATCTTATTTAAGATTTTTTGGAAGCCGTTAGGCAGGAATATTGTAAAAAAGATGTACAACAAACGTAAATTAGAAGGATTAAGAAATTATGTCTTATGAAGTTCTTCTTAGTTTAGAGAATATTTCTAAAAGTTTTCCGGGGGTGAAGGCTCTCCAGGATATCTCTTTTGACCTAAGAAAAGGAGAAGTCCACTGTCTTTGTGGAGAAAATGGTGCAGGCAAATCTACATTGATTAAAATACTTTCAGGAGCTCACCAGCCTGATGAAGGTGGCAGGATAGTATTTGAAGGAAAAACGGTCAGACTAAACCCTGGTCTTGCAATATCGATGGGTATTCAGACAATATACCAGGAGCACACTGTTTTTAAACACCTAAATATTACAGAAAATATTTTTACAGGCATGGAAATAGGCAAAAATGGGTTTCTGAATAAGAAAGAGATGGAGAAAAGGACCATTGAAGCCCTTAAATATCTAAAGAATGAACTGGATCCGGATTCTCTTATGGGAGACCTCAGCAGTGGGCAGCAGAGGACTGTTGAGATCGCCAAAGGTTTGATCTTTAAAAGGAAGGTCATTATACTGGATGAACCCACGGCGGCATTTTCTGTTTCAGAAATCGACAATCTTCTGGAAATCATCAAAACAGTAAAGGAAAGTGGCATAGGGATCATTTACATTTCTCACCATCTGGAGGAAGTTTTCAGGATAGCTGATAGGATAACTGTACTTCGTGACGGACGAAAGGTCAGCATGTATGACCGAAAAGATATTTCCGGGGAAAAGTTGATCAAGGATATGGTGGGCCGCGATCCGTCAACATTCTATAAAAGGGAAGATGTCCCTTCAGGCGAAGTGATTTTCGAAGCAAGGAATGTAACGGGAAATGGAATAAAAAATATATCTCTAAAGCTGAAAAGAGGCGAGATACTTGGTTTTGCGGGAATGGCAGGCTCAGGTCGTTCTGAGCTTATGGACGTACTGTTTGGTGCGGCAAATATTGAATTTGGAGAAATCCTAATAAATGGCAGAGTCGTTAAACAGGCAAGCCCCAGCAGTGCAATAAGGAATAAAATGTGTTATATCACTGAAGACAGACAGGATACCGGGCTTTTTATAAATCAGACCATCGCACAAAATACAATCATTGCAAACCTGGTAAACACCAGGGAGTTTTTTATGAGCCCTGCCAGTGACTACAAAATAGGTGATAAATTCATGAAAATATTGAACACAAAAGCAAGTGATTCCCACGTTCGGGTAATAAACCTCTCTGGCGGTAATCAGCAAAAGGTCGTTCTTGCCAAATGGTTCAATACAGATGGTGAAATTTTTATTTTTGATGAACCTACAAGAGGTATTGATGTAGGCTCAAAGCAGGAAATCTACCAGGTAATGGTTGGGTTGCTTAAACAGGGAAAGGCTATCATTATGGTTTCGTCTGATATGCCGGAAGTTATCGCAATGAGCGACAGGGTAATGGTGATGAAAAATGGCGAAATCACTGCAGAACTAAATAAAAACGAGGTTTCTGAAGAGAATATTCTGACACATTCTATAGGAGGTAGTAAGATATGACATCGGGGGAAGAACAGAAAAAAGTGGCTAAAGGGTCTATTTTCAGGCGCTTTGAGAATTCAACAGTATTGTCCATATTTATTGCATTTATTGTTATTATTGTGGTTGTTCAGATTGGAAAGACTGGTGGCTCTGTATTTCCGACTTTTATAAGTCCGGTAAACTTGCTTAATATCATTCAGCAAGTCGCTGTACCGGGAATGGTTGCAGTGGGAATGACAATTGTAATGATTTCTGGAGGCATTGACCTTTCAGTCGGAATGCTTGCATCGCTGGTTGCCATAGTTACTGCTCTTGGGTTATCTAAATGGAATCTAGGAGTAGTTCCATCTGTTTTGCTTGGCATTGTGGTAGCTATAGTATTAGATACCATTCTTGGCTTTATCATATCCCGCACTAAAGTAGAGCCTTTTATAATTACCCTCGGCGGAATGATAACCTTTCAAGGTATTGCCCTTCTTCTCTGTAGTTCCCGTGAAGTGATTATGCATGGAGAATTGGATTTTTTTAAGGTTAATCTCATTGCAGGCGCAAAGGATCCGGTAAGCGGCCTAAATTTAATCATTCCACCTTATGTGATAATTTTTATGATGGTAGTGGTGCTTGGCTGGTTGCTGCTGACATTTACAAAATATGGACGCAGGATTTATGCTGTTGGGTCCAACCCCAATGCTGCTTATCTTGCAGGAGTCAATGTCAGGAATATGAAGCTTTCTGCATATGCCATCAACGGTCTTCTTGTAGGTATTGCTTCGGTTATGATGCTTGCCCGTATAAATGTTGGAATCATAACCCTTGGACAGGGTCTTGAAATTGACTCTATTGCGATGGCTGTAATCGGCGGTACGGCTTTAAGTGGCGGGAAAGGCAATATTTGGGGAACTTTTTTTGGTGTCCTGCTGCTGGGTTCTATAGGTAATGCTATGAATATGCTTCGTTTGCCTCCTGAGGTTCAATTTGTGGCCAAAGGAGTAATAATAATTCTTGCAGTATCTCTGGGCTCTGTTTATGCAAATATATCAACGTCTGTGGCTCGTCTGGGCAAACATAATCTTTTGGAAAGAGATTCAGGGAGAAAAATTTAAAACCCCTGGCACGAGTTGATTAAATAATGGAAGTGAACTAATATAAATAATTAATATAAATAATTAATATAAATAATTATACATGAATAATTATATTTTTAAGGAGGTGGTTAAAAAACTTTATTAACAGCAGGATTAAAAAAATATCAACATCTAAAAAAGAGAGGAAAAGACGAATGAAAAAAGCATTAATATGCCTAATTGTGGTTGCTGTACTTGTTACCATGGCCTTTACTGGCGTGGCTTGCAGTGCTGCAGCAGCAACAACAACAGCAGCAGCAGAAACTACTGCCGCAGCAACAACAGCTGCAGCAACAACAGCTGCGGCTGAAACAACAGCTGCAGCAACAACAGCTGCACCTGCCAAAGCAAAAGTAATCGGATATTATATGGATGCCGCAGATGATTACTATAAAGCTGGTTTCCAGGTATTTGAAGCCCTTGGCAAAGCACAGGGTTGGCAAATCATCAGTGTAGTTGGACAGGGAACAGCTCCAGAACAATTAAGCGCAGTCCAGAATTTCATCACTCAGAAAGTAGACGCTATAGTTGTTGTACAGAATTCACCTCAAACTACTTCTGAATGTTTGAAGCTGGCTTTAGCAGCAAATATCCCTTACTTTGGCCTTACCCAAACATCACCTAATGAACCCGGTCTCGTTGCTTTTTCAAGTTTTGACTGGGTTGCTGATGGTAAGCTCGCAGGCGTATCTGCAATAGCTCATAATGTAAAAAAGGTAATAGTTATTGAAGGTAAACTCGGCCAGGGCGCAGCCGGCGGCCAGACAAACGGTTTCTTCTCAGCTTACAAAGACGCAGGCAAAGATATTGGCGACATCCTTAATAATGTTGGTGTAGTCGGTGGAGGCAAAGATCTTCAGGCTGTTTTCTGGGGCTCAGGCGGATGGTTCGCAGATCCTGCAAAGAAAGCTATGCAGGATGCAATAACTGCTCTTGGACCTAATGGTTTTGACGGAGCATATGTAGAGAACGACGAAATGATGACAGGCGCACTGCAGGCAATGCAGGAAGCCGGACTTGATACCAGCAAGTACTGGCTGGGCGCAAGCAATGGTAAAGAAAAGTCATGGGATTGGGTTGAAAAAGGCACAACTACTATGGATGTAAACCAGCCTCCAACTCTTGAAGCTGACATATTGTTCCAGCAGGTTAGCGCTAATTTTGACGGCAAGACCTTCAAAAAAGGCATTTTCTGCCCACTAAAGGCTTTTGATAAGAGCAATATGGATAGAAACTCAATGGTTCCATGGATACTCGCAGATTATATGGCTAAGAGAACAGCTAATGCTTTCATTTGGGACATAAATGATCCTTCTTTCATTGCAAATCCAGATTATAAATAAGAAGTATTATGTCGTGGATGATGTAAATCCGCTGAATTCTAAAATGTAAGATAAGAACAAGGAGAGCTGTGAAAGCAGCTTTCCTTGTGTTAATTGAATAATTACAAGGTTTTTGAATTGTAAAGTCAGAGGAACCTGAAGCCCTGTTTCCTTTAAAATATCAGCCGTTAGAGTTTAACACACATTTAGATTGTTAAATTACCCAAGAACGTATAGTTAAATATTATTTTCCTGTTGCACCCCAATAGGACAGGGGATTGTTAATATTGAAGCAATTATAGTTGAACTGGAAAAATCAGGATATAAAGGATTTATGGCTGTTGAAATTGATAATCTTCATCCAAAATATAAAGGTGCAGTAGATAAAGCAGTATCTGAGAGCATAGACTTTCTTAATCTTTTAAGAAAGTAATTCTTTCAAGGAAAGGCTATTATGAATATGCAGGGTTTTAAAGAAACTGATACAAAAAAATATAATTTTCCCAAAGTTGGAATCGGGCTGATAGGTTATGGGTTTATGGGCAAAGCCCATACTAATGCTTATAAAAAATTGAGTTTCTTTTCCTGGCCTCCTGTTGCAATACCTGAGCTGGTGGCAGTTTGCGGACTTTTAGAAAACGAGGCCCAAACACAGGAAGCAGCTTATCGCTATGGTTATAAAGGTTACTATAACGATTGGAATCTCTTAATTAAGGATCCAAGAATAAACCTTATTGATAATTGCACTCCTGATGATGTTCATTGTGAACCATGTATCGCTGCCGTAGAGGCAGGCAAACATATAATGTGTGAAAAACCACTTGCAATGACTGTTGCTGATGCAAAAAGAATGTACGATGCCGCCAGGAAAGCAAAAGTCAAGCATATGCTTGGCCATAATTACAGGTTTATCCCTGCAGTAAGGCTAGCAAGGGAAATGATTCAAAATGGGGTTATCGGTAAAATATATGAGTTCAGGGGAAGGTACCTGCAATCTGTGGGCGCTGGCCCTGAAAACCTGATTGAGGATGTATGGTATGCATCAGGGACACAATCAGGAATAAATCTTGGAATAGGGTGTCATATAATCGATCTTGCAAGATTTCTTGTTTCTGAGATTAAAACTGTATCTGGAATACAAAAAACCTTTAATAGCTCCAGATTAAATAAAAATAATAATTCTGAAAGTATAAAAGCTGATGAAACAAATTTTAGTATTGTGGAATTTGAAAATGGTGCGGTTGGTTCAATCGAATCGTCGGGAATTTCTGCAGGAAGATTAAATCAGCATACATGGGAAATAAATGGTTCCAATGGCAGTATATATTGGGACCTGGAGGACTTAAATCATCTTTATGTATGGTTAAAAAATACTGCAGCAAATGCTGTTTCAGGATTCACAAAGGTTTCAGTAACGGACCCTAAAAATCCGTTTGCCTCGTTGTCATGGCCTCCGGGACATAATATAGGATGGGAGAATGGTCATATAAATGAAATTGCGCATTTGCTGGATTGTATAGTAAACAATAAAAGCATCGAACCTTATGGGGCCACTTTTTATGATGGTTATATTATTCAATTGATTATGGATAGAATACGGGAGTCTTCTGAAAGAGGAAAGAAACTTGAGATAAACCCGGGTGAGGTCTAATGGTTAATAATGCAACAGGTTTATGGGATGTATCTGATTATGGAAGCACCCCTAAATTTGCAGCCGGCAGTAAGAATGCTGTTTATATTTCAGGAAAAGATAAAAATATATTAAAAAAACTGGCGCTAAAAGTAAGAAACATTGCCGACCGTGATATTGAAAAAGAAAAAAAGAGGAAGTGGTTTCTTCATAATGACCTGAAGTTAAAGGAGCCTTTGATATTTTGTGATCCAGAAAATGGATGGAATGAAATAATAATTGGCAGCCTTTTAGAGTGCGAAGGCAGCCTTGCAAAAAAATGGGAAGTTATCTTAAAAAAGGAAATATTCTGGGGCACCAAAATGCTAGATGATAAAGTAATTCAGCCATATTTTAATATAGGATATTCTTATTCTGACAGCGGTTGGGGATTAACAACGGGTTTTCACGGCGGAGATGGCGGCTCCTATGTTTGGGATGCTCCGCTAAAAAGTGAATCCGATTTAGATAAAATGAGATTTCCAAAAATTGAAATTGACGATAAAACAACAAATGAAACACTTGAGCTTGCAAATGATATATTTACCGGTATTCTTGAAGTAAGGTTAAAGGGTATCTGGTGGTGGAGCCTGGGGCTTACAACAAGCCTTGCTTTCCTTAGAGGTCTTCAAAACTTGATGATTGATATGGTGGATAACCCGGGTTTAATACACAGAATCATGAAGTTTCTGATGGATGGTACCCTGGCAGAATTAAAATTCCTTGAAGAGAGCAGACTGCTTTTTTTAAATAATGAAAGTTATGTCGGCTCAGGTGGATTNNAGATATGTGGGGGTTTTCAGAAAGCCAGGAAACAACCGGGATATCACCGGCAATGTTTGAAGAATTTATTTTCAAGTATCAGCTGCCTATCTTAAAATTGTTCGGCCTTAATTGCTATGGGTGCTGTGAGCCCATCGAAAAAAGATGGAGTATAGTAAAAAAGATTCCAAATTTAAGAAGAGTTTCCGTATCAAGCTGGGCAAATTTTGAACAAATGAGGGAAAACCTCCGGGATGATTATATTTATTCATTGAAAATGACTCCAACTGATCTTGCAGTGCCTTTTATGGATGAAGATGTGGTGCGAAGGAGGATAAGAGATATTTTAAATATCGCCAAAGGTTGCATTATTGAAATTATTATGAAAGACAACCATACAATCGGAAATAATCCTGATAATGTAATCAGGTGGACAAGAATTGCGCGAGAAGAAGTGGAAAAAGGATAAAAATAAATGGCTGAAGAAAAAGACAGATTTATTGATTATCTGGCGGAAATCCCGAATTTTTTAACGGTATTTATTTTTTCCATCTTTTTTAATATTGCAAGTCCGATTTTAATTGAGATAAGTAAGACGACCGGTATTTTAGCTGCTAACCTGGGTTTTATATTTACTTCTTTTACAATAGGCGCCGCACTGGGTCAGCTCACATCTATTTTTTACAACAGAAGATTTAAAAAAATCCATGTTATCATATCAGGATATATAATGCTTATCCTGCTTTCTGTAGTAATCGGTTTTAATAAAAACCTGGTTTTATTCTGGGTATTGTATTTTTTTTCAGGTTATATATTTGGCGTAATATGGATGCAGGCAAATCAATTTATACTTGCAAGCAAAGTAAGAAATAAAGAAAGAATAATAACAATTTTTTTGACTTTTTACCCTATTGGCGCTTTTATAGCGCCGTTTATTTCTTCCTTAATAATAAGCGCAGGTTTTAACTGGAGGTTTATTTATTACATAGTTATATTTATGATCGCTATAAATATAATCCTATATGTCAGCCTTTTAGGAAGAAAAAATAAAAGTGCTGCAATTCAAAATGAAGCAAAATTTCCACTTAGAGAAATTTTTACCAGTAAGACAAAAAACTTAATTTTTATATTGGTATTTTTAGCAGTATTCTTTTATTGCAGCTCTGAGACCATAGTTGCTACATGGACGCCTACATTTTTAGGATTGGCAAGAAATCTTTCTATGCAGCCCGCCAGCCTTGCTTTAAATTTATTCTGGTTGTTTGTCATAATCGGCAGGCTGATTATCCTTATTATTGCTGGAAGAGTAAAATCTGTAAAAATTATGGTTTTTATTTCAACTCTTGCAGTAATATCAATGCTGGCATTTTCATTTTTTTATAATAAATATATTATTTTCGTTTTAATCTCAATTGCAGGGCTCGGATATTCTGCACTGTTCCCATTGCTGATTTCTTCAGGCAGTACTCTATATGAAAAAGGTAGAGGACTTCTTGCCACATTTCTGTTTCTGGCATCCAATATAGGGCTTGCTTCAGCTCCGGTGATTACAAAGCTTTCATCCAAAGTCAGTATGCAACTGTCAATATCATTTTCATTCATTTTAATGGCGGTTGTTATTATAATAATCTTAATAGTCTCATTTCTGTTTAAAAGGACTGAGGGAAATGTTATAAATCAGAAACCTATAAGAGTGGAGCCACGGTTAAGTGAACCCATAAAAGGATATTAAGTATCAGCAACCCGTAAAAGAATAATAAGTATTAAAAGTTATTAAAAGAGGGACCAGTGAATTAGAGGCAGATAATATAGGAATCGTTAAGAAGAATTACTAAATTTAATTATTAAAAATCTGATAACAAAGGTGAGGTGGACTATGACAGAAGAAAAAAAAGTCGGATTTGTCGCTATGACCAGTGAAAAAAAAGCAGTTGAAAATATTCCGGAAATAGGAATAGGAATGATAGGGCATTCTTTTATGGGTAAGGCCCATTCCAATGGCTGGAAGCAGATGCCTTATATTTTCTGGCCTCCGGCTGCAATTCCCAAACTGGTTAAGATATGCGGGATTCCGGAAAGTGAGGTCGCTGAAGCTGCAAGAAGATTTGGATTCCAGTCATATACTACAAACTGGAAAGAAGTCATAGAAGATGACAGAGTTTCTATAGTTGATAGCTGTACGCCAAATAATATGCATGCAGAAACTTCTATCGCTGCAGCTAAAGCCGGAAAGAATATTGTATGTGAAAAACCCTTGGCAAGAAATGCTTCTGAAGCCAAAACCATGAGGGACGCTGTTAAAAAGTATAATGTCAAAAATATATGTAATTATAATTACCGCATGGTCCCGGCAATAGCGCTTGCAAAAAATCTTATAACCGAAGGCAAACTGGGAAGAATATTTCATTTCAGGGCGCGATACCTTCAGGAATGGATAATAGATCCGGCATTCCCGATGATATGGAGACTAAAAAAAGAGGTCTGCGGAAGCGGAGCTCTCGGTGACCTCGGAGCGCACATAATCGATCTGGGAAGATTTTTATGTGGGGAGTTTAAAACAGTTTCGGCTGTAAGCCAGACTTTTATAAAAGAAAGATATAATCCGGAGACCAAAAAAAATGAGAAAGTAGATGTTGATGATGCAATTGCTGCAGCTGTTGAATTTGAAAATGGCGCCATCGGTACTATTGAGGCATCAAGGTTTGCAGCCGGAAGGAAAAACCAGAATATCATTGAAATAAATGCAGAAAAGGGCAGCATATGGTGGGATCTTGAAAACTTAAATAACCTTAATGTTTTCTGGAGGGAAGAAAAACCTATTGAAACACAGGGATTTCATTGTATAAGTGTTACAGAGTCGCATCATCCTTATTACTCGTATTGGTGGCCGCACGGACATATTATAGGATGGGAAAACACTTTTGTGCATACTGCTTTAAATATGATAAATGCTGTTATGGAAAATAAGCCGCTTGAGCCTTATGTTGCAACTTTTGAAGATGGCTACAGAAACGCTGTAATCTGCGACGCAATTATCAAATCAGCTGAAAACGGCAGAAAGGAGTTGTGCATATTCGAATAATTAAAAAATTGGTATCTTTATAACTTTATGGATGACTTTATGCAGGCACTGAAGTTGGCATATTGACACGATTATGTGGTTATATGTGAGGATGGATGTGCATTATGCAGACAAGTTGAGATACGCAGGTGAGGTTATTTTATTAGGGTGAATACCAAAATATTAATTGGCACCCAAATAATATAATCTAAAGCAATATTTATTATTTATATTTATATCGGAGGTAAGAATGAAATTCGGGATAAATACCTTATTATGGACAGGCACTTATACTGACGAACATGTAAAAAGCCTGACTCCAAAGTTTAAGGAAATTGGTTTTGATGGGGTGGAAATAGGCCTTGGAAGCAAGGGTGATTTTGATTACAAAAAAACTCTCAGGACATTTAAAGACAACGGCCTTGTATGCTCTTCAGTATGCGGGCTTTTTGGAGAAGATAGGGACATAAGGGGCCCCAATAAAGAATATATTGAAGGTGGTCTTTCATATATTAAAGATGGCCTCGAAGCTTGCAGTGAGCTTGAATGTAATGTTTTTGCAGGGCCCGTTTATTCTGCAGTCGGCCGGGCAAACATGGTAGAACAAAAGGAAAGAAAAATTCAATGGGATACGGTAGTTGAAAATTTAGGCAAAGCTTGCGTATGGGCAGAAAAGTATGGAGTATTTATTGCAGTGGAGCCTTTAAACCGCTTTGAAACTGATTTTATTAATATCTGCAGGGATGCGCTAAGATTGGTAAAAGATGTTGGAAGTAAAATGTTAAAAATTCATCTTGACTCATTTCATATGGGTATAGAGGAAAAGAGTTCTGCAATGGCAGTGCTGGATGCAGGCGATTTATTATATTTATTTCACGCCAGTGAAAATGACAGGGGTGCTGCAGGAACCGGCCAGGTCCATTGGAAGCCAATAGCAGATGCTCTTAGAAGAATTAATTATAATAAATGGGTGGTTATGGAATCCTTCACTCCTGAGAATAAAATTATAGCGAAAGCTGCATCAATCTGGAGGCAGACTGAAACCAGTGATTTTGTACTGGCTGAAAAAGGTCTCATGTTCCTTAAAGGACTTTTCAGTTAAATTAATTATTATAAAAATTTATAAGTTGCAGGAGGTAAAAATGACAGGTATTCGTGAGATTGTTAAAAACGCACTTGAAGATGGGAGCGGAGTCCTTAAATTAAAACCTGCGTGGGTAGCCAGGGATTTTCTTCCACCCGGACGGCGGCTTGGGCTGACCGAAAAGGAATATAATGTTGGAGACAGGGGATTTATTTGTGAACGATGGCTTGCTTCCGTAACAAGGGCTGATAATGCAGTGGGCCCTAAGGACGAAGGCTTAAGTTATTTAAATGTTACCAGCGGCGAAGAATTGAATTTAAGGGATGCTGTAGCTGCTGCGGGCGAGCTTATAATGGGTACACAATATGCAAAAACACATTCAGGCCTTGGAAGGCTTGCGAAAATTTATGATTTTGGCGCCAGGATTCCTTATCACATACATCAGATGGAGAAAGATGCAAAACTGGTTGGAGCAAATTCCAAAGATGAAGCATACTATTTTCCTGAAGACGTAGACACGGGCCCGCACCCTGAAACTTTTTTTGGGGTACATCCTTACATTGTGGACGAAAAGAAATATGATATTCTTCTTCCTTATCTTGTTGAATGGAAAGATGACATGATCTTGCAGCATTCAAGAGCATACCTTAATGTTCCGGGTGAAGGTTTCTTCCTTCCCTCAGGAGTGCTTCATGCTCCGGGAACCGCCCTTACCATAGAGCTGCAGGAAGATTCAGATGTTTTTTCGATGCTTCAGGCTTTAAATGCAGGAAAAATAATTTCAAAAGAACTGCTTTTCAAGGATGTATGTAAAGAAGACAGGGAAAGAAAAGGTGAAAAGGCAATTCTTGATCAGCTTGACTGGCCCATAAACGGAGATCCTTATTTTTATGAAAACCATCATCTTCCCAATGTTTTGGTGGAAGAATCCAGGCAAGACGGTGGAGTGGAACACTGGGTCTATTACAATACTACCAAGTTTTCCGGAAAAAGACTTGTTGTAAAACCCGGTGCCAGCTTTACTTTTACTGAGAAAGGTGTTTTCAATATACTGGTGTGGAGAGGAAAAGGGACTTTCGACGGGCATAAAATAGAAGGACAGAACTTTGAATGTGATGAACTCCTTATTTCCCACGACAGGGCAGTTAAACCTATTACCGTTAAAAATTATGGCCAAAAGGATCTTATTATCATTAAGTTTTTTGGACCGGATATTAATTTGGATGCTCCAAAAATAAAGCTCTACAGGAAGTAAAGATAAATGGCTTTTTGACTTAAGGGCCTGCACCAGGATTGAAGAACTGGCGCAAATAGTTTAAGAGCCTGTGCTACTGTATTTAGATAAAAGGCATTGTTTCTAAAAAAGGATAAGGTGTCTGTATGAATCTGAATGTGGCAGAGCCGGCATAGTAAGCCAGGACCAGGTTTCCAAAGAGAAGAGATATTATATTGAAAGAGTAATTATAAATTTTATAATAAAAGCTAATAATAAAGACTAATAATAAAGGAGAAAAAAATGGCAAAAAAAACATCAATAGGCGGATGGGCATATATTTGGGGCGGATATTCTGAAGCGCCTATTCCTCTTGAAGAAGTTTTAAAAAAACTTGCTGAGCTTGGATTTGATGGCATTGAAATGGCAGCATTTCCTCCACATCTTGAGTCCAATACAAAAGAAAAAAGAGCGGAAGTCAAAAAAATGCTTGATAAGTATAAACTGGGAATTTCCGGACTTGCAGCGCCATTTCCTTCGCCAGCTACGTCAAGTGAATCAGATTATATTAAAGCATTAAAGGAAAACCTTGCTATTTGTGTTGATATGAATATTCCAAAATTACGTGTAGACGCTGTAGATGCCCCAACGTCAATACCGGGTGGAATGAATTATGAAACCTGTTTTTCAAAAGTATCCTCTGTGTGGAATAAGGCAGCGGATGTTTGCGCAAAGGAAGGGGTCAAACTTATTTGGGAATTTGAACCCGGTTTTTTATTTAATAAACCAAGTGAAGTAACCAGGATGGTCTATAAGGTTGATCACCCAAATTTTTCCATATTGTTTGATTCTTGCCATGCTTACATGAGTTCGGTATTGGCTTCACGACATCTTGGCAGCAAGGAGATTTTGCCCAAGGGCGTTGTGCAGTTTGCATATATGCTGACCGGGAAAATAGGCCACATACACCTGATTGATTCAGACGGCACACTTCATGGAGATGAGACAAGCACCCATGCCCCCCTTGGTACAGGCTTACTTAATTTTGATGAAATAATGCCTGCGATTCTGGATGCCGGATACAAAGATGACTGGTGGACGATAGATCTTTGTTTCTGGCCGAATGCTCTGGAAGCTACTGCCGGGTGTAAGATATTTTTAGATGGTCTTATAAAAAAATATGGAAAATAATTTAATCTTTAAGCTTATTATTTTAAGTTGTTAACTAAAAAATTGATACCAAAAGTAAAAAAGGTTTTTTAAAATTTTTAACTAAACCAGATTACTTTGTAGTGGCAAAGCAGTAAACTGATGGGCTTAAAGGAAATTATGTAATTTTTTAATTAGAAATATCAAAATCAATATAAATGCAATTCTAAAAAGGAGGCTAAATTGAAAGGTACAATGAAGGCCCAGGTTTTTTATGAGGCTGAAAA
>PMCC01000091.1 GCA_003155275.1 Actinomycetota bacterium | reverse complement strand
AAAAATAATTACACTTGCTTCGGTTTTTATTTTTATAGTCTTGTTTATTGGAGGAATTTAAAATGAAACTCGGTGTCATTATAGAAACAAAGGAATATGAGAAAGCGTGGAATACGGTTTAAAATATCTTTGATGCATATAGTTTAATTTACACCGGTTTTGTTGATTAATAATTTTTTATTTTGTAGAATCTTTTCAAATATGAAAGAACTGGATTTAAATAATAAAGTTGCAGTAATTACAGGAGGCACTGCCGGAATCGGACTTGCAATTGCAGGGATATTTTACGAACACAACTGCGATGTTGCAATAATCGGGCGAGAAAGTAAAAAGGGCAATGATGCTGTAAGGGAAATTTTAAAACAAAATATTGAAAGGAATTTCTCAGCTCACTCCCAGGCAGTAATCGCTGACGATTCTTTTTGCGATGTTGCTGGTAGAAATTCCGGCAAGGGCATGTTAAACCCTGCAATGAATATGATTACAGGAAACGAAACTGAAACTGGCAAGTTTGACAGTGCCAAGACTGACAAAATCCCTTCTATAAAAAACAGGATGACTTTTATCAAATGTGACGTCGGCCTTAGGGAGGATGTAAAAAGCGCCTGTGAAAAGGTTTTAAATGATTTAAAAAAGGTTGACATCCTCGTCTTAAATGCTGGAATGGAATTTACGGAAGCAATAACTGAAGTCGACCCCGAAAACTGGCAAAGAATGCTTGACGTAAATGTAAGCGGCGCTTTTTACTTCATAAGGTATCTTGCGGACTCGATGATTGCAAACAAAACCGGCAATATTATCATCCTGTCATCAGTTGCTGCAACAACCGGTGCGGGCGGCGGAATCCATTACCCTGTAACCAAGGCGGCGCTTAAGGGACTGATGGCCCGGATTAATTATGAACTTTTACCAAAAGGAATCAGGGCTAATATAATAAGCCCCGGTATGGTCGATACTCCGATGCTTCGCAGGAAATATCCGGATAATGATGAGGTAAATGCAAAGCTTTGCCAACAGGTGCCAATGGGGAGGATAGGTGCGCCCGGCGATATTGCAAACCTGGCTCTCTTCCTTGCATCAGATCTTTCCAGCTACATTTGCGGACAGGATATAATTGTTGATGGTGGCAGGTTGTATTATAGGCGACCCCCAATTACACCTCAAAAAGCTCAAAAATAGCATTTACAAAAAGGGCAAAGGCATTACACTGAAATGATTTAGGATAATCTTTTCTTTAACTTATCTTTTCACTACCACACGGTGAACATTTCGCACTTTACGGATACCTTATGTTTATAAAATATTTGATTAACCCATTACCTTTAGGATACTTTTTAAGAAATTCTCGGATTGCTATTTCATATCTCCATAATAAAATGCTATCATAGTGTTTGGAATTATTGGATTAAATGTGCGGCAGGAATAAAAAAAATAAATGTTCTACAAGAATTACAGGATTAAATGTGCCGAAAAAATTACAGGATTAGATATTCGGCAAGAGTTACAGGATTAAATTAAATGTCTGGCAAGGTATAATTCCAAAAATATTTAAAGATAATTTTCAGTAAAAAGGTGGTTATTTAAAATGCGTTTTGTTGATTATAAGTGCAATGACTGTGAAAATGTCTGTGAAGTTGTCACAAGGGGATCTAATGAAAGCAGTGAAACTGATATAAAATGTGAAAAATGCGGAAGTTTTAATATGTTAAGGATCTTTGCCCCTATCAGCTTTAAGGCCTCTGGAGGGAATGGCAACGATTACGAACCTTCATCGTCTTCCTCTTCAAAAAGCTGTTCCGGCGGTTCATGCGCCAGTTGTTCCGGAGGCTGTCACCATTAACGCTGCATAATGGGCATCTATATTGCTCAGGCGTATACTCCTACTCCTGTCAGCATATTAATGTGAAAATAATACATACAATCCACTACATGTAGTGTGGGCTTTAAGCCAAGAGAACAACCGGATACTATTTTTATCAACTAGTAATATTTATTCATGTATTTAAAAGAACTGCAGCTGAAAAATTTCAGGAATTACAGTGATATAAGCCTGAAGTTTGATAGGAACGCGGCTCTTTTTTTTGGTAATAATGCACAGGGAAAAACCAATCTGCTTGAATCTATCAGCTATATTTCTTCAGGCAAATCCCACAGAGTGACAAACCAGGATGATTTGATAGGATGGGGCTGCGAGTTTGCACTGATACGGGCACAGGTTAATGGCCGCCTGATAGAGCTTGAACTGCGGCCGGGAAATATTTTAAAGATAAAAGTGGATAAGGCGTATTGCAGAAAAAAGGCAGATTTTACTTCAATTTTGCCGTCTGTAATATTTACCCCCGAAGATTTAAAAATAATAAAAGACGGCCCTTCCAACAGGAGGGATCTATTGGATAACATTCTGGAAAGTATTTATCCAGATTTTAATTCATTGAAAACTCAGTATCAAAAGATATTAAACCAGAGAAACAGCCTGATAAAAAGTATCGCCGGGGCCGAATTCAACAGGAGCTTTAAAGTCAGGAGAAGCGATGAAAGCGGAAGAGACAACACAGATAGCAGGATCGATATAGCCAACAGCAGCAAGAAATACAGCGGGGTCGACGAAGGTAGAAGGTCTTATGAAGGCGAAAGCAGCGACGAAGAAAGCAGGAGTGGGAAAGGAAACAGGGGCTCCGCCGGAACTGAAGAAACCAACAATCCAACCCTTTCCGCATGGGATGAAAATCTTGCAAAATATGGAAGTGAAATAATAAAAAAACGCCACGATCTGGTCAACCGTATAGGCCCTGATTTTTCAAGATTAATGAGGAAATTTTTTCCTGAAATAGAAGCCGGAATTTTTTATATTTACAGCTGGAACAGGAAATCTGTTGAACTTGTGTCTTCAGAGTCGGATATTTCTGATGCTTGTGCGGACTTAAGCTTGCCTTGCGGGAAATTGCCGCAGACAGTCCCGCCGATCGAAGAAATAAAACAGTGTTTTTTAAGTATGCTTAAGCAGAATTTAAAAAAGGAATTGAGCTACAAGACCACAATTACCGGCCCCCATCGCGATGATTTCATAATTCTTTTAAACGGTAAGGATATAAGGTCTTTCGGATCCCAGGGCCAGCAGAGGATTTCTGCAATATCTTTAAGGCTTTGCGAAATTGAAGTAATAAGGGAAATATTAAAAAAAGACCCCGTGCTGCTTCTTGATGATATCCTTTCCGAGCTTGATTTTACAAGGGAAAAGATAGTGTTAAACCTTATAAAGGATAAATACCAGACTTTTATTACAACAAGCAATATAAATTATGTTTCACACATAAAGGAGATTGAAAAAGACAAGATACAGGAACTCATAGTTAAAGATAATAGTATTTGTGAAGTAAAAAAATAAACCTTTTATGTGGATTAATTAAAAATAATTATTTATAATACTGGCTGATTTACCGGTAAACTTTAGACTTGATAGGAAGTATTGATGAAAATAGAACTTGTAGACATTCACTTCTGGATACTGCACATAATTTTTACATTAGGGATTATCGGAGGGCTTCTTTACAGGANNTGGCCAGGTTTTTTAAGGTATTTTTCTCCAGGCAGTTTGGTCCGATAGTCAAAGCAATTATTTTTGACAGTATTCTGCATGTAAAACTGTTCAAAGAAAACAGGCTTAAATGGATTGCGCATACATGTGTTTTTTGGGGAATTCTCGTATTATTTATCCTGTCAGTCTTATCAGGTGTTGCAGTGGAATTTGCGCCGCTTTTGGGTTATAAGACGGGGAACTCCATATTCCTTGATGCGCTCGCAAACAAGGATCACTGGCTCACTGCAGTCTTAAATGAGCTTCTTAATACCGTTATATTAATTGGAGTAATTGTTGCGTTCATCAGGGGATTTATTTCAAAGAAAAAAATTGGGATGATGATGTTCCAGGATATTTTCCTTATAATCTTTGTCTTTGTCATCCTTATAAGCGGCTGGTTTACTGAAGCAGTAAGATATATAATCGAAAGAACGCCGGAGTATATCGGGAAAACAGGCTTTTTCGGGTTTTACCTTGGAAGGCTGCTTGACAACGGGTTTCCCAATAATACAGAGGCAGTATGGATACAGGTATATAAAGCTTGCTGGCACATACATGTAACTGTAATATGGCTTGCATTTGTCTACATACCCTTTAGCAAATTTGCTCATGCAATCCTGAGCCCAGTTGCAAGCGTTATGAATACGATGGAAAAAAGAAAGGCGCTGGATGGGCACAGATAAATATACAGCAAAACAACTCTTTAATGTTGAAGCATGCACAAGGTGCGGCCAATGCACCATGCTTTGCTCAGCATACAATGCCAATAATGACCTTACGGTCTCACCTGCAAAGAAAATAGAGCTTCTTCGCAAAAGAATACGAAGCAAGACTTTCTGGGGCCGTATGCTGGGGAAAAAATATTTTTCTGATAAGGACTTCGATGAGCTTGCACGGGCCGCCTACGCGTGCACATTGTGCTCGCGCTGCGAGGTGCAATGCCCGATAAATATAGATCTTCAAAAGTTGTGGGTGTCACTTCGCGCCGATCTTGCTGATGAGAGCAAGGGGCCGGAAGTTTTAAATATGCTGAAAGAACGGCTTGTCAGTTCCCGTAATATTTCATTTGATACAAACCAGGGCAGGGCAGATTGGGTAAACCAGGTTCCTGATATACCCCTGGACAGGTATATAAAAGAAAAAGCCGAAGTGATTTATTTTGTCGGCTGTGTTTCCTCATTCTCACCAAGGGTTTTTAAGATTCCGCGCAGCGTCGTCCAGATTTTTAAGCTTGCAAAAGTGGATTTTGGCCTGCTTGGAGATGATGAGTGGTGCTGCGGTTTCCCACTTCTTTCATCTGGATACAAAACTGAGTTTTTAGAGTTTGCAAAACATAATATAGAGAAAATAAACAATACNNTGTTATCATATGTGGAGCCACATATATACAGCTGCGGACACTTCAATAAAAATGAATTTTAAGGTTCTGCACCTTGTCCAGTATCTTTACAAGCTGGCTTTGGACAGGGAAATAAAACTTTATCCCATAAAAGCAAAGGTCACCTATCATGACCCTTGCGACCTTGGAAGGAATTCGGGTATCTACGATGAACCAAGGAAACTTATAA
>PMCC01000092.1 GCA_003155275.1 Actinomycetota bacterium | reverse complement strand
CAAACTTCCTCAGAGCCGCCGGAAAACATTTTTTTCCTTAAAATCTACGGTTATGCTAAAATTTTAAAAAATAGCAGTAATACTATTTTTAAATTCAATGCTTTTAATGAATATTTTGAAAAATTTTTAGTTAATAAAGGCATTGAAATAAGACAAGTGCAGAAAACGGGGACATACATACAAAAAGGCAATGTTTTGATGGATCCGATAGGAATAATATCTTTTTAGGTTTCTTTAAGCTTTAAGTTAAATTTTATTAAGTTTTTATATACAGTGAGGTAAAAAGTGGGCACGGAAATGCTTGTCAGTTCTGATAAGAACGAGACAAGAGTAGCTATCCTTGAATCCAAACTGGTAACACAACTCTACTATGACAGGAAAAAAAGCAAATCGATTGTAGGGAATATTTATCTTGGGAAGATTGAAAATGTGCTATCCAGCCTGGATGCTGCTTTTGTTGATATCGTTGAGGAAAAAAATGCTTTTCTTTACATCAATGAAGTCTCTTATGACTTTGAGCTTGAAGAAAAGCAGGAAATAACAAAAAAAATCCAGCATATATTAAAACCGAACCAGCTGTTGATGGTTCAGGTCACCAAGGACCCTATGAAAGGCAAGGGCGCCAGGCTGACCACTTATATATCGCTTCCAGGCCGGTATCTTATACTTGCCCCCTTCAATGATGGAGTTGGAGTGTCACGAAAAATAGAAGGCAGCCAAAGGGAGGAACTCAGGCTTGCAGCCGAAGAAATCAGGCCGAAGGATTGCGGAATAATTGTAAGAACTGCCGCTAAAAATGTATCAAAGGCAAAATTAAAAAAAGAATTAAGCCAGCTTTTAAAGCTCTGGAGTTTTATAAGAAAAAAAGCTGCCATGAGCAGGGAGCCGGTTCTAATACAGCAGGAGTATCCTGTTGTTATCAGGCTGATAAGAGACATTTTTTCTGAAGATTTTGACTCTATTTATGTTGACAGCAAGTTTGCAAGAAATGAGATAATAAAATATTTAAAAAACATTGGAATAAGTTATAACAACATAATACTGTATCACGGAGCCAATGAGCTTTTTGAAGAATTCAATGTAAATGAAGTCATAGAGAGCGCGCTTGAAAGAAAAGTGTGGCTCAAATCAGGCGGGTTTATAGTAATTGACTATGGGGAGGCGCTCACCACTGTTGATGTAAATACGGGAAAATACACATCAGGCAAAACCTCTGCACAAACTATTTTAAAGACAAACCTTGAAGCATCTGAAGTNNAGGCATAAGGTGCACTCAAGGTTTAAACAGCTTTTAGAGAAAGACAAGACCAAGACCGAGGTCCTTTCGTTTTCAAAGCTTGGCCTTTTAGAGATGACAAGAAAAAATGTCTCAGACGGCATCGTCGGAACATTATGCAAGCCTTGCCCATGCTGCAATGGAATGGGGTATGTAAAATCTGAAGAAACCATAAGGCTTGAGGTTGAAAGAAAGATAAGAAAACTTGCTAAAGAAAGTCCAAATAAAGCATTCCTGATAAAACTTAATCCTTCCATAGCGGCACAGATAATCGGCAAAGGAGGTCAGAACCTTAAAAATCTTGAATCTCTCACCAGAAAATACCTGGCTGTAAAAAGTGATGAAAATCTGCCGCTTGATGCATTTATAATTGATGCGCAGGGCGACATTACCGATATACAGAAAGCCTCCAGGCCTTTTAAGATAGGGGATATTATTGATATCGAGGTAGAAAAGCAATATTCACACAACCGCAATGACGCTCTTTCAAGAGTAGAGGGTTATGTGATCCAGATAATCAATGGCAGGCATTATATAGGAAAACGGGCTAAGGTTGAAATAACATCGATTTCGAAAACCAGCGCTGTAGGGGTTATTAAAGCATAGATAGAAATGCTCACCAGAGTATTTTTTAAGCCAGGGAGTAATATTTTCTTTAAAAAATGAGGGCCATGTAAGCATGCTGTCGTAATTGGCTCCGCAAAAGAGAATGTCAGCGCTGCTTTTTGAAGAGATGTCCACCACTTGGTCAAATATCACCTGAATTGATTAATTTAGTTTGAATTTTATTCTGATATAACTCCTAAAAACCAGTTTTTTCATACAGTGGTACAGATATGAGCCTAAATACTGTTGACATCAGGTCTGTAAATATGGTAGATTATCAATTTGCTATTTTATGGATAAAGCATTAGAATTTGCTTTCGTGTGTTTGTTCTGTTTTTGTTCATTTAAGAATATCCTGGATAGTCTTAAATGTTCATTTTATGATTTAGGCAATGTTAATTAAGGAGGCCCGAGATTTACGCAGTAATAACAAGTGGTGGAAAACAATACAAGGTTGAGGAAGATAAAAATATTGTTGTTGAAAGAATTATTGGAGAAGAAGGCGATAAGATAAGGATTGATGCCGTAAATCTTTTCAGCGATGGAGATAATATTTCAGTCGGTTCACCTATTCTCGAAAAGGTTTTTGTAGAGGCAACAATCATGAAACAGTTTAAGGGTGATAAAGTCGTTGCTTTCAAGATGAAGGCTAAAAAAAGATACAGAAGAAAAGTCGGCAGCAGGCCGTTTTTAACCCTTCTGCATCCTGATAAGATTGGTTCAGAATAATATTTAATAAATCTGCCATGGCTTAGGGCAGTTAAAACTTTTTTTGGAGGTTATATCATGTCAAGTAAAAAAGGTGTCGGAAGTTCAAGAAATGGCAGGGACAGCAAGCCGAAATATCTTGGCGTCAAGATTTATGGCGGCCAGGTAGTAAATGCGGGAAACATTATAATCAGGCAGCGAGGGACAAAATTCAGGCCCGGAAATAATGTAGGTATCGGAAGGGACCATACCCTGTTTGCAAAGGCTGATGGCATTGTCGAGTTCATCTCAAGCAGTACAAGGGGTAAACTTGTAAATGTGGTAATTGCTTAGATGTTTTTGCTTATTTTGACCTGAATTGCTTTAGAACTGATCTAAAAAAGGTTTTTTATTAAGAATAATTGTCCTGCATATCTTTGGTTAAAATATTTTACTTCAATGTAAAGTAAGCTGCATGATTATTTGCAGGAATATGTGTTCTTTGTATTTATAAATTCCAGTAAAATGTCCATTGGGCCTGCCGTCTTTAACCATTACACTCCCCCAAGACTCTGGTAATAACTTTCCATGAGCATAAATAATTGCAGGCAGATGCCCCCATTTCTTCACTTTGGATTTTTTAACCATAATAGTCAAATTACCAAGTGCCGGGATTTAGTGCTGTTAAATTTGGATATTATTCAGATAATTATATTACACTGGTATAATAATATTGAAAGAGTGTATACTACTGACAATTTAAATATGTCTTAAGTTTTTTTAAAGATTTAGATATGTGTTAAGGTTTTAAGAAGAACAGTTTTCGTTTTTATA
The DNA here is from genome assembly GCA_003155275.1 of Actinomycetota bacterium. GTDB lineage: Bacteria > Actinomycetota > Humimicrobiia > Humimicrobiales > Humimicrobiaceae > Fen731. The sequence goes on along the minus strand of PMCC01000092.1, from coordinate 4,674 downwards.
ATGATTTTTTTAATTTAAGTTGGGTGATAAAAAATATGGGTATCGGACAGCCTATTGTATTAATATCAAGTTATGGACCGCGATTATGCGGTATTGCCACTTTTGTGGAAGAAGCAAGAGAATTCCTTCAAAAACTATACCCAAACAGGGATGTGCTTGTTATAAGCCACACTGATGGAGAGGGTCAGGGGGTTTACCCCCTGATTGATATGAAAAATCGTTTCTGGTGGAAACCGGTCGTTAAACAAATTAAAAAACTGGATCCCCACGTTATCCATATTGAGCACGAATATGGTTTATACGAATATGTTGATGAAAGAGGTTTGGGAGACAGAAACCAGGGTTTTCTTGAATTTCTTGATGCTATTAGCGATTATCCAATTGTAGTTGAACCGCATACGGTGCATGGAAGGCTTAAAGATTTCGAAGAAAATTTTATTTATGAGCTTTGCAGAAAAGCAGATGTCGTATTGTTTAAGCATGAGTACCAGAAATGGAGGCTGCACTGGACTTTCGATCAGAGAAAATGGGCCATGCCATCAAATATAATGATAGTTCCGCATGGTGCAAGGCCTGATATGCATTGGAAACAGGAAGATATTCCAGGATTAAAAGAAGAGCTGGGACTCAATAAATTACCATACCTGGGCAATCACCTTGTTGGTCTGATTGGATGGATCCAGTCAAATAAACGGTGGGATATTTTAACTTCCATATGGGAAGAAGTAATGCAGGAAATACAAAATAGTACCGGGGAGTCATGGGATTTGTTGGCCGCAGGCGCGATGAGGGATCCTAACCATTTTTGTGACTACGAGAAATATAAACAGGAAATTGAACTTTTAGAACAAAAGGGATTTGCACATTATTATGAATTTATACCAAGGGGGGAGATTTATTATAAAGTAATGGCTGTATGCGATTTCATAGTCTTGCCTTCTGTCGATGAAACACAATCCGGGACTCTTGCAAGGATAATTGCCTTAAACAAGCCNNATGCTCAAAGAAAAAGTCATAAGGCTTGCATGCAACGAAGGCTTAAGGGTAGAATTTTCACAGAACCTTAAAAAATATCTTGATGAAGTCGTTTCCTGGGAAGTAGTTGCAAAAAAATATAAAGAAGCTTACAAGCTTGCAAGATTAAAGAAAATAAAATCCATCGATATAAACCTGCCTCCCGATTTTTAAGGTTTACCGCGAGCCTCGATGCCCATTCTTTTTGCGGCAAGATATGCCATTAAAAAACATATGTTTGATTCAGCGCCCTGGTTTAGGTTTAACCCTTGTGGATTTAACCCATCATAACATGCAAGGTTTTTATCAATAAGAGAGACCTTGTTTATATTATTACCATAGAACCATTTGTACCATTTTTTGGCCCAGTCTGCATAAAGGTCAGAACCAGTTGCATTATATGCTTTTTCAAGACAGCAAACCATATATGCGGCATCGATTGGCTGCTGGTCAAATAATGCTTTCGTATGGCCTTTAAAATACCATCCTTCACTGCCAATAGGAGAGGGGATACCATGTTCCTGGCAATTATCTATCAGGAATTCTGTTGTTTTTTTTGCAATTTCAAAACTTGTTTTACACTTTCTTTTTAAATAAATCTCCCAGAGAGCCCAGGGAATAATAGCGTTTGCATACACCAAATAATTTTCAAACCACATCCAATTACCGGAATAAGTTTCAAAATAAAAATTATGCAGTTTTAATTTTAACTCATTTTCAAGGCTTTCCTGACAATCAAGATTTAATAAACCTAACAATGCTGCAGATAATGCTCTTGGCGAGGTCCAACTCCGGGCATCTTTTATTAAATTTAGAATGATTTTACTAATCTCATCATCCGGGTTATTTTTAGTTTTTAGGAGGGACCATAAAGTTAATCCGTAAGCCTCTTTAACATTTGTTTTTGCATTATTCTCTTCATCCTTAAATAATCCGGCGCCATTATTATCATAATAAAAATGGTAAAGCAGCCCATCTGCTCTTTGCGCTTTTTTAATGAAATTTAAATAGATATCGCATAAACTTTTATCCTGAAACTCATAAGCTACTATTAAAGCTCTTGCCTGGTCCTCGATGGCATACCCGAATGACGGGTCAGGTTTATTTAATTTTCCATGCTGGTAAATTCCAGTGGTTGATGTCATCGATCTTATTTTTTTTAGAGGTTCCGATATAGGTTTTCCGTGCAATGTTTTTACCTTATATTTTTTTAACTATTGTAATACTTGATTAATGATATCTGATTAAAAATACCTGATTATTAATATTGATTAAAACTTATTTTTAAACGTTTTACAAAAAAACTCTGACTCACTTTTGGAGGCCTGATTATGTGTTTTTGTATTTGGCGATAACTTCATCAAACAAGTTTAAGTGTTGCAAGGCTACAGTATACCAGGTCATCAGTCTTCCAAATTTATACGTTTTCTTTTCAAGTTCCTGTTTTTTTTGAGGGTTTTTACATATTTCTATCACAGCATCTGCAATAGCCTGAGAATTTCGAAAAGGTATAATGATGCCCCTTCCATCCGCCAGGACTTCTTTGGCATATAAATAGGGGGTTGAAATGCATACTTTACCGGCCCCGATCGCATATGCAAGAGCGCCTGAAGCAGATTGCTGCGGATCCAAATATGGGGTTATATATATATCTATAACTTTTAGCCACTCAATGAGGTCATTAAGGGATATATATTTGTTAATAAATTTTACATTTTCCTGTAAACCATATTCCTCTATTTTTTCCTTTAGAAAATTCCTGTATTTTTCACCTTCCTCTTTTAATACAACAGGGTGTGTCTGGCCTATTATTAAGTATAAGACATTGTCAAACCGGTTTTTTATTTCTCTTAGGGCTTCAATTGTATATTCGAGCCCTTTACTGGTTGACAGGAGATTTATATTCCCCAGGATTATCCTGCCCTCTAATCCTTTTTTCTTTTTGTATTTATCATTAGGTTCCAAAGGGATATCCGGGACACCGTGAGGGATAATCTCAATTTTTTCCTTAGGACAGTCATATCTTTTTATGAGCTTCTGTATACTTTCAGGCATCATGACAATAACTTTTTCTGCAAACTTAAGCACGTCTTTTAAAACCAGGCCATATCCCTTGCAGGGATCATCAGGAATTGTATGAGTGGTTATAATGAGAGGTTTGCTTAACAATTCCAATAATTTGATAATATATTCACCAAATTCACCGCCATATAATCCGAATTCATGTTCCAGGATAACTATATCTGCTTTGGATTTATTGATATGCTGGGCTGCCCTGATGTAAGATTCAATATTATACTGGTTGATTTTGAATTTTACTTCGGCGGGATAATTAATTTTATCATCCGGCCTTATAAGCGCAATGATTTCTGCTTTAGAATTTGGGTTGATTAGATCAATAGCTGCAGTTAAATCCTTGGTATAGGTGGCAATTCCGCACTTTCTTGGAACATATGATGATATATATACAGCATTTATGCTTTTATTTTTTTCTCTTAAAACTTTTTTAAGTTTTTCCATGACGGCTCTTTATAAAGATTTTTTGGAAAACCGGTTATTTATTGATTTTGAAAGTATTTTAATTCTACCTGATTATGAAAATCACGCAATTTCCAAACAAATAGTTTTTTAAAAACGGTAGGTTCAAAATAAGATAATTTAAATAAACTATCCCTATACATACAGTTTTCTATTATTTCTATATAATTAATATTTTATATTATTTCTGTGAATCTGAAATTATTTATTATTTCTATATCCTTATCATCTATTATTTCCATGGATATGTTATTTTCTATTATAATATAAAATGTTTTCTATAGATACCCGGGGGAGAAAATGTGAATTTACTAAGATCTGAAAAAAACCCGATAATAATGCCGGAAGACGTAATGCCATCAAGGCCCGGTTTTAAAGTGGCCTGCGTTTTTAACTGCGGTGTTGTACGGTNNGCGTTTTTAACTGTGGTGTTGCACGGTTTAATAGTGAGATACTTCTTCTAATGAGAATTGCCGAGACACCCGTAAACAATAACCCGGAAAAGGAACTTGCGCCTATGCTGGACGAAAAAACATGCAGGCTTGTAGTTAAGGAATTCAACAGAGCTGACTCTTCAATAGATTTTTCAGATCCCAGGGTCATAAGGACATCTTCAACATTTTACCTCACGTCTATTTCCCATTTCAGGATTGCCAGGAGTAAAAATGGCATTGATTTTAAGGTAGAAAAAAAGCCTGCAATGTTTCCTGAAAACAGATATGAGAGATTCGGAATAGAAGACCCAAGGATAACCCGGATTGATGAAAAATACTTTATATCTTATAGTGCAGTTTCCGACATAACCGGTATTACTGTATGCCTGGCGTCTACAACTGATTTTGTAAAATTTACAAGGTATGGCGTGATCTTTATGCCTGATAACAAGGACGTTTCGATTTTTCCTGACGTAATAAATGGCAGGTATTATGCTCTCAGCCGTCCCGCACCAGGAGAATTTGGAATCAAGGATATGTGGATATCCGAGTCAGCAGACCTCTTTCATTGGGGAAACCACACCAGGTTGATGGGGACAAGAGAAGGTTACTGGGACAATCAGAGAGTAGGCTGCGGCGCCGCGCCTTTCAGAATAGAGGAAGGTTGGATGGAAATATACCATGGAGC
>PMCC01000124.1 GCA_003155275.1 Actinomycetota bacterium | reverse complement strand
TTCTATAAAAAAGTAGCCGGCAAATCCATCACTTTTCATGATATCACTGAGAGGAAAAAATCCGAAGATAATATAAAATATTTAGGCTTTCATGACCATCTTACAGGACTGTATAACCGCAGATTCTTTGAAGAAGAACTTAAACGTCTTGACAGCCAAAGGCAGTTACCAATTAGCATAATAATGGGAGATTTAAACGGCCTTCAGTTAACAAATGATATTTTCGGTCATTTGGAAGGTGATAAGTTACTTAAAAGGACAGCAGGCATATTAAAAAGAGTATGCCGCTCAGAAGATATCCTGGCACGCTGGGGTGGAGATGAATTTGTCTTGCTTCTTCCAAAGACTTCCACACAATGTTCAGAAGAGATTGTGGACAGGATAATAAAAGAATGTAAAAAAACAAGCCGTCAAAAGATACCGGCAAGCTTATCGCTTGGGACTGCAACAAAAGAGGAAGTAGTGCGGAACATACAATTAATCGCTATAGATGCTGAAAACAACATGTACAAAAACAAGCTTGCCCAAAAAGAAAGCATTTCAAGTTCAATTATTTTTGCCCTTAACCAGACTCTTTTTGAAAAAAGCAACGAAACCAAGGAGCATGCCGACAGAATGCATGATCTTTCCATAAAACTTGGAAAGTCAATTAATCTGCCTTCCAGCCAGTTAGACGAGCTATCCCTTCTTGCATCGCTACATGATATAGGCAAAGTTGGCATACCTGAAACAATATTGCTTAAAGAAGGCGGGCTGACAGAAAAAGAGTGGGAAGTTATAAAAAAGCATCCCGAGATAGGGTTTAACATCGCGCACTCATCCCCTCAAATTTCCCATATTGCCAACGCTGTCCTATCCTGCCATGAAAACTGGGACGGCAGTGGCTACCCTACAAGACTCGCCGGAGATTCAATTCCCATAATATCCAGTATAATACTTATTGTTGATGCTTATGATGTNNTGTGCCGGCAGCCAGTTTGACCCAGTGCTTGTTGATAAGTTTATAAGTATAATTACAGAAGAAAAAGACTTTTTATAACAGTAAAGATAAAGTACTGATTGATAAAACAACAAATCTACAAAAGAACACTTATTCTTCCTGTTTATTACTAAAAATAGAGATATTATTAGGTAAAACCAGCATTTAAAAAGAGTACACTATTTTCCTGATAGCTACTCCAAAATGTGCTAGTACTGATGAGCACAATATCCAAAAATATGCTATCAGGAAGATAATGTCATTGATCATTAAAATAATCCCTTACCAAAGGATTATTTATCCGTCTTAAGAGCAGTGCTCCAATAATAGTCCCTATCGGAATTGAAAGTATTGTAAAAATCAGTAATGTTTGAATAAGTTTTACTGAAAATCTCTTTCTCTTATTTATTCCGACAATCGCAATTGCATATAATGTTGCAGATACAAACCCAAATATGATTCCAATAATGGAAAAAGGTATTATAAAAGGCAGATAAATCACATCATCGCTTGGCGGGAGAATACTCATGTTCTTTAGATTCGTTGAAAGTGACAACGCTGACAATATCAATACTACTGATACCACTGCTATAGCAATCCAGGACCAAATTATAATCCCTGTCAGATACTTTTTTACTTTATCGATTTCGTCAGGCGATAAATTTGACATATAATTTTATAAATATGTAAAATTTTTTCATTTAAGCTTAGTACTAATTAATTATAGAAGAAATAATTACAATATCAAACATCATTTAAAAAGAGTACAATTATTTCCAGTCAGCCGCATCAAAACTTGCGCATATTGATAGGCACAAATAGTGACTGAAATTTGACAATGCTGTTTAGATTTCGATTTCGCCCGAAATATCCTCAACCACCCTCTTTGAGGAGGGCTTTTCCTTCTTTGCCGCCTCTTTTTTACTTAGTTCCTTTGTAATAATATCTTTATCAATTACAGGCGCTTTCTCTGAAGTTTCTTTTTTATCGTTTTGTTTTAATCCTGATTTTATTTTTATTTCTTTTTCAACTTTATTTAAAACATCCAAGTTCTGCATTAAAAAGACTTTGGCGTTTTCCCTTCCCTGCCCAATTCTCTCATCATTATAAGAATACCAGGAGCCACTTTTTACAAGAATGCCAAGCTCTGCTCCCATATCCAGTATGCTGCCTTCCCTGGATATTCCTTTGCCGTACATAATATCGAATTCAGCGCTTTTAAAAGGCGGGGCAACCTTATTTTTTACAACCCTTACTCTTGTACGGGAACCGACAATATCAGTCCCCTCTTTTATATTGTCAATCCTCCTGATATCAAGCCTGACAGAAGAATAATATTTTAAGGCTCTTCCCCCGGGCGTAACTTCCGGATTCCCAAACATCACTCCAATTTTTTCCCGAAGCTGATTTATAAAAATAACTGCAGTCTTGGTCTTATTTACAACACCTGTTATTTTCCTTAAGGCTTTTGACATAAGTCTCGCCTGCAGACCGACATGGACATCTTCCATTTCCCCTTCAAGCTCCGCTTTTGGCACAAGCGCAGCAACCGAATCAATGACTATTACATCAAGCGCCCCGCTTTTTAGTAATATCTCGCAAATCTCAAGAGCCTGTTCTCCGTTATCCGGCTGTGAAAGTAAAAGTTCCTCTGTATTTACCCCAAGCGCCCTTGCATATATGGGGTCAAGAGCATGTTCAGCGTCAATAAATGCAACAGTTCCGCCTTCTTTCTGGGAATTGGCAATAATATGGAGGGCAAGGGTTGTTTTGCCTGATGCCTCCGGACCAAATATCTCTGTGACCCTTCCTTTTGGTATGCCTCCAATACCTAAGGCCATGTCGAGTTCAATCGAACCGGTTGAAATATAGGCCATGTCCTGAGATGGGTCGTATGCCCCAAGCTTCATTATGGCGCCTTTGCCATAATGTCTCTCTATTTGCAGCAAAGTATTGTCTATTATCCTGTCTCTTTCTTCTCTATCCATTATTTCCTCCATAAAGGATTATATATTTGTATATTTATGCATAAGCCTATATTAACATCTTTTTTATAAGCCTGCAAATTTTTTTTTACCTAAAAACTACTACGAATCATTTTAAAGCAAATTCCTCTAGAATAATATAGTCTGCTCCGGTTGGCTTTAACCTGCTTTCAAAAAGAGTGATTTTACTGCAGATGATACTGCCTTTATAACCCAAGGATGTTTTTTTTATCAAGTCAGCAGTACCGGTATTTAATTTACCCCTTATTCTTGCAATAGTAATATGGGGAATAAACTTTCTTTCATCCTTTTTTATTTGTATTTTTGCAAGATTGTTTTCAAGCGCCTTGAAAACATTTGTAATTTGTTCCACATTATCTTCAACAGGAGCAAATAAAATACGGGCCGTTGAGATGATGCCAGGAAATGACCCAATTATAGGGCCTGGAGTAAAGCTGAAACTGCCAAAAGCTTCTGCGGTATCAATAATTGCAGCCATTATTTCCCTGAGCATTAAAATATCTGTGCTGCCTAAAAACTTAAGTGTTAAATGGATGCATTCAGGGGCCACCGGACTTATTGCCAAATCCTGTCTTGCCAGATCTTTAATTGTTTCAAACAACAAAAACCTAAAATCTGCCGGCAGGGTAATTGCAATAAATAACCTTTTTAATTCAACATAACCGGTTTTTTTGTCATTACCCACAAAACCACCACCAGCGACTTGATTTTTTTATTTATCACCTGATTTTTAATTGCCGAATCATACCGGTCACAAGATTTTCAGTTGCTAAATTCTATCTGTCACTGACTTTTTAATTGCCGAGTTGTATTTATAAATGGCTTTTTATTAACAACCAAAAAAATTGATGCGGGATAACTGTTGCTTAAGGCTTTTTATTTTCATTCAATATTGCCAGCCTTAACCTGTTTAGAATAAACTGCGCCGTCCTGAATTTAATGTCAGCCCTTGTGCCGATAAACTGCTTTTCGTATACTGCAGAATAATTATCTGGACCTGCTATTGCTGTAAAAACCATGCCTATTATCTTGCCTTCCTCTGGGGAAGTCGGCCCTGCGATCCCTGTTGCGCTTATGGAAAAATCAGAACTAAAGATTGTTTTTGCCTTTTTTGCCATTTCCAGGCATACTTTTTGGCTTACAGCCCCTTCTTTTTTTATCATCCCTTCGTCCACGCCAAGTATCACACTTTTTGAAAAAATACTGTAGGACACTATTGAACCTTTAAAATATTCGGAGCTTCCCGGAGTGTCGGTAATCAGGCTTGATATAAGGCCCCCCGTAATGGATTCGGCCGTGGCAAGCGTAATATTTCGCCCGCTGTCTTTAATAGCCTGCCCGATACTGTCTCCTATTGCTCCATCGCCTTTCCAGTATATATGTTCTCCGATTACTTCCCTTATCATTTTCTCGATAACCTTCAGGTTTTTTTCACAGATTTTAGCCATTGCTGACCTTGCGATAAGCATTATTTTTATAAGCCCGGGATTTGCCGTTACCCCTATTTCAACATTCAGCTCCTTAGCAAAAGGCTTAATATCGCGGATAGAGAATTCCATCTGGCTTTCACTTATATCTGTTGAAAGCAGGACTGATTTTTTTGTAAAGGTATTTATGGAGGCGCCAAACTGGCCTGCTATGTTTTGCGCTTTGCCGTATCCCCTGGCCTTCAAATATTTTTTTATGTATGAAATGACATCATGGTCAAACATATCTTTCATTTCCCTCGGAACACCCGGAATGGAAAAAATAAGCTTTTCATTTCTGTTGATAATAAAACCTGAAGCACTGCCTACTCTTGGTTTTATGGGGATGGAAGTTTCAGGAATACAAGACTGTTTCTTAAGATTCTGTATGATTTCATCGTTTTTAATGAATTTTAAAAACTTAAGGCTCGTCCTGTCAAGTTCTTTGAGCCTTATAAGTTTTTTATTTAAGAAATCAGCAACAGCTTCCCTCGTTATATCATCGTCTGTGGGCCCAAGTCCGCCGCTTATAATGACTATATCGCTGTTTTCAACGCATATTTTTAATGAATTGGAAATATCCCTTAAATCGTCTCTTACGGTCAGCATGTAGTTGTTTTCAAGACCCAACTCTGTGAGCGTCTCTGCTATATATTTTGAATTGGTATTAAGAATGAGCCCAAGATTTAACTCAGTGCCGATGCTTAAAATTGAAAATTTCACTTTATTTCACCCTTTTTTGTTTTCATTAGTAATAATTATTCCGGAACCAGCAACCGCCCTGCCATTTCGCAGACGGGTTTAAGTCTCTACCGGGTTATTTTGCTGCCAGGCTTAAACCGCTGCAGACCCACAATGGTTGAAACAATGCAGCCGATAAGCCTCCTTGGCTGCCTGCATAAATTGTTTTTGCCGCAGGGTTTTTTAGTCGCTGCATTGCTGCTTAATTGTTGTTTTCCCCAAGCATATCCTCAAGCTCTTCTTTGGAAACCTGCACTTCCCGGGGTTTACTGCCGTCAGGGCCGCTGATAAACCCCTTGTCCTGAAGTTGGTCTATTATTCTTGCCGCCCTCGAGTAGCCAAGCCTTAATTTTCTCTGTAGAAGTGAAGCGGATGCATGCCCTATCTCCACAACCACCCGTAGGGCCTCATATAGCAGATCATCATCCTCAAGGCTTTTCTCTTCTTTTTTTACAAACCTTTCGGTAATTTCGGGATTATAGTTTGCTTTACCCTGGTTTTTAATATAATTTGTAACAAGATTAATCTCCCTGGTTGCCAGGAATGCGCCTTGGAGCCTTTCAGGCCTTCCGCCCTGCGGGGAAAGGTATAGCATATCTCCTTTGCCGATTAATTTTTCAGCGCCGCCATGCTCAAGGATTGTCCTTGAATCAGTAAAATCCGTTACTTTAAAGGCGATCCTTGCAGGAATATTAGTCTTGATCAGCCCTGTAAGGATTTTGACCACAGGTTTTTGTGTGGAAATTATCAGATGGATTCCGACTGCCCGAGCCATTTGCGCAATACGGCAGATACTATTCTCCACCTCTGCCGCTGATACCATCATCAAATCTGCAAGTTCATCAATTACAATGAGGATGTATGGCAGTTGTTTTAAATCAGCGTCTTTATTGTAATCCCTTTTAACCATAAAGTTGAATTCTTCAAGTTTTTTACAGTTATAATCCCGCAAAATCTGTAGCCTGTTTTTCATCTCTTCAAGCGCCCAGGAGAGCACGGATGCAGCCTTCTTGGGGTCCACAATAACCGGAGCTAAAAGATGCGGTATTCCATCATACATGGTGAGCTCTACCATTTTCGGATCTATCATGATAAACCTTACCTGGCTTGGTTTTACCTTCATCAATAGTGATACAATAATTGAATTTAAGCATACACTTTTACCAGAATTAGTAGCGCCGGCAATCAGGAGATGCGGCATGTTATTTATCTCAATATGCACAACATCGCCTGAAAAATTTTTCCCCAAAGGCAGTGCCAGCAATCCATCAAGTTCCTTGTCATTGCCTGAAAATATATCGCCAAGGGTCACTAAGCTCCTGATTTTATTCGGCACTTCAATTCCAATGGCAGATCTTCCCGGTATTGGAGTCAAGAATCTCAGGTCAGGAGTGCCAAGGGCAACACAAAAATCATCTTCAAGGGCTAAAAGCTTTGACACTTTTATCCCCTGAGAAAGAGTCACTTCATATAATGTGATAGAAGGACCCCTAGTAACGGAGGTTATCTTTGCAGGCAGATTAAAATGGTAAAAAAGCTGATTTAATGTATTGACACTTTCGGAAACATTCTGTTTATATAGTTTTGGCGACAGTACTTCAGACCTTCTAAGCAGGCTCAAAGGTGGAAGTTTATAATTTTCATCAGACTCAGTGTCTTCGATAAGGGGGATGCTTAACTGCCTTGTGCGATCTTTGCCATTAACGGCTCCTGTATCTCTCTGTGCGGATAATGGTTGCCTTCTAGGCGCTTCCGACTCAAAAGCATTTCCCCCAACGCCACTGCTGACATTACTGCTGCCACCGGAAACATCCATGTTGCCTGATTTCGCTGATTTTTCACTGTCAAATACCTTTGGCTGTTTTCCTCTATCTTCATAGCTGATTATTTCAGGCATCCTGCCGTCAGGAATGAATTTGTTATTTAAAGCATTATAACTAGATGTTCCTGCCGTCTTTCCTGAAGCCGATGAGCCGACATTTTTGGAGCCTATCATATCTGCGGCATTAAAGACTTTCCCTGCGCTGTTATCCTTAATAAAAACATCCCGGCCGCCGGGCTGATTCCTGCGCTCCATGCGCCCTCTGCGTATCTTTTTTGCAATATCTATAATTGAGAGCCGGGTTATAATAAGAAGTCCTATCAGAAAAAGAACTATAAGAATGGTAATCGCCCCGGCCTTTCCAACAAGCCTGTATAAGCCGTAAAAAATTCCTGCGCCGATTATCCCTCCCCTGCTTCTTACAACAAGGGGGTCGAAAATATCTGTATATTTAAAGTTATTGCTTAAAAGGCCTGAAGCTGAAATATAAAAAAGGGCCAGGCCCCACCCAAACCTTGAAGGCAGATATTTTATTCTCCTGATAAAAAAACTGATTCCCCAGACAAACAAAAAAAAGGTGAAAAAATACTTGGTAAAGCCAAAGACGTAAGAAAGAAAATTATTTATATAACCGGTTACAACTCCCGGTTTGCCAAAACTGAAAAAACTCAAGCACAAAAGAACCGATACCATTATTATAACAATACCGTATACTTCCACTCTTCTGCTTACGTATTGTCTTTTTACAGGGGTTTCAATTCTTTTTGAATTTGAGATATTTTTGATATCTTTTCCCCTTTTTAAATCGGCTGAATTTTTTTTTCTACTGTTGTTACTGTTTTTCTCTTCAAACATTTTATTTGTTAATTGTATAAAATGTCTGGTTTTTTAACCACATTTATTACTACGATTTTTACTGTGTAATTACTTTTTTTAAAGATTTTCCTTAACTCGGCTGTCATTATGTCCAATAGCTACCGGGCCATCTATTACCTTACGTTTATCCCGGAGACCTCATATTAATATAATTTTACCAAAATTACCTTAAAGATACACGTATGCCGCTGGATATTTTTCCTTAAATGCCGCTAATTGTTTTCCATCTCAACTATTTTTGAAATAATTATTGGCCTGATCATTCCTTTTTTTACAATGAGCTTTTCGATTAACTCGTTTACCTGGCTTTCGACGAGCTGGTTGTTCAAAATATTGCCCTCAAAACATTTCCTTATGGTCTCTGAAACGACCTCCCTGGCATCCTCCAGTATACGTTCATAATTTTCCATGAATGTCACACCCTTAAAAACAAATTCAGGTACTCCGGCCATTTCGAGATTTCCCTTATACACCGGTATTGCGACAAAAATTATTCCGCTTCTTGAGAGGTTTTTCCTGTCCTTTAAGACAGCGTCTTCAGTGTTACCCTTGTAGGAGCCGTCAATATATATGTTCTGCAGATCCATACTGCCGGTTATCCTGCACATGTTTTCGTTTAACTTCAGGATATCTCCATTTTGCGCAATCATTATCCTGTTTTCTGCAATACCAATTGAGCCGGCAAGCCTTGCATTTTGGATCCTATGCTTATATTCTCCATGAATAGGGATATAATATTGGGGTTTGACAAGATTTATCATAAGTTTTATTTCTTCCCCCTGGGCGTGCCCTGAAACATGGACTCCTGCAATGGATTCATAAACTACATTGGCCCCCTGCTTAAGGAGCATGTTTATGGTGCTTGAGACTGCATTTTCATTGCCCGGAATCGGGGAGGCTGAAATAACCACAGTATCGCCTGTCATTATTTTTACCCTCGGATGTTCATTCAGTGCCATTTTTCTCAAGGCTGAAAGAGGCTCCCCCTGGGTGCCGGTTGACAGCAGCACAATCTTTTTTATCGGATACTCATCGATTTTAGTTATCGGTATCATGGTATTTTCAGGGATAGTTAAAAATCCCAATTCAGTTGCAATTTTTATTGTCTTTAGCATTGTCTTGCCTGATGCGGCAACTTTCTTATCCAGCTTCTTTGCTACATCAAAAACCTGCTGAATCCTGTGAATATGTGAAGCGAATGTTGCAACTATTATTCTTTTCTCTGCCTGCAAGAATTTTTCATACAGGGTTTTGCCAACTTCTCTTTCAGATAAAGTGTAACCTGCTTCCTCTGCATTTGTACTGTCTGCCAAAAGGGCAAGAACACCTTCCTGGCCGGCTTTCGCAAGTTTGGCAAATTCTGTAACCCTGCCGTCTATAGGATACTGGTCAAATTTAAAATCTCCNNATACTGTGGTTGACCCTGTAGAATTCGATTTCAAAGGGGCCTATTTGAAGCCTTTTATCAGTGTCCACCTCATTAAAATAAATCTCTTTCCCTGACATGCCTCCGTTTAATTTTGATTTGATAAGACCGACAGTTAACTTTGTCGCATAAATAGGCGCTGTCGACGGGCTGATTTCTTTAAACAAAAAAGGAATTGCGCCAATATGGTCTTCATGTCCGTGAGTGAATATAAAAGCTTTTATTTGTGAAGCATTTCTTTTCAGGTAGGAAAAATCAGGGATCAGGTAATCTATGCCGGGCAGGTAATCATCAGGAAACATTATACCGCAGTCAATTACAATAATACTGTTGTCTTTTTCAATAACAGTAATGTTTCTCCCGACCTCGTTTAATCCTCCAAGAAAAACAATTTTCAAACTGCTTTTTTTTGCCATAAAATTTACATCCTCAAATTTTTTTATAAAATAACTCTTTGTTCAATAGTTTTTTTTAAAAGTTAAATTGTTCTTTATTAAATGTTAAATTATTCTTTATTAAATAATTGTTTATTAAATAACTTTCTGTTAATTAAGTCAGTATTTACCAAGAATCTTCTTGAACATATCCAGCTCTTCCTCAGTCATTTCGCAAAGAGGAAGCCTTACTTTGCCTGTATTGAAACCTTTAAGGTTCAATGCTGTCTTTACCGGTACCGGATTTGTTGAAATGAATATTCCATAAAAAATATCAAGAAGCCATCTGTGCAGCTTTGCAGCTTCATCTATCCTGCCATCCTTAAATGTTTTTATCATTTTTTTTATGTCTTTTCCCACAAGATGTGAGGCAACACTTATAACTCCATAAGCTCCAATCGAAAGCATCGGCAGAGTATCTCCGTCGGTGCCGCTGTAAACAAGAAAACTTTCATCTGCGCCGCTTATGATTTCAGCTATCTGCTTAAAATCACAGCTTGCTTCCTTTATGCCAATAATATTTTTAATTGTTGAAAGCGCAATGACTGTTTTTGCAGAAATATTGCAGGAAGTTCTCGAAGGTACGTTATATAATATAATAGGAATTTTAACCGCTGAAGCTATTTTCTCAAAATGCCTGTACAGCCCCATCTGCGAAGGTTTATTATAGTAAGGTGTTACACAAAGCAGGCAGTCCACACCTGCTTTTTGCGCTTCCATGGAAAGCTCAACAGAATGTCCCGTGTCGTTGGTTCCGGTACCTGCAATGATTTTTGTTTTCGATTTAAATCTTTTTACGCCAAGCGTAAAAAGCTCAATTTTTTCTTCATCAGAAAGTGTTGCAGACTCTCCGGTGGTGCCGGCAAGCAATATCCCGTCGCTTTCGTTTTGTATTAAATACTCTATAAGCTTCGAAGCTTCTTCAAAATTTACTTTATTATCTTTATCAAATGGAGTGACCATTGCTGTTATAAGTTCGCCAAATGACATAACCCGACCCCTTGCCTAATTTTTTAGTATTTTTATCTTATTGACTGAAACTATAATTGCCCTATCTTAGAAACTCTGGAATCCTGTATTATATTATTTCTTAATTNNCCTAATTATTGGCATACCCCTTATTCCCTAAAGCTCAATTACCTTATCCAACCCATACGTATAATTTGAAAGACTTTCAATCTTTTTAATTGCAAGCAAAAGCCCCGGGTAAAAAGAAAGCCGGTCTGTGCTGTCATGCCTGATTGTTAAAGTCTGGCCGGAAGTACCAAAAATCACTTCCTGGTGCGCCAGGCACCCCGGTATTCTTACACTGTGTATGTGAACGCCGCTGGTAAATGCTCCCCTGCTAGACTCCAATACTTCAGTCTCACCATCTTTTAGCCTTGAGTCATTAAAAATCTTGTGTTTTGCTATATTTTCAGCAGTAAAAATCGAAGTGCCTGAAGGAGCGTCCTTTTTTTTGTCATGGTGAAGTTCAATTATCTCACAATTGTCAAAATATTTTGCAATCATCCCTGAGACTTTCATCATCACTACTGCTCCGATTGCGAAATTTGGTATAACAAATATTTTGGCGGCGCTCTTGCATGCGGCGGATTCAATATCTTTCAACTCATCTTTGCTGAGTCCGGTGGCGCCAATAATTAAATCCATATTATTTTCAATCGCCCATTTTGAGGTTTTAAATGCTGCCTGTGCGTTTGTAAAATCTATAATAAGATCCGGCCTTAAATCAAGTATCTCAGAATAAGTTCCGGAAACTTTTTTGCCCAACATCCTGCCATAGCCAATAACAGACCCTATGTCCTCGCCAATCCTGAACATGTCAAAACCTGCGCAAATATCCATATCCTTTTCTTTGATAAGTTCTCTGGCCATTGAAGCTCCCATCTTACCGCAGATGCCGAACATGGCTATTTTTTTCATTTTGGCCTCCTGCCTGCAGTTTTACCAATTACCACCAGGTCCATTTTTTCCGGTTCGAAATATTTATAAACAATGTCATTTACGCTTTGAAGCTCGACCTTGTCTATTCTTTTTAAAATCTCATCAATTGTTAACACATTGTTGTCCATAAGAGACGCCTTGCCCAGACGGAACATGCGGGAACTTATGTCTTCCACGCCAAGTACAATGGTTCCCTTTATATTCTCTTTTGCTATTTCGAGCTCTTGCGGTTTTATGCCGTTCTTTTTAATATCTTCAATTTCGGCATTTATAAGATCCATAACCTTATTTACTTTTGAATCAGAAGTTGCCGCATATACCATTACTATACCTGCATCGGTATACTGGATGTTATCTGCATAAATAGCGTAGGAAAGCCCTTTTTCCTCCCTTATTTTCTGGAACAAACGGCTGCTTATACTGCCGCCAAGAATGTTTGTAAAAAGAGAAAGCGGATATTTATCTGGGCTCTTCTTATTGCAGCCGAGACCCCCATAGCAAATATGACTCGCCTCAGCCTTACCCTTATATGTTTTGCTTATTCTTTTAGGGCGATTTTCAACGTACGCTTCTATCCTTTCAGACCGGTTTGTATTGGCAGGAATAGACTCAAGATTCTTTTTAACCATTTCCACAAGAACAGAGTGGTCGATGTTTCCTGCAGCAGAAAGAACAATTCCGTTTGAGCTGAAATTATGCCGAAAGTAATCGTCTATATCCTTTACTGCAAGCGCATTTAACGATTTTTTTGTTCCGAGAATCGGAAAGCTTAAAGGATGCCCTTTAAAAACAATATCGTAGAAATAATTAAAGATATCATCAGAAGGATTATCCTTAATCATTCTTATTTCTTCGAGTATGACCTTTTTTTCAAGTTTAATGTTTTCAGGCAAAAAGGAAGGTCCAGTTACTACATCAAACAGGATTTCAAGGCATGTATCAAGATGCGTATCTATAAAGTCTGCATAAACACAGCTATTTTCCTTATCAGTGAATGCATTAAACTCCGCCCCTAATGAATCAAATGCAACTGCTATATCCCGGTAAGTCCTTTTTTTGGTGCCTTTAAATAAAAGGTGTTCAATAAGATGGGTGATTCCACTGTTTTGCTGATTTTCATTTCTTGAGCCTGCCGGTATCCAGAAACCAAGGGATATTGACCTGAAATGCGGTATACTTTCACTTATTATTTTTATACTTTTATCAAGNNTAACCCTGCGCATATATTACCTCCATTTGCAACTTTAAAAAAATCTATCCCCATTTGCAAACCAAAGAAAACCGGATATATACCGCCTTTGTCTTCCTCTGAATCAATAACCTTGTGCAAAAGTAAAAACTCTTGCACAAGATAACATATTAAAAATTAATCTGCTGTACTTGTTTAAAACCAACAACACAAATTTCTTCCTTGCAAATGTCTGCCCTGCAAATAAAACAGGCTCGGCTAAAACAACACAAACTCAGTTAACATTATTCAAGGTCGGTTCGTTCGAGGGATATCTTTCTGTCCCTTCTGTCAATAGACCCAACCCTAACACCGATTTTATCTCCAAGATTAAGGAACTCTTCAACTTTATTTATCCTCTTGTTTGCAATTTTTGAAATATGCAAAAGTCCGTCAAGACCCGGAAATATATTAATAAAAGCCCCGTAAGAAGTGATTCCTACCACAGTGCCAGTAAATTCGTCTCCTTCATTGATATCATCAATTCCTTTAAGCATACCTTCTATTTTCTTTCTTGCCATTTCAATATTTTTTGCATCGTTGCATGTTATGGATACAACGCCTTCACCATCTGAATCAGTGACATCTATTTCATCAAGGCTGAATTCTTCTTTTATGCTCTTGATGTTTTTCCCTCCTGGACCTATTAATTCACCGATCTTATCCTTTGGAATCTTAAAAGATGTTATTTTAGGAGCTATCTTTGCAAGGCTTTCCCTTGGTTTTTCAATGGCTGAAAGCATTTTGTTTAAAATAAAAAGCCTTCCTTCTTTTGCCTGGAAAAGCGCTTTTTTCATTACCTCAGCATTAATACCCTTTACCTTTATATCCAACTGCAAGGCTGTAATCCCGTTTTCTGTTCCGGCGACCTTAAAGTCCATATCTCCATAAAAGTCTTCTATGCCCTGAATATCGGATAACACCACAAAATCATCGCCATTCCCTTTTACAAGGCCCATGGCAATTCCGGAAACAGGGTGCAGTATCGGCACTCCGCCATCCATCAAGGCAAGCGTACTTCCGCAGACACTCGCCATGGAGCTTGAGCCGTTGGACTCAAGTATCTCTGATACAAGCCTTATTGAGTAAGGAAACTTATCTTCGTCGGGAATCATGGCTTCAAGAGCTTTTTCTGCAAGCGCCCCATGGCCTATTTCTCTTCTCTTTGGGCCCCTTAGCGGCGATGTTTCACCGGTTGAATATGGCGGAAAATTATAATGGTGCATATATCTCTTAAATTCTACTTCTTCAAGATTGTCGAGCCTCTGTGATTCCCTTATTGAACCAAGTGCAAGTATGGTAAGCGCCTGCGTCCTGCCCCTTGTAAATAATCCTGTTCCGTGAGTTGTATCGGGGAAAAGCCCGACTTCGCATGTGACCTTCCTTATTTCATTATCTTTTCTTCCGTCCGGCCTTATGCCATTTTCCAGGATCATTTTCCTTACAAGTTCCCTTTCGAGTTCTTTTAAAGAAACGTCTATGCTGATCGAATCATTGGGGAATTGTTCCGTAAGCTCTTTTTTTACTTCTTCACTTATAATATCAAGTTCTTCAGAAGCAAAACCTTTTTTCCCCAGGCTGAGCAGTTCATCCCTGTTTTCTTTTGCTGCGAATTCAACAACTTTTGCAAGCTTTTCTGAAATTCTTTTTCTTGCCAGCTCGTCGACCTTTTCGCTTACTTCAACATTTAGTTTAAAAGTCTCCAACTGTTTTTTCTCGACCCCAATCATCGCCCCGAACTGTACCTGCGCAGCTATTATTTTCTGTATTTCAGGCCTTGCCCTTTCAATGGCTTCAAGCACCATCTCTTCACTGGCCTGTTTGCACCTGGCTTCGACCATAAGTATTGCAGTTTCAGTGCCTGCAATTATAATATCCACAATGCTGGTTTTAAGTTCTTCAAATGATGGGTTGACGAGCCATACCCCGTCAATATTTCCTATGCGCACTGCGCCTATCGGCTCATAAAATGGTATGTCAGAAATAAATAATGCGCAGGACGAACCATTCATCACCAGGACATCATAGGGATAAACCTGGTCCACAGATAAAACTGTTGAAATTACCTGCATTTCATTACGAAGATTTTTATCGAAAACGGGCCTTAGCGGCCTGTCGGTAAGCCTTGCTGTCAAAATAGCCCTGTCAGTGGCCCTGCCTTCTCTCTTAAAAAATCCTCCGGGAATCTTGCCTGCAGCATACATTCTTTCCTCAACATCAACAGTAAGCGGGAAAAAATCCTTATCCCCCTTAAAATCTTTGCTCATGGTTGCAGTCACAAGTATCCCGTTGCCGCCGGATTGCACCAACACAGCGCCGTTTGCCTGTCTGGCAAGCTTGCCGGATTTAAAACTTATTTTTTTATCTCCGACTTCAAACTCAAGCTCTTTTTCTTCAATATTAGAATTATACAATTAGTTAAACAACCTCCTCAAAAAATATCAATAAACTACATAAAATTTTCCTCTTTTTAGGATTATTTTCTTAAACCCAAATCTTTAATGAGCTTTCTATAACCTTCAAGATCATTATCCTTTATATAGTCAAGTAATCTTTTTCTTTTACCGACCAGCATTACCAAACCTCTCCTGGTATGATGGTCCATTTTATTGCTCTTTAAGTGCTCGTTCAAGCTGTTAATTCTTGAAGTCATTATTGCCACCTGAACAGCTGAAGATCCTGTATCACTTTCATGCATCTTGAATCTTTCTATAATTTCCTGTTTTTCTTCTTTTAACAATGTCAATTTATAAATTCACCTCCCCGATTAAATAACAGTATTAATTTATCACAACTGTCTGTCTATTACAATTTAAATCAGCCCCGGAAATATCATGGATTTTAAAATAATTCCTTGTTGAATCTATATCTGCAGCTATCTGCTGTATAAGGTCTTCTTTCCCGGCAAACTTTTTCTCATCCCTGAGCCTCTTTAAAAATGTTATTTCAATCTTCCTGCCATATATGTCAGCCTCAAAATCAAGCAAATAGGACTCTATCCATTTTCGGGCGGCTATAAAAGTCGGATTATCCCCTATATTTATTACTGCGGGATATATTTTTTCTGCATCAACTGCATCTGCTGTTTTTTCTCTTTTACCTGCACTGTCTGTAAATATTTTCACCGAACCGGCATAAACTCCATCCATCGGGGTCACGTATTTTTCAAAAACATCAATATTTGAAGTAGGAAAACCCAAAGTCCTTCCACGTCCGTCGCCATGGACAACTTTTCCCTTCAGCGAAGGATGCCTTCCAAGAAGCAGTTTTATCATACCGATATCACCACATCCATAATAATTCCTGATAAGTGTGCTTGAAACAGGCATTTTATCAACAGCAAAAATCGGCTCCTCGTTTACTTTAACATCCGTATCTTTAAAATAACTTTTTAAAAAATCAACATTTCCCTTTGCATCTTTTCCGAACCTGAAACCCTGCCCGATAAAGATTTCCTTAATATTTAACTTTTCCACCAGTATCCGGCTGCAAAATATTTCCGGCTCATAACCTGAAAAAAGTTCATCAAAGTTAGCAATGACTATATAATCAACACCAAGCCTTTTAATAAGCTCAAGCTTTTCTGCGCTTGATGTGATGAGCTTTTTAAACAATTTTTTATGAACAATATTTTTAGGCTGCTTGTTGAAAGTAAAAACAATGGATATTCCCCCAACCTGGCAGGCTCGGCTTACACATTTCTTAATGATTTCCTGATGGCCTCTATGTACGCCATCAAAAAAACCTATAACTGCACATACCTTTAGATCTTTGAAGCTGCCTTCTTTTAAATTCTCGAGTTTTATTACTCTTCTCAAAATATATCCCTACAATGCACAAATAACAATCTGGGGCACTCATAACCTGCCGCAAAAACTACTACATTTTAATTAATTTTAAAAAAAATACAACACAATTCAATGCTGCGTTATGTAATTACTGTAATGCCGTGTAACTGCTGTTTTTACGCTGCGCAATTTCTTTTGTGTTGCGTAATTACTTTTGTGCTGCACAATTTCTTTTGCGCTTTGCAATCACTTTTAGATTTTGTAGTTGCTGTTACCATGTGTAATCTAAAACTGCAGATATTACAAATATTTTAACTGCATTATCTTCTCCACACTCAAAATGCCTGCCGAATATCGCCCCATATCATCACCAACGGCAATTTTTTCAACATCATCTGCATTTATACTGTCTGACAATTCAAACTTCCCGATTGAATCTCTTGTAAGATGTGTAAGCGTTGCGCCACATCCAAGTATATTGCCCATATCATTGACTATTGATCTTACATATGTACCGCTGCTGCAACAAACAATCATCGTTCCATCCAGGCCGTCAAAGGATTTTATCTCAATACTGTAAATACTGACATTTGAAGCTTTCAATCTTTTAAGCTGTTCGTGCCCGGTATCGTTTCGCGCATAATAATAAGCAGGTTTTCCGTCTATTTTTTTTGCTGAAAACACGGGAGGGATTTGTACAATGTTACCTTTTAAACTAAACGCTGCCGCTTCCAGCTGACTTAAGGTGACAAACCCTACAGGCTTAGTTAAGATAATCCTCCCTTCCAGGTCCCACGTTTCTGTTACTATGCCAAGCCTGAAAGAAGCTGAATACCTTTTATCAAGAGACTGAAACCTGTCAAAAAGCTTTGTCGCACTCCCCAGGAGGATTATAAGTATTCCTTCCGCGAGGAAATCCAACGTACCGCAATGGCCAATCTTATTTAAAAAAAAAACCTTTTGAACCTTCTTATTACATCAAAAGAAGTCATCCCGGGCTTCTTGTTTATAAGAACAATTCCATTGAAATTTTCGAAAAATCCTGATTTTTGTAAATCCATTTCTATCCTTTTTAAAAAACTGCCTGTAATCTTTAAGTGAAATTTATAAGGCTGGCGATAACTTCCTTTAATGAAGCGGTTTTTACATATGCAGCTGCCATTTTATGCCCGCCTCCCCCAAACTTTTCAGCCAGTTCGGCCACACTATATGTGGTATCAGTTGACCTTAAACTCACCTTGTACTTTTTTTTACCGACCTCTTTTATAAGCGCCGCTACCCTAGCGCCGGCAGCGCCCCTTAACAGCTCTATCATGCCGTCATTTGCAGAAAGTGGGAGTCCGAGCTTTTCCAGGTCGCTCTGAAGAATGTATGAATAAATGATTTTTTTCCCTTCATCAAGTTTTATTCTACTTAATATCACTTCGAGCAGT
This sequence comes from Actinomycetota bacterium, assembly GCA_003155275.1. GTDB lineage: Bacteria > Actinomycetota > Humimicrobiia > Humimicrobiales > Humimicrobiaceae > Fen731. The sequence continues at coordinate 6,168 of PMCC01000124.1, read as the reverse complement.
TTGAATCTTTTAAACGGTTCATTCTCATAAATATGTGAAAAAACATCTGCAGGGACAATGCCGTATTCAAGCAACCGGCTGACTATTTTGTGGACATTTCCGGTAGTGCTTTCATATTGAAACTTTCCAGTATCTGTAAGAATACCAGTATAAATGTCAAGCGCGATATTATAATTAATCAAGTCTGCAAAACCGTACATAAAAAACTCATACAATATTTCTGCAGTGGCAGATTTGCCGGAATCTGTGATATTTATATCACCGAACTGTGTATTGCCGGGATGATGGTCTATATTTATAAGTATCGCTGTTTTTTGTCTTAGCTGTTTAATATCCAGGCTAAATCTTTTTTCGTCAGCGCAATCAAGGCAAACGCAGGCACAACGGTTCTCCATGCAACTTTTATTGATTTTTTCAAAATCGTTTGTGATCAGTTTGCTATTGGGGAGAAAACTATACTGGTATGGAATCTCACTGCCGCAAAACATCGTAACCTTTTTACCCAGCAGCTTCAAAAGCTCAAAAAAAGCCAGTTGTGAACCTAAGCAGTCGCCATCAGGTGAGTCGTGGGATATTATTAAAAACTTTTCATATCTGTTGATTGCTTCAATTGTTTTTATATACGATTCTGTAAATTGCTGCGGCATTGCAAACTCAACCCGTTTTGTTTTTTAAATTTTCCAGTATTTCATTTATTTTTATTCCATGGCTTATAGCTATGTCACGTATAAACCTGATATCAGGCATTGCCCTTAGCCTGAACCTTTCTTTGAGGTTCTTTTTGATAAAGCCATCGCAATGTTTCAACCCTTCCATTGACTTTTCGATATTGATCTCTTCACCCATTATACTTACAAATACGTCAAGATAATGAAGATCAGGAGATAACTTTACGTCAGTCACAGTAACAAAACCAATTCTGGGATCTTTTAACTTAGAATTAATAATAAAACTAATTTCCCTTTTTAAGTCGATTTCAGTTTTTTTTCTCCTGTCCAAGCGGCACCTTTTTACTGTTTAATTTCTTTTTGTTCAAATACTTCAAAAAGGTCCCCCTTTGAGACATCCTGGTAATTCTCAATTCTTATTCCGCACTCATAACCGGCGCTCACTTTTTTGACGTCATCCTTAAACCTGTGAAGCGTATCTATTTTGCTTGTATAAATAACGCTGCCGTCCCTGATGATCCTTACAGAGTCACCTCGTTCGGCCTCGCCGTCAAGTACATAACTGCCGGCAATATTACCCATTTTGGTAACTTTAAATATTTCCCTTACCTCAATATTTCCTTTGATTTTTTCTTCGTATTTTGGTTCAAGCATTCCCCTGAATGCAAGCTTGATGTCATCAATCAGCTTATAGATTATGTCATAAGTCCTAATCTCAATTTTTTCTTCCTTGGCCAGAGCTTTTGCTTTGGCATTAGCTATAACTCCAAAACCCATCACAATCGCATCCGATGCTGAGGCAAGCAGAATATCGCTGTCTGTAATGGCTCCCACGCCCTTATGTATAATATCTATCTTTACAGTTTCTTCTCCGGCATCCCATAACGATTTTTCAACAGCATCCAGTGAACCATTGGATTCTGCTTTAAGTATGATCTTTAATCTTTTAATTTCATTTTCCTTTGACAGGTCAGCAAGATCCTCCAAAGTCACATGTTTTTTTACTTCAGATAATCTTATCTGTTTTTTTATATATTCCCTTTTACTTGTCTGGTCCTTTGCAACTTTTTCATTTTTTACAATAAAAAACTTATCTCCAGCCTGTGGAACAGTGGTAAAGCCTGATATTTCAATTGGCTGCGAAAGTTCTGCTTTTGTTATATTTTTCCCATATTCGTTTTTTATATTTCTTACCCTTCCGTAGGAGTTGCCTGTAATAAAGAAATCTCCAACCTTTATACTTCCTCTTCTAACCAACACGGTGCCTATCGGACCAAAGTTTTTATCAAGCTTGGATTCTATTATTATTCCGATTCCTTCCGCGCCGGGATTTCCTTTTATCTCATTCATATCAGCAACCAGCAGTATCATTTCAAGAAGCCCCTCGATATTGATATTATTTTTTGCTGAAATACTTACAAATACAGTATCCCCGCCCCATTCCTCTGGCACCAGTTCGTACTCTGTCAATCCCTGTTTCACCTTTTCCTGATTGGCGTTTGGAAGGTCAATCTTGTTGACAGCAACAATTATCGGTACATGCGCCTGTTTTGCATGGTTTATCGCTTCAACAGTCTGTGGCATTATTCCATCGTCGGCAGCAATTACTATTACCGCAATATCAGTTACCCTTGCGCCTCGCGCCCTCATTGTTGTAAAAGCTTCATGGCCGGGCGTATCAATAAATGTTATTTTCCTGTTATTATAAACTGTCTGGTATGCCCCAATTTTTTGTGTTATGCCGCCTGCTTCGCTTGAAACTACGTTTTCCTTCCTGATTGCATCAAGCAAAGTTGTCTTGCCATGGTCTACATGACCCATTACAGTTACTATAGGCGGCCTTATCACTAGGCTTTCTTCACTATCATTAAACTCTTCTTCGCCTATACTTTCCTCAAAACCGATGATGCTGTATTTGAAATTATATTCCTGCGAAAGTATTTCTATTGTATCTTTATCAAGCGGCTGATTTATAGTTACCATATCGCCCATATTAAAAAGGGATTGCAGTATTTCTCCCGAAGCGACATTTATTCTTTCAGAAAGCTGTTTGACTGATATGCCTTCCGGAAATTCTATATTCTTTTTAATCTCAGTCCTGCTTGTGGTTTTCTCTTTTAATGCCGTAAGTTCTGAACCATCTTCTGAAACATACCGATCATTATGAAACTGATCCTTTTTTGATGGCGCCCTTTTAGCCGGCGAAACTTTTGCGGAGGGTTTGACTCTTCCTTCTTTTTCTTCCTTATCAAGAACTCTGTCAAGCACTTGCTTTATATTAAACTTTTTTTCTTCATCCCACTGATACCTTGGCCTGGCGTTGGCTTGCGGTTTTTCTTTTGCACGAGCTTCCTTTAAAGCTATCTCTTCCAAATCTTCCTTATTCACAATTTCTGCAGATGTACCCTGTTTGCCGCCGCCCTGTTTGCTGACACCCTGTTTACCGCCATCCAGTTTGCTGTCACCCTGTTTGCCGCCATCCAGTTTGCCAGTATCTACTGCTTTTTTTATTTCTATTTTATCGAAACTCTGTTTTACGGCTTCCCCGGCTTTTCCCTGTTGTTTTTGGATCTCTTTTATTTCGCCTGCGCGCAAATCATCAGCAAATCTCTCTCTTCCTGCCTGTAGTAACTGTTCACTGCCTGCCTGCGGGCCTTCGTGTGGTTTCCCACCGGGTGATTGCTTTTCGTCATATCCTTTTGCTTGTGTTTCTTTTTTTAATTCATCCGGCTTTTTTGATATTTTTTCATCAGACACTTTGCCGACGGGGGCATTCTCTTTGGGGGCTTTCTCTTTGACAGTTTTTACTTTGGGCGCTTTTTCTTTAACGGTTTTTACCTTGGCCAGTGCAGTTTTTAAAACTTTTTCTCTAAGTTTAGCTATTGCCGTAACCGGCGCTTCAGAAGACAGCTTAAGCTCTTCTTCCAGAAGAATCACTTTATCAAGGGCTTCTTTTACTGTTTCGCCCCTTTTTGGAACAGGCTTCCATTGAGATGCTGAGCTCATAGTGCCTCTTTTGGGTATCGGTTTGAACTGGTTTATGACTTTNNTTTATTGCAGCGCTTTCGCCTGTTGGACTCTTAACCTTTAGATTATTATACACACCGGCGATTTCTTCCACCTGCGGCTGTGACAAAACAGAGCTATGGCTTTTTAAATTCAGTCCCAGCTCATTTCCCATCTTTATCACTTCTTCAGAAGAGATATTCAGCTGCGCCGCAATTTCATAAACTCTAAATGAACTCATATTTAATCTATACCCTTATTTCTTTTACCTTTTGGCCTGTTAATATTCTTAAAATCTCTTTTTANNTCTTCTTCAAATTGTCTTTCACTCTTTATGTCAATCCTCCAGCCGGTAAGCTTGGCTGCAAGCCTTGCATTCTGGCCTTCTTTTCCGATTGCCAGTGAAAGTTGGTCGTTTGGCACAACTATTAAGGCAAACTTCCTGTCATCCTCAGTTAAAACTTTAAGCACTTTTGCAGGGCTTAATGCATTTTTGATAAATACTACCGGATCATCGCTGTAATCTACTATATCTATTTTTTCCCCTTCAAGTTCGTCTACAATCATTTTAACCCTTGAGCCCCTCGGGCCCACACAAGCGCCAACCGGGTCTACATTCCTGTCTGTTGAAGTTACTGCAATTTTTGTCCTGTGTCCTGCCTCCCTTGCAATGCTTTTAATGTCTACGACTTTTTCACTTATTTCAGGCACTTCGAGCTCGAATAATTTTTTTACGAGCCCTGTATGGCTTCTTGAAACTATAACCTGCGGTCCTTTTGTCGTCTTTCTTACTTCAGAAATAAAACACTTGATCCTTTCGCCATGCTTATAAGATTCACCCGGAACCTGCTCGTATTGAGGAAGAAGCGCCTCAACTTTACCCAAATCAACAAGAGTAAACCTTGAATCATTCTGCTGGACTATGCCCGTAACCAAATCGCCTACCCTGTCCTTAAACTCATCATAATATACATCGCGCTCAGCATCCTTTATTCTCTGCTTTATGACCTGTTTTGTAGTCTGGGCCGTAATCCTGCCAAAATCATGCGGTGTTATATCGATCTCTGAAGGCTCGCCATCATTTCCCAGATTGTCTTCAACTATCTTAAACACTCTTATCTCGCCGCTTTTTTCATCAAAATCTATACGTATCTTGTCATCTACAGCATACATTTTCTTATATGACGCAGTTAGGGCATCTGTCAACGCCTCTATTATGGTATCCATCCTGATGCCTTTTTCTTTTTCAAGCTCTTTTAAAGCCTCAATTAATTTTCTGTTCAATTAAACCACCTAAAAATAATAATAAAATTTTCTTAATAATAAAGTTAAAAAGTCTCTGTCTTTTACAACCCTGACTTCATAATAAAAATAGTGGGGGAAGCCCACTATTAAGCAATCAATAATCTTTAAAATCCAGAACAAAATTATACCATATAGATAAAATAATTAAAATATTAAGTATTTTTATACTTTCAGTATGCCACCCCGCAATCAGTCGGCATATACAGCAATTATTCTTATATCGTCAATATTGCCATTTATGGGATTAATTTTCAAGCATTTGGGGCAAATTTCAGGAAATCCTTTTGCCAAATAAATCGCGCCGCATTCACAGCACTTTATTTTTTTTTCCGGCTTTTTAAAAACAAGCCTGGCATTATTTAAAATACTGTCACCGCGGGTTAAAAATTTGTAATAGAATTTTATTGAGTAAGGTTCAAGACTCGCAGCGGGATTTATTTCAAAATCAATTCTGCTGACTTTGGAGACTTTATTTTNNACTTTTGTTATTTTTTCAACTATTTCCGGAAAGACAGCTTCTATTTCCTGTGAAAGATTTATGGAAAAAGTGCTTATATTGTGCGGGACTACGCCTATTATTATTATAGGAGGCAGATTTTTTGCAATCGAGAGAAGTTTTAGGCTGTCTACAAGCTCCATCTGGTGAAGAGAGAATTTATTTAGCTGCCGCGCCCTTAAGTCGTCCGGTGTAAGCTTAAAAACCGTTCCTTCTTTATATTCTGCAGTTTTTATACAGTCCACTATTACGATTTTTTGCAAGTCATCTGATAAAAATGAGCCTATATCAAGAGTGGAGGTACCTATGTCAACAAACTCGGTATCTTTAAAACTTTCCTGCTGCTGAAGCTTGTTGACTATATGTATGCCCATTCCCTCGTCTGAAAGCAGCAAGTTGCCTGCGCCAATTATCAGGTATTTAATGTTTTCCCCTTTTTTCGTAACCGGTTATTACTGACTTATAGAAATCAATGATCTTTGGACCGGTTGAGCCAAGATAAAAGTGCAGAAGGGTGGTAAGCACAAAAAGCCAGCAGATGACAAAATGCCAGGCCTTTATATTAGCGAGCCCGCCGAAAAAATCGTTGAATTGGGTAAATCTCGGTATAAAATACATGGCAATCCCTGTTATGCCCTGAGCCAGAAGAAGAGCGGGCCATAATGTGTAAACCATTTTCTGGCCGGGATTGTA
>PMCC01000134.1:9088-12077 GCA_003155275.1 Actinomycetota bacterium | reverse complement strand
AATATTGCCTGTCTTCTGATTGAACTGTTCATATCAAAATTCCTAAAGATTTATATAGTTTTTTAATTCTAATCAAACAAAATATTAATTCCTCAAACAAAATAATAGTTCCATACTTAAAATAATTCTATATTTAAATTAAGCAATAAGGTTTTATTTTAAAATTAATAATAATTCTAAATTAAAAAAATATAACATTAATTTTAATAGTTTTCAATAAAATTGTAAAATTATTGATAAAATTTTTTAAAATTATTAAAAATTTTATCAATTTATTTGATAAAAAAAATATTTAGTAATATACTTCTATTAAAATACCAAAAATACTTGCTGCAGGAATACAGACTAAAAATAATTTTATCTGAGAAATAAGCTTAAATCTTATGGAATATTGATATTAAATAATCAGAAAGGGAAAAAATGGCTAAACGATACACTTCAAAAGAAATAGTCGAAAGATTACAGGCAGAAATATCCAAAGGTAAGCCACTATTTATGCCAAACTGCGGCATGGGTATATCCGCTAAACTTCAGGAAAAAGGAGGTTCAGATTTGATCTGTATATCTCCGACAAGTTACGGCAGATTAAAAGGGCTTGGCTCACTTGCAGCCTTTTTGCCATTTTGGGATATAAACCAGATTGTTTTTGATCTTGCCAAAGAAATTATTCCAATAGTTAAAGAAGTACCGGTAATTTCGCTTTCATCTCCCCATAACCCTTTACTGCCGCACAGAGAACATTTGCAAAAACTTTGGGATATGGGTATATCAGGTGTCAATCCTTTCATCAGCAAACTCTATGGAGAAAGTTTCAGTGAACAGATTGAACAGATAGGAATGGGATGGAGCAATGAAGTAGAATTTGTAAAAGTTGCAAAAGAAATGAATATGTTTACTTTTTCTTATGCATTTTCTCCTGAAGAAGCAGAAATTCTTACAGATGCAGGAGCTGATGTCATTTCTTCTCATGTAGGGTCCACTAAAGGCGGAACGATTGGTGCAAAGACTGTTATGTCGCTTGATGAGGCAGCAGAGCTTAGCCAGAAAATATTTGATGCTGCAAGAAAAGTAAATAAGAACATTATCCTTTTTGCGCATGGAGGCCCTATTGAAGGCCCTAAAGAAGTAGAATATATTTTCAGGCACACTAATGCGCAAGGGTTTACCGGAGGATCTGCAGCAGAAAGAATGCCAATTGAGAAAGCAATATTTGAAGTGACAAAAGAATATAAAAATATTGCGATAGCTAAGTAAACTAAAAATGATTCGCTCTAATTATATTAGCTAAAATAAAAAAAGGAAATTTTATGAACAGCAAAAAAGTAAATATACTCTGCATGGGTATCCTCGATATAAAAGGCGACGAAATTAAATTTCTTGCCCAGGAGGTAAAAAAAGCAGGTGGAAATCCTGTCATTATGGAATTAAGCCTGGGGCATGAAGTAGGATGGGCCGATATTCCTCTTTCAGAGATACTCAAAGAAAGTGGATTAAGCAAGGAAGAAGTATTCAAAGCTTCCAGATCAGATGCAATTTCTATTGTAGGAAAAGCAGGGGCTTCAAAGATTATGAAGCTTTATAAAAATAATATGATTGATGGAGTAATATCATGGGCAGGCTCAGTTGGGACTTCCACTGCAACTATGGTCATGAGGGCATTGCCAATAGGTTTCCCAAAAATCATGTTATCAACATTAGCTTCGGGCGATGTAAGCAGCTGGCTTGGCAATAAAGACATTTATATTGTAAATCCGGTTTCTGAAAAAGGAATCAACAGAGTTACAAGAAAAATAATAGGTAATGCAGCTGCTGCAATAGTTGGAATGGCAAAATTCCGTGAAGTCCCACAAACAGACATAAAACCACTTGTAGCATTAACTGCTTACGGGACTACAACGCCTACGGTCATTAAATGTGAAAAATATATGAATGACAGAGGNNGCAGTTTATGATATTACAATCGGGGAACTAAGTAATACCAAATATGGAAGTATTTATGGAATAAGCAAAGAATGGGAAGGAGAAAGGCTGACTGCAGCAAGTAAAATGGGGATACCGCAGATAGTTTGCCCCGGTGGTCTTGACCAATCCGCCTACGGGCCAATAAATTCAGTGCCAGAGCATTTTTTAGAAGGCTTCAGGGATGGAACCAGGGTATCTTATAAAAATTCCGGTGAACCATATATTCATAATTCAGCAGTTACAATTATGGTTCCGAATAAAGAAGAAACTGAGGAGCTTGCACTTGAGATTATAACAAAATTAAACAATACAAAAGGTCCCACAGCTCTTATAGTTCCAATGAAAGGGTGGAGCGCTTATGACCAGTCAGCTGAAAATGCATCTGTTGATAGTGGATGGGCTAAAGAGAATGGGGATGGACCTGTATGGTGGCCTGATCCTGAAAACCCGAAATGGTCCAAGAGAGCAACAATAATGTGGGAAATATTTAAGAAAAACCAGAAAAGGGAAAATGATAATCTGGATATAATAAAATGCGATAATCATATACTGGATCAGGAATTTGCAGATTTTCTAAACAGATGTATGGGTGATATGCTGGACAAGAAATGGAAAAAAGGAATATACAAGGAATTAAAAAATGTAGTTGAATAATAAATCAGTGTTTACAGTTAAAAATATGATTATTAATTATTATGATTTTAAAAAACCGGTTTACAAAGGAGAAAAAAATGAGCAATAAAGACACGGCCCTGGCAAAACCTGTCAAGATTGGAAAAAGAACTGCAACAAATAGGTTTGTTATCCAACCAATGGAATGTGCAGATTCAAGCCCGAGTGGCGGATTTTCCGCAAGATCAATAGAACGTTACAAGAATTTATTTGAAGGTGATGCAGGGGTTATAGTTTTTGAATCTATAACCATGCAATATGATAGCAGGGCCAGAAATGCGCAGTTAAGTATTCAGCCAAAAGATAAAGAGAATATTAAAGAATGGGAAAAGTTCATTAAAGATATGAAAAAAAT
>PMCC01000134.1:7459-9066 GCA_003155275.1 Actinomycetota bacterium | reverse complement strand
ACTATTGATTTATTTGTTGAGTCATCCAAATTATTATATGATTTGGGAGCTGATGGGGTGGATCTGAAGTTCTGCCATGGATATTTTGGTTCACAGGTATTAAGGCCATACAATGACCGTAAGTGGAAATATGGCGGTCCTTGGGAGAACAGAAGCAGATTTGCATTCGATATGGTAGAGAGAGTAAGAAAACTGGTTAATGATGACAGTTTTATTGTTGGTTCGAAAGTATCCATGTGGGAAGGTTTTCCAGGAGGTCAGGGGACAGCAGGCCCTGATACAGGTGTAATTGATTTAAAGGAATCAATTGCCCTGTGCAAAGGGTTGGAAGAGCGTGGAGCAAACTTTATTCTTGAATCTACAGGTAATCCTTCAGTAACCATGGAACTGCATATGCCGGAAAGGGGAAAACCAGATGATGTATATCTTCATTTCACAATGGCAAAAACTATAAAGGATAATGTAGGGCCCGACATGGTTGTAATGGGCGGTGCATATTCTGTACTTAATAATGGGAAAAATTTTCTGAGAGCTGTTCAACCTGAATGGAATTCACTTTTCCACTGGGGGAATTATAACATTGAACATGGTTATACAGATATGGTGGCGCTTGGAAGGCAGTCTCTTGCAGATCCAAAACTACCTGCCAAATATCTTAACGATAAAGAAGATGAGATTAAATGGTGTACGGCTTGTGATAAATGTGTTGAATTATTAATAAGACAGGAAAATGTCGGCTGTACAACATACAATAAACCTTACACTGAACTTATCAGAAAAGTAAGGGAAGAAAAAGGAAAATTGAGATTTAAGGTAACTGCAGAAGATTAAATTTCAAGAATTTCTATCATAAGGCATCAAAGACTAAAAAATAAGAGGCTAAATATATTGAGAGCATCAATAAAATTATTTAAAATTTTTGGCATTGAGATAAGACTCGATTACAGTTGGTTTATCATATTTGCTCTTCTTATCTATTATTTTGGCTTCAGCTATTTCCCTACCTTTCTGCCGAACCTTAATAAGGGCCTTATTGCAATCATTACAGTTATAACAGTTTTGCTATTCTTCTTTTCTATCTTATTTCATGAAGTAAGCCATTCGGTTGTTGCCAAAAAAAAGGGCATTGGGGTTAGCAGAATTTCCCTTTTTATATTTGGTGGAATGTCGGAGATAGAAAAAGAACCCGATCAACCTATTACAGAATTACTGATGTCTATCGCAGGACCGATTGCCAGTTTTGTAATTTCAGGAGTCTTTGCAATTATATGGTTTTTTACAAGAAATATTCCTGCAATCAGTATTCCTGCAGGCTACCTTACATTTATTAATCTGTTTCTGGGTATTTTTAATCTACTGCCGGGATATCCGTTGGATGGTGGAAGAGTACTGAGGTCAATAATATGGAAGGCTACAAATAATCTCAAAAAGGCGACATTTATAGCTTCAACTGTCGGAAGGATAATAGGTTTTTTAATGATTGCTGTCGGTATTTATTTTATTTTTACAAATAACTTTTTGAATGGAATTTGGTTAGCTTTTATTGGTTGGTTCTTGCAATCTTCTGCTTACTTAAGTTACAGGCAGCTCATTTTTGATTCATCGAT
>PMCC01000134.1:4685-7438 GCA_003155275.1 Actinomycetota bacterium | reverse complement strand
TCGATCCATGATATTAAAAGTGTTCCAAGAGAACAATGGGACTCAACTGATGCAATGGATATTGCTGAGGAAGTTAAAGAAAATGAGATAATAAGCAGCGAAGCCGAAGCAAATGAAGCCCTAATACAAATGCGTAAATATAATTTGAACCATCTTGTTATTTTATCTGATAAAAAACTCAAAGGAATGATAACAAAGAGTGATATTCTTCAGTTTATACAGCTTTACTCTGAACTTCATTAGACCACACATCATTTTTTTTGAAATTATTATATATAATATGATTAAGACACCTTTGACATAAATATCTGAAGGTGGCTGTCTAGATAGGATTCGAACCGAAGTTATAATTCCAAAACTTCAAATTTCCTGCTAACAGAAAAAAAACTGCAGAATTCTTATAATAATTTTTATTTTTCTTCCAATATTAGAAAATTAATTGTAAAATAACCTAAATATTAAAAATAATTTAAAATATTGCACTAAATATTAAAAATTTTAAAAATATTATGATAAATTTAGTAAAATATTAAAAATCAGAGGTATATTGTAATAATTTATATTCTAAAAGCTTATTCTATAAAAAAACAATAAGACGGGTGGTTATTATGAGAGGTTTAGACGTTCTTACGGAATTTTCCATGAAAGCCGGACAAAAAATTGAACCGAAAAAAATAAAAATAGATGACACTACTTTAAGGGATGGTGAGCAGACTGCCGGTGTTGTGTTTGCAAATGATGAAAAAATACATATTGCAAAAATGCTTGACAAAGTCGGAGTGCACCAGATAGAAGCAGGAATTCCTGCAATGGGCGGGGATGAAAAAGATGCAATAAAAGCAATTGCGTCACTGAATCTAAATTGCAGTATATTGGGCTGGAACAGGGCCGTAATTTCGGATATAAATGATTCCATTGAGTGCGGAGTGGATGCAGTTGCCATATCCATTTCTGCTTCTGATATCCATATCGAGCATAAACTCAGAAAAAGCAGGGAATGGGTGCTTNNAATGCTGAGGATGCATCCAGGGCCGATATGGAGTTTTTACTGCAGTTTGCAAGAACTGCGAGGGATTTGGGTGCTGACAGGATGAGGTATTGCGACACTCTGGGAATCCTGGATCCTTTCGAGACATTCATGCGGGTAAAAACCATAATAGATATTGTTGGAATAGATGTTGAGATGCATACTCATAATGATTTTGGAATGGCAATAGCCAATGCAATTGCAGGAGTAAAAGCCGGTGCGACATATATAAATACGACAATAAACGGACTTGGTGAAAGAGCCGGGAATGCTGCATTTGAAGAATTCGTAATGGCATTAAAATACCTTGAAAATGTTGATCTTGGAATTGATACGCGACTTTTCAGGGGCCTTTCTGAATATGTCGCAATTGCTTCCGNNATAAGGGCTTCAACAACACTAATAAATCCGAAGACATTCGAGCTGTTTGGCCCTGAAGATGTCGGCCTTGAACGAAAGTTAATTATCGGCAAAAGCAGCGGAGTTCACACTTTGACAAGCAAACTTGAAAGCCTTGGATATAAGATTGGCCAAAGCCAGGCGGCTGAACTTGCGGAAATCGTAAGGGAAAAAGCTCTTTCACTAAAAAGAGCCCTTTTTGACAGTGAAATTATAGATACTTTTAATTCATTTAAGGCAGCGGGCTTAAAAAGCGCCGGCACTAAAAATAAGGGAGTGGATAAATAATGATAGTTGAAGATAAGGAAAGAAAAATAAACATTATAGACACAACACTTAGAAATGGTGAGCAGACAGCTGGTGTTGTTTTTTCAAAGCATGAGAAAATCAGAATGGCAAAAATGCTTGATGAGATTGGGATTACAGAAATTGAGATTGGGACACCATCAATAGGAGCTTCAGAACGAGAAATAATCAAGGAAATAGTTGCATCCGGCATCAAGGGAAAGCTGTTTACTTATACCGAGGCAATCCCTGATAATATCAAGCTTGCGGCAGAGTGCGGCATAAAAAATATTATAATTAATATCTCAACCTCTGACCTGCATATCAAAGTAAAATACGGGCAGAACAAGACATGGGTCTTAAACCAGCTGAAAGAGACCATTGCCGCAGCAAAACATTATGATTTGAATTTTATTATAAGCGCTGAAGATGCAACAAGGACTGATTTGGAATTTTTATTAAAACTGCTGCACCTTGCAGAAAAAAAAGAAGCGTACAGGTTCAGGATTTGCGATACTGTATCCAGGCTTGATCCTTTCAGGACTTTTCTTTTGATAAACACCATTTTAAACACGCTGAACTTTCCGATAGAAGTCTACAATCATAATGATTTCGGGATGGCAACCGCAAATGCAATGGCAGCTGTAAGGGCCGGCGCTGTAAGTCTTGTAACCAGCATAAATGGAATAGGCGAGGGTACAGGCAATGCTGCTCTTGAGGAAATCATAATGGCTCTGAAATACCTTGAGAATATTGATCTGGGCATTACAACATCGAGATTCAGGGAAATATCGGAATATGTTGCCAAAGCTTCAGCGCGGGCAGTCCCGGTTTGGAAGGCTATTGTAGGTACCAACGTTTTTGCCCATGAATCTGGCATTCATGCGGATGGAGTTCTAAAAAATCCTATCAATTATGAAGTATTTGAACCGGGAGAAGTAGGCCTTACAAGGCAGATTGTCGTCGGTAAACATTCCGGTTCTCATACGATCCTTCATAAATTTAAAGAATTTGGAATAGACCTGACAATAAACGAAGCAAA
>PMCC01000134.1:0-4678 GCA_003155275.1 Actinomycetota bacterium | reverse complement strand
GATAGATAAAGTCAGCTGGCCTGAAGGAATTTTTTAATTGATACAGGTTTTTTATTGCATAATATTCGTTAACGGTTAATATTACGTTTCGAAAAATTTTAAATATTTGTTTAAAAAGAAGGTGGTTTTTTGGCAAAGACTATTGCAGAAAAGATATTAAGTGAGCATGCGCACAGGGACATCTCTGCGGGGGATATTGCAGTTGTCGATGTGGATGTTGTAATGGCCCAGGACGGCACTGGTCCGCTTGCTGTAAGCCAGATAAAAAAATTGGGCTTTAGCAAGGTTGCAAATCCGGACAAGTCGATTTTCTTTATTGACCACGGTGCGCCAAGCCCAAGAAAGGAACTTGCAGACACCCACAAGGTATTGCGGAATTTTGCAGAGCAAAGCGGGGCCAGGTTAAGCGATATTAACGAAGGAGTATGCCATCAGATTTTAGTTGAGTCTTATGCCTGTCCCGGAGATATTGTAATTGGGGCTGATTCGCATACATGTACCTCAGGAGCTGTAGGGGCCTTTGCAACAGGAATGGGTTCTACCGATATTGCAGTAGGATTTGCCCTTTCAAAGACCTGGCTTATGGTTCCGCAGACAATAAAAGTAAACTTTAACGGCAGGATGCTTAAGGGGGTTTTTGCCAAGGACCTTATTATCTATCTTATCGGAAGAATAACTGCTGAGGGAGCAACGTATAAAGCGCTTGAATTTGGCGGCTCGGTAAGTGCAGGGATGACAATGGATGAAAGGTTTACAATCTCAAACATGGCTGTGGAAGCAGGCGCCAAAACAGGTTTGTTTTCAACTGATAATACAACCAGGAATTACCTTGAGGCACAGGGCAGGGGCGGCTGCTTTAAGGAAATTTGTGCTGACAAAGGCGCCAAATATGAGCAGGTGATAGAGATCGACTGCGGCAGTATTGAGCCTATGGTCTCACAGCCTCACACTGTTGACAATACTGTAACTGCAGCAAAAATTGAAAGAGTAAAAATTGACCAGGTCCTTATCGGGACATGTACAAACGGCAGGTTGAGCGATCTTGCAATTGCTGCAAAAATCTTAAGTGGAAGAAAGATTGCAAAAGGGGTAAGGATGCTTGTTATACCGGCATCAAAGAGCGTTTATCTTGAGGCCATACGTTCCGGCGTGATTGAGATACTTATCGAAAGCGGCGCGACAATCATTAACCCGGGATGCGGCCCATGCGTGGGTGTCCATGAAGGCACGCTTGCAGACGGTGAGGTATGCCTTTCAACACAGAACAGGAACTTTAAAGGCAGGATGGGAAATCCTGAAAGCTTCATATATCTTTCTTCTCCCGCGACTGCCGCATGGAGCGCAGTTAAAGGATATATCGCAGATCCAAGGGAGGTGCTTTAAGCACAATGGATGAACAAAATAAAAATAAAAAAGAAAAAGGTTTGTTTTCGGATATGGAACAAAAAAAACAAAAAAGTAAATATGCTGCAGAAGTTTGTGAGAAAAGTCCTAAAAGACCCGATATATCAGTAAAACCCGGAGACTTTGGTAAAAATACTGCAGGTGGCGATATGCTCTTTGGCAAAGCTTTCAAATTCGGTGATGATATTTCCACGGACCTTATAGCTCCGGGAAGATACTTTCATCTCCGGTCAAATCTTGGCGAACTTGCAAAACACGTGCTTGAAGATGCTGACCCTGAATTTGCAAAAAAAGTGAGCATTGGCGATTTTGTAGTCGGAGGGCGGAATTTCGGGCTTGGCTCAAGCAGGGAGCATGCCCCTACTATAATCAAGCTTGCCGGCGTCGGTGCAGTGCTTGCAAAATCCTTTGCCCGGATTTTTTTTCGTAACAGCATAAACATCGGCTTGCCGATACTCATATGCGACACTGATAAAATCGATGACGGGGATAAACTTCAAATCGATCTGCGTAAAGGTATCGTGAAAGATTTATCAAAAAATATTGAACTTGCGTTTAATCCGCTGCCTGAGGTCATGATAAAGATACTGTCTGACGGCGGCCTGGTGGAACATATAACAAAAAATAAGGGGTTTAATCTATGAAACATACAATCACTCTGATCCCGGGCGATGGAACGGGACATGAAATTACTGCTGCCACAAAAAGAGTTGTCGAAGCAACAGGTGTCGATATTGAGTGGGATATTGTACATGCCGGGGCTGAAGTGTTTGAAAGCGAAGGTACGGTCCTTCCTGAAAAGGTGCTTGAATCTTTAAGGAAAAACAAAGTGGGCCTGAAAGGCCCCCTTACCACACCCATCGGCACAGGATTCAGGAGCGTAAATGTTGCCATGCGCAAGATATTTGACTTATATGCCTGTGTAAGGCCATGCAAAAGTTTTAAAGGCGTAAGGAGCAGGTATGAAAATATAGATATTGTAATAATAAGGGAAAACACCGAAGACCTTTATGCCGGTATTGAATTCGAACAGGGCAAAAAAGAGACTAATGATTTGATAAACTATATCGCCGGTATAAATGAAACCCCCATTAAAAAAGACAGCGGTATTTCCATCAAACCGATTTCGATTTCAGGCTCGGAGAGGATTATCAGGTATGCATTTGAATATGCCAGGAAAAACAACAGGAAAAAAGTCACGGGTGTGCATAAAGCAAATATAATGAAATTTACAGACGGGCTTTTCCTGGATGTTTTCAGGAAAGTTGCAGCGGAGTATCCTGACATTGCTTCAGAAGACCGGATTATTGACAATATGTGCATGCAGCTTGTCCAGAAACCTGAACTGTATGATGTACTGGTTCTTCCAAACCTTTACGGTGATATAATCTCAGACCTGGCTGCAGGACTTGTCGGCGGGCTTGGTGTTGCGCCGGGAGGAAATATCGGAGCCGAACTTTCACTGTTTGAACCGACCCATGGAAGCGCGCCCAAATACAAAGGCTTAAACAAGGTAAACCCGGTTGCGCAAATGCTTTCCGCTGTTATGATGCTAAGGCACATTGGTGAGAATGGTTGTGCTGATATTATGGAAAAAGCAATAGCGCAAGTCATAGCTGAAGGAAAATCAGTGACATACGATATGAAGCCTTCACCTGATGACCCCACTGCAGTGGGCACAAGCCAGATGGCGGATGCAATCATAAAAGAGATTAAAAAGCTATTAAAAATATAGCGGGCCAGAGTAAAAATTTAAGAAGAGACAGGTGGAATATTATCATGGCAAACAATTTTAATCCTGATGTAAGAATACCTTCTTATGATGTTATAGCAGTTGGTTCAAATACCATAGATGCATTTGTTTATACTGATAGATCAGAATCAATAAGCATAAAGACTATTTCATCAGAAACAGAGTTTATATCTTTCCCGTTAGGTTCGAAAATAGCATTAAATGATTGTGACTTTTATACNNGGCGGCGGTACCAATTCTGCTGTCTGCCTGTCAAGGCTTGGCCTTAAAATTGCTTATATCGGAAAAGTCGGCAGTGATTTTAATGGTAAAAAAATACTTGATGAACTCAAAATGGAAGGTGTGGATTTTCTGGGAATAGAAAGCAAGGACCCAAAGGAGAAAACCGGGTTTTCCATNNCTTGACAGTATTGAAAGAAAAAGAACGATTTTAACTTACAGGGGAGCCAACGATAATTTAAAAATTGAAGAAATAGATAAGAGCAAAATAAGTTCCGGTTGGTTGTATATTTCAAGTATGGTTGGCCAGTCATTTATTGCTTTGGAAAAGATTGTTGAACATGCTGCAAATAATAAGATAAATATAATTTTTAATCCCAATAATTATTTATGTGAAAAGGGAAAAGATTTTCTTGGCAAAATATTATCCAATACGGATATTTTAATTTTAAACAATGAAGAAGCAGGCTTGCTTACAGGAAAGGAAGGGACAGAAACAATGCTCAAAGATTTAAAATCATCCGGTCCTGAAATAATCATAATAACAAATGGGGATAAGCCCGTATATTTAATTGATAATGAAGAGATGCTCTATACCCTATACCCGCTGGATATAAAAATACAAGAGGTTACAGGCGCAGGGGACAGTTTTGCTTCTACTTTTCTTGCAGGGATGATAAAAACTAATGATATAAATTTCTCACTAAAAATGGCGATAATAAATTCCCATTCTGTGCTGCAATATAAAGGTGCCAAGAATATACTGCTTTCTTATGAAGAAATTCTAAAAAAATTAAATAATACTGAAATCATTATCAAAAAAGGCATCTTTTAATTCTTGAAAGATTTAATTTTTTCCCAATACTTCACAGCTGATGTAATGCTAATCAATACCGTCTGGATAGAAGCAGGTTACAGCCATTGTTAGATTTTAATACTGCCAAATATGTAAAACATCGTTGCCAAGATGAATGAAAAAATAAGACGTAAAATATTTTATTTAATTGCTTGACATACCACTGGTATTAATATTAGAATAACTATATCTTAAATTATAGTTTTATAATCACTTTAGAAAATTTTCCCTTAAAATGAATTACGGTATAGAAAAAGAAAGCCCAATTCCATATTATTATCAGATCCAGCTATGCCTGAAAAAAGCAATAGCACAGGGCGAATGGAAACCAGGGGAATTTATGCCTTCAGAAAGAGATATTTCTGAAAGATTCAGTGTAAGCAGGGTTACAGTCAGGCAGGCATTGGACAACCTTTTGCAGGAAGGTTTAATAAAAAAGGTCAAAG
>PMCC01000024.1:9951-13819 GCA_003155275.1 Actinomycetota bacterium | reverse complement strand
CTTGCTGACAGACCGGAAACAGTTTCAGCATTTTTGGTTGGGCGCATGTTAAAAAACACCAGGAATAATGCCAGCATTATATGGCTTACCAATTCAAAAGCCATGATGCGTTTTGCGGTTTCTGCTTTTAAAAAGCGAAAATTGATTTAGATAATTAATATATTTTCCTTGCTTTTTTGCTTTTAGTGTAATATTATTCTCTTTGGCTGGCAGTCACTATATGAGAGTGCCAAACTATTACGGAACATTTACATAATTGTGTAGATTGTTAAGTATAAAAAAACTTTTATTAAAAAGAGGAGGTAGAGAGTATGGCTTACAAACCACTTGGAGACAGGTTACTTGTAAAACCTAATGAGAGCGAAGAGAAAACAAAGAGCGGAATCGTTCTTCCTGATTCTGCAAAGGAAAAACCACAGGAAGGTCTAGTAATATCAACCGGAGAAGGCGCAAGAGATGATAAAGGCGCAAGGATCGCAATGGATGTCAAAGTCGGCAATACGGTACTTTATTCAAAATATGCCGGAACCGAAGTAAAAATCGATGGAAAAGAACATCTTATCATCAGGGAAAGTGATGTTTTGGCAATAATTACCAAATAATTGCAAATATCGATTGTTCAATTAACAAATGAGTATTAATTTTTGAGGAGGTTTAAAAGATGGCTAAAGAGCTGAAATATAATGAAACAGCCAGGCGAGCCCTGGAAAGAGGTGTAAATATTATAGCGGATGCTGTAAAGATTACACTGGGTCCCAAAGGACGAAATGTTGTATTGGAGAAAAAATATGGTTCACCCACGATCACCAATGACGGAGTGACAATCGCAAGAGAAATTGAAGTTGAAGATCCTTTTGAGAATGCAGGCGTCCAGCTTCTAAAAGAAGTAGCTACAAAGACAAACGATGTAGCCGGAGACGGAACAACCACAGCCACACTTCTTGCGCAGGCTATGGTAAAAGAAGGTTTACGTAATGTTGCAGCAGGCGCTAACCCATTGCTTTTAAAGAAAGGTATTGAAGAAGCTGTAAAGATTGCTGTTAAAGAAATCGGCAAAGCTTCAAAAGACATCGCTACTGACAAGAAAAAAATCGCTGAAGTTGCAGCTATTTCTGCTGCAGATACAGTTATCGGCCAGACAATTGCAGACGCTATGGAAAAAGTCGGCAAAGACGGCGTTATAACAGTTGAAGAATCAAATAAGTTTGGAATCGAAATCGAACTTGTAGAAGGGCTTCAGTTTGACAAAGGCTATCTTTCACCTTATATGGTGACAGACCCTGAAAGAATGGAAGCTGTTCTAAATGAGCCATACATTCTTTTGGCTAACCAGAAAATCGCTTCAGTCAATGACCTTATTCCTGTGCTTGAAAAAGTTATGCAGGGAGGCAAACCATTGCTGATTATTGCTGAAGACGTTGAGGGCGAAGCCCTTGCAACTCTTGTTGTCAACAAACTAAGGGGAACATTTGTCTGCGTTGCAGTAAAGGCTCCGGGTTTTGGAGACAGAAGAAAAGCAATGCTCGAAGATATCTCAATTGTTACAGGCGGCAAGGTAATATCTGAAGAAATCGGAATCAAGCTTGAGAATGTAACCCTTGAAATGCTTGGCCAGGCCCGACAGGTAAAAATAGATAAAGAAAATACCACAGTTGTCGAAGGCAAAGGCACAATAGATACAATCAAAGGCAGAATCAAACAAATCAAGACAGAAATTGAACAGTCTGATTCAGATTTTGATAAAGAAAAACTTCAGGAAAGGCTTGCAAAGCTTTCCGGCGGCGTTGCAGTTATAAAAGTTGGAGCTGCTACAGAAGTTGAATTAAAAGAGAAAAAACACAGGATTGAAGACGCACTCTCNNCAAATTCGAAGGAGATATCAGGACAGGGGCTGCTATTGTCGTTAAATCTCTTGAAGAGCCTGTAAGGCAGATTGCAACAAATGCTGGCTGGGAAGGTTCAGTTGTTGTTGAAAAGATCAAGTCACTTCCAGTAGGCGAAGGCCTGGATGCATTAAACGGCAAGTATGTGAACATGATAGATGCCGGTATTATCGATCCTGCCAAGGTTACAAGAAGCGCTCTCCAGAATGCTGCTTCGATTGCGGCACTTCTGCTGACAACCGAAGTCATTATCGCTGACAAACCTGAAAAGGATAAAGGCGGACCGCAGATGCCACCGGGCGGCGGATATGGCGGCGGAATGGGCGGCATGGGCGGAATGATGTAATCTAAACCCAAGGGTTTAAATTATAAATACTTTAAAGAAACTTATAATAGGGATTCTTTAGAAAAATAAAGGGGGCGGTTATTTTTAAAAATAGCCGCCCCCTTTATTGCCGGTTTTTATAAATTGAATAAATCATCAAATTATAGTAATATTCTCTATATTTTAATTTGATTGTTTTAGCGTTTTTCTTTTTATTAAGTATATTAATACAGGATCATAAACGCAGATGAAGCAGTAATCTTCCAGATTAAAAATCCGGTTAAAAAGATTTAAATGCAGCTTATTATTTTTTATAAAATTATACTTGTCGTTATGTCCTACCTTTTAGGCGCTGTTCCTGTCGGTTATATAATTTATAAATTAAAAAATGGCGGTGATATCAGGAATGAAGGCAGNNGTCTTTGTAGGAGTGGCCGCCGTGATTGGCCATGATTTTCCGGTTTATCTTAAGTTCAGGGGCGGCAAAGGCATTTCGACTTCTTTTGGGGTAATAATCGGACTGTGCAGCTTTCCATTTAACGGCACTTCGGTGTGGCTGCGCATCCTGCCCATTTTCATAATATTTTTTACATGGGTAATAGTTTTTTTAGCTTCAAGGATTGTATCGCTGGGGTCGCTTATTGCAGCAGCATTAAGCGGACCGGTATTTTATTTTACAAAACATACCATTCATGCGGTAATAATAGGAATATTTATTTTTGCCCTGACAGCTTTGGCTCACAGGGATAACATAAAGAGATTGATCAGAAAAGAAGAAAAGAAGCTTAAAAGAAAGGGGTCGTAATTCTATTATGGAAGTAGAAATAGGAAAAGGTAAATCAGGACGGCGTTCGTATGGTTTTGATGAGATTGCTATAGTGCCAAGCCGGCGCACCCGGGATCCCGAAGATATAGATATCTCTGCAAGCATAGCAAATTATCGCCTGCAAATACCGATACTTGCTTCTGCAATGGACGGAGTTGTAGATGTCCGGTTCGCCCATGAAATGGCAAGGCTTGGAGGTTTGGCTGTTTTAAATCTTGAGGGAATTCAGACAAGGTATGACAATGCAGACGAACTGCTTAAAAAAATAGCATCTTTTAACGACATGGAAGCAACAGGCAGGATGCAGGCAATTTACAGTGAGCCCGTCAAGGTGGAGCTTATGCAGAAAAGAATAAAGCAGTTAAAAGAAAAAGGCGACATTGCAATAGCTTCGATTACTCCCCAGAAAGTGGAGAAATATTTTGAGGCGGTAATCGATGCCGGCCTTGATATACTGGTGATACAAGGCACAGTCATAAGCGCCGAGCATGTCAGCGCAACAAAAGAGCCTCTTGACTTAAAAAAGTTTATACCCAAGTGTCCGATACCGGTTGTTGTGGGCGGGTGCTGCTCATTTTCAACAACTCTTCACCTGATGCGCACAGGCGCAGTTGGGGTCCTTGTAGGCGTTGGGCCGGGAGCGGCATGCACAACCAGGCAGGTGCTTGGCATAGGTGTACCCCAGGCAACAGCAATTGCTGATGCTTCCGCAGCAAGGTCAAGGCACCTTGATGAGACAGGGCAGTATGTGCAAGTTATTGCAGACGGCGGGATGCGCACCGGAGGCGACCTGGCAAAAGCTATTGCTTGCGGCGCTGACCTTATAATGATAGG
>PMCC01000024.1:0-9883 GCA_003155275.1 Actinomycetota bacterium | reverse complement strand
TTGAATATTAAAGAATTCCAGAAGGCGGAAGTAATGATAGCGCCCACAATCAAGACTGAAGGAAAATTCCATCAGCAAAGCCAGAAGTTAGGCATGGGATAATGGAAAATATTATTGTTCTTGATTTTGGAGGCCAGTACAGCCAGCTTATCGCAAGGAGGGTAAGAGACTTAAGAGTCTACTCGGAACTGTTGCCGTACGACACTCCAATAGAGATAATTAAAAGCAAAAAACCGAGCGGAATTATTTTTTCGGGCTCCCCAAGCAGCATTTCAGCAAAAGAGGTCGATTATGCCCAAACCGCAAATAACTCAGGAACAGAAGTTGTATCGGCTGGAATAAATAGGTCGGCGACGAAAAAAGAGATGTTAGCAGCGGGGAAAGAAAGCTTAATGGCAAAAAAAGAAGTCCTGGCTGCGGAAAAAAAATCTCCGGTCGTCAGCAGTGAGATTTTTAAACTGGGCGTACCGGTGCTTGGAATATGCTACGGGATGCATCTTATCACTTATTTGCTTGACGGAAAAGTCACAAGTTCCGGAAGCAATGAATATGGAAGGACTGAAATCAGCTTAAACCGGGAAAGCCCGCTTTTTGAGGGCCTTAAAGAAGCTGAAATATGCTGGATGAGCCATAGAGACAGCGTGTCAGTGCTTCCGGAAAATTTTAAAATCATAGCTTCAACCACGTCACTTCCCATAGCAGGCCTGGAAAATTCAAGGGATAAAATATTCGGGATACAGTTTCATCCGGAAGTCGTTCATACTCCTTCAGGAATGCACATACTTGAAAATTTTCTTTTCAATATATGTGGATGCTCGCCTTTGTGGACAATGATGTCAATAATTGAAAACCAGGTCAGCATAATAAAAGATACCGTAAAAAATGGAAATGTAATATGCGGATTAAGCGGTGGAGTGGATTCGACCGTCGCTGCCCTTCTTGTGCATAAAGCCGTAGGAAAAAAACTGACGTGTATTTTTGTGGACCACGGTCTTTTAAGATTAGATGAAGGCCGGCAAGTCGAAAAAACCTTTAAAAAGAATTTTAAAATAAATCTTATCCATATTAAGGCAAAAGAGCGGTTCCTTTCTGAGCTTAAGGGAGTGACTGACCCTGAAAAGAAGAGGAAGATAATCGGAAAGGAATTTATAAGAGTCTTTGAGGAAGAAGCAAAAAAAATCAAAGATGTCGATTATCTTGTCCAGGGCACATTATATTCTGACGTTATTGAGAGCGGGACACGGGATGCAGCCAAAATAAAATCCCACCATAATGTCGGCGGCCTTCCGGCAGATATGAAAATAAAACTTATAGAGCCGCTGCGTCAGCTTTTCAAGGATGAAGTGCGCAAGATGGGTATTGAACTGGGGCTTGCTGAAGACATCGTCAGGAGGCAGCCTTTCCCGGGCCCGGGTCTTGCCATAAGGATAATCGGGGAAGTAACGGAAGAGCGGCTGGATATTTTACAGGCGGCAGACAGAATAGTAATTGAAGAAATAAAAAGTGCAGGGCTTTACGAGAAAATATGGCAGTCCTTTGCAGTTTTGCCTGCAATAAAAAGCGTTGGGGTAATGGGGGACGAGCGGACCTATGCATATCCGATAGCAATAAGAGCGGTCACCAGCGAAGATGCCATGACGGCAGACTGGGTAAAGCTGCCCTACGAAGTGCTGGAAAAAATGAGCAGACGGATAATAAATGAAGTTGAGGGGGTAAACAGGGTAGTATATGATATAAGCTCCAAACCTCCAAGCACGATCGAGTGGGAGTAGGGCGTAGTTTTGATATGGGATTGCAATTGCAATACTGTTATTGCATGATTATNNCTTGCAGATAGTGAACATATATTGTTACAATGCTAATGCCGGTATTTTAGCGGTGTTTATATTATTTAAATCTTGATTATACGGGAGAGAAAATTATGGAGGATAATTTTAAGGAAGTGCTTAAAGAGTACAGGGCCGATATAGACAAAATTGACAAAAGCCTTGTGGATCTTTTAAACCAGAGGGCGGTAATTGTGGCAACAATAAGAAAATTAAAAGAAAAACACAACCTCCCTTTATATGATGCAAAAAGGGAAGAGGGCCTTATAAATAATATTGTTTCATATAACAAGGGGCCGCTTTTTAATGACAATATTATCCAGATTTTCGAAGCCATATTGAGAAATGTGCAGATTCTTGAAAAAGATGAAACACTTTAGTAAGCAGGCAGTATATATAGCATAATGCTATATATAACACCTAAGGCTCTGATGGGTCTGGGCTATATGAATTATTTTTTATTTTAACTGAGGGATTTTTAAATATTATGCCGGGAAAACCAAATGAAAAGCTTATTGTTGATGGATTTATAACAGTCATTGCGGGTCCTTGCGCAATAGAGAGTTGGGAACAGATAGATTCTATTGCCGCTATAGTAAAGGATTGCGGTCTAAAGTTTATCAGGGGAGGCGCGTACAAGCCCAGGACATCGCCTTATAGTTTTCAGGGACTTGAAGAAAAGGGCCTTCAAATGATTCAGAAAGTAAGCAAAAAATATGGCTTAAAAACAGTAACAGAAGTCACAGATGCAGAGTCCCTGGAACTGGTGGCAAAATATGTGGATGTCCTTCAAATAGGGACCAGGAACATGTCTAATTTTTCCCTGCTGAAAAAAGTGGGACAGGTTGCAAATGCAATGAATAAATCCGTGATATTAAAAAGGGGATGGGCATCAACCTTAAAGGAATGGCTCTTGGCTGTGGAATATATAACTATTTCAGGAAATGCTGAAGTTGTGCTCTGTGAAAGAGGCATAAGGACATTTGAGCCATCCACAAGATTTACCCTTGACCTGTCTGCTATCCCGGTAATTAAAAAGTTAAGCAAGCTTCCTATCATAGTGGACCCATCCCACGCAGTCGGCCAGAGCGATCTCGTTATTCCAATGAGCAGGGCGGCAATTGCTGTTGGCGCTGACGGCCTCATTGTTGAAGTTCATACTAATCCCGAAAAGGCGCTTTGCGACGGGCAGCAGGCATTAAATGAACACCAGACAAGGGAAATGCTTCACCAGGTTGAATACATTGCCAAATTTGCAGACAAAAAAATAAGATAAAAGTTAATTGATTAGAAGGCGATAAAAAATCAACCATAAAAAACATAAAGCTGACATGGAATGGCATTAAAATAACCATTTAAAAGATAAATTATAATTTTAAAATAACCCTAAAGCCAGTACAGGGCAGCCTTGAAAAAACAGTATTGTTAATATAAAGCAACCCACAGTAACCATAAAGGCAATAATCAGTGAATTTTGAAGACCAGTTAAATCCGGAACAGCTAAAGGCTGTAAAAAGTATAGACAGCCCGCTTCTTGTAATAGCTGGGGCTGGCAGTGGCAAGACTCGTGTTTTAACATATAAGATTTCCTACTTGATAAAAGAAATCGGCGCAGACCCTTTTAATATAC
This sequence comes from Actinomycetota bacterium, assembly GCA_003155275.1. Classification (GTDB taxonomy): domain Bacteria; phylum Actinomycetota; class Humimicrobiia; order Humimicrobiales; family Humimicrobiaceae; genus Fen731. Next base: position 6,427 of record PMCC01000024.1, on the reverse strand, counting down.
TTGCCATCACTTTTACAAATAAAGCCGCCAAGGAGATGAAAAAAAGAGTCACTGAGCTTGTCGGAAAAGTCGGCGAAGTGATGTGGGTGAGCACCTTCCATTCATTTTGTGCCCGTATTTTACGCTACGAGATACACAATCTGGGGATTCCTTCAAATTTTGTCATTTATGATGGGCATGACCAGCTTAGCCTGGTAACAAAATGCCTTTCAGAACTTGATATTGACAGTAAAAGGTTTTCTCCAAAAGCAATACTTGCAGTTATATCGGATGCAAAGAACAGGCTGGTTGATGCAAAGACTTATGTCAGCGAAGCTTCTGATTTTTATGAAAAAGTCGTGGCTGATGTCTATCCGGTGTATCAGAATAAACTCATAAAGGCAAATGCCCTGGATTTTGATGACCTTCTAATGTATGCAGTTGATATACTAAATCGTTTCCCTGAAGTTAAGGCAAAGTACCAGGAAAAATTCAGGTACATTCTCGTTGATGAGTTCCAGGACACAAATGCCGCCCAGAACAGACTGATACTTCTACTGGCGGAAAAATATAAGAATATTTATGTTGTGGGGGATGACGACCAGAGCATATATAGCTGGCGCGGCGCAGAAATCGAAAATATAATTAATTTTGATAAAAATTTTAAAAATACAAAAATTATAAAACTTGAGCAGAATTACCGCTCCACAAAGAATATTCTTTCAGCGGCCAATTCCCTGATAAGCAATAATGAAAGCAGGAAAATCAAGAAACTTTGGACAGAAAATATAAAGGGAGAGCTGATATCAAAATATATCGCTTCAGACGAAAAAGAAGAGGTCCGCTTTATAGTTGCTCAGATTAAAAAGATGATGCAGGAGCGCAAGTCCGGCAGGTATAGGGATTTTGCAGTTTTTTACAGGACGAACGCACAGTCAAGGGCAGTAGAAGAGCTTTTAATAAGGGAAAACATCCCGTACAAGATTTATGGGGGATTGCGGTTTTATGACAGGAAGGAAATCAAAGACATACTCGCTTATCTAAAGCTTATATCAAATCCAAAGGATATTATAAGCATGTTAAGGATAATAAATGTTCCGGGCCGTAAAATCGGCAAAACCACGCTGCAGGAAATAGAAAGATTTGCAATTAAAAATAAAATTACTTTCACTGAAGCTTTGTATAGAAACAATGAAATAAGCTCTATAAGTTCAAGTGTAAAAATAAGAATAAGTGCATTTCTTGACATGCTCAGTGATTTTCGGAGTTTTGCAGCTGAGCATGATGTAAAGGAGCTGCTTGAAAAAGTCTGGACAGACACAGGCTATATGAAAGAGCTTGAAGTCGAAAATACAATTGAAGCAACAAACAGGATTGAGAATTTAAAGGAGCTGATCACTGTTACCGGGGAATATGCCTCCAGGACATTTGTAAATAATTCTGATGAAGAGTCTAGCCTTTCAATGCTTGACGGGTTTTTAGAGGAGGTCTCACTTCTTTCGGATATAGACAACTATGATGATTCAGTGGATGCGATTATCTTGATGACCTTGCATAATGCAAAGGGTCTTGAGTTTCCGGTTGTTTTCATAATAGGCTTGGAAGAGGGGATATTCCCTCATTCAAGAAGTATGCAGAGTATGCCGGAACTTGAGGAGGAAAGAAGGCTCTGTTATGTGGGCCTAACCAGGGCAAAAGAGAAAATATTTTTAACCGCTGCGCTGAGCCATAGCATTTTTGGCGCTACAAGTTCAAAGACCATTTCAAGGTTTATAAGGGAAATACCTGCTGCCATGATAATGGATGAGAATATCTTTGCTGCCGAAAAAAGGCATTTAAAATCCGCTGCCGCAGGCAAGTTCTCTGGCAGGTATGCCGGCAAAGACAAGGGGGACCTCTTTGCTGACTACGCCCAAAGCGATTCCGCAGTATTTAAAGACTATAAGGCCGGGGATACAGTTGAACATAAAATGTGGGGCAGGGGCGAAGTACTTAAAGTAAAAAACCTCAAAGATGATGTTGAGCTTGATGTGGCCTTTGAAAGTGCGGGCCTGAAGCATCTGTTGGTGAGTTTTGCGCCAATCCGCAAAGTGGCACAATAGTCAACACAGTTCTAACCCTATGTGGCCAGCCATTAAGATATCTTCATCTTACATATCTTAAGGTATTTAATAGCAAAAATGTTCTGGCTGGTTCACTTCATAGCATATCGTTTACTTTAACCAGTTCATATCCTTCCGATCTCAAACCTGTAATAATCTCAGGAAGAGCATTAATTGTTTCATAACCTCCAACATGCATTAAAATAATGCCATTATTAGAAGCTCCTTTTAGTACTCTTTTGACCAGGTAATTCTTTGTAATTTTTACCCCATTCATCTCTTCTGCCCAATCATAACTGTCCACAGTCCAAAGGATTGTATAGGGATATCCATCTGATTTTAATATCCTTAATATTCTTTTATCATATTCACCATATGGAGGGCGAAATAAATTTGGTAAAAAACCAGTTGTTTCTTTTATTATGTCCGTTGTCCCGCTGATCTCTTTTTCAACTTCTGCATCTGTCATTGTGTTCATATGGCCATGGGTCAGAGAATGGTTTTCCAAGTCATGCCCTCGGTTAACGATTTCTTTTGCGAGATCCGGGTGATCCTTCACCCACAATCCTCTGGTAAAAAATGTCGCTTTCACATTATATTTATCAAGCAGGTTTAAAAGTGCATCTGTATTTTCATAGAGCCAACCAGCATCAAAGGTCAGTGCAAGTTGTTTTTTACTGGGATTGACGATGCCAACTGTGATTATTGTTGATGCATCTGCAGTTGTTTCCTTTGATTGTGAAGTTGTTGTAGCTGGAATGGTAGTAGTTTTTGATTTAGTTTTTTGAGCAGTTGTAGTTGATGCCTTGGTAGTACTTTCTGTTCCAACTTTTTCAGCAGTGGTAGATGGGGCTACACTGCATTGGTTGCAAATTGCAGCAGTACTAAAGATAATTGCAGTTATCAGTAGAGTAATCAATATATAAAACTTTTTTCTTTTCATATCTTGCTCCCTTGTATAATTTATCAGGTAAGTAATAGGTAAAGGGCAATAATAATTATAACACTATGAAATAATTGTTAATTGCTAAATAAATCCTTCAGGTTAATTAATATCTTTTAAAAATTGGTTTGAAATTTCACATCAGGAAGGCTTTTTTAAAAGTTATTGGATTGGTTAAGTCAAATAAAAATATTGATTTTATTATATATTAGATTTAACATTTAATTCAGGATTGTCAAATTAGACAATAGGAGGTGAAATATGCCAGAGAAAGAAAAAGACAAAGGCAAAAAGAAATAGAATAGCTTAATATAGAAAAAGTCCTGTATGAAAATATGGGACTTTTTATTTTTATAGTCAATATAATAAAAATAGAACAAAAAATTTTTGGTTCAGTTTTAGCTAATGAGCTGGATTGGTCAGAGTTTATTGAAACAGTATTTTAAGTTTTAATTAATTTATTTTTATTTGTTATTTTTGAAATTAAAATTATTTATTTAATTCAATAAATTTTGCTATTTCTTCTAAAAAATGGTTCGAAATTTCACAACTTGGGCTATTAAACAAAAATTGTATTAATTTAATAGTTTAATTGTATTTAAAAAATCAATTTGGTATAAAAAAATCTTCACTTGGGCTTAATAAATTGGTTCTAACAATATGGACATAGCTGCCAAGACATTTTTCTTTATCTCGCATATCTAAGAAACTTATCAGTAAAAATATAATAATCCAATTGCAATTTTTTGAATATAGTCAAGCTAAAAATGCTTAAAAGATTTGGCTTGCAGTAAAACTTATGGAAGATTTAAATTTTTTAAATCTTCCCTTAACAATTTAGCCAACGGGTCAGTATCTGGATTATTATCTACCAGTGTAAGCCTATCTGCAATAATGCCAGGACAATTCTCATTGACTGACAGCCCACCAGCAAATTTACCGGGATTATCTACATTACCGCTCCAGATTCTTTCATTGGGAAAAATAAAACCGATATCATCCATCAGATGGACATCTGGTTCACCAGCGTTATAACATTCAAATTGAAGAATAGGGCCTTCCCCAACATCTTCCATTACAAACCAACCTGGAAGTGGTAATGGTATCCAGACTAAGTGAACACCTTCGCCAACACTTTTAGAAGGATAAATTGCGTGCTTATCCTGTGATGCGTAAAGTTTAACGCCATTATTGTAAAACTCAAGAGTTCCAACCATAGTTTCAGTTGTAAGAACTGTACCCCAAGCAGTTGATATTTTACCTTCATTTCTCGTTTCTCCACTTGAACGCCAAACTGCTGAGTGACCAGAAGACATATCACCATGGGCAGAAGTATAAACATACTCCAGAGAAAGAGTTTTATTATTAACAACCTTCCAAGCCATAACAACATTCTCATCATCACCATTATGAGCTTCAAAAATATTTTTAATAGGGCACTCATAATTTATATATCGCCCATAATCCCTGCTCCAGCAAATACAATAATAAAAGAGGATATATTGAGGATTATAACTGTCGGGATAAGGGGTAACCCTTACAAAATTTGCAACCTTATGGCCAAGAGTGTTGCGTGTAGTTAGCCAGGTCTCACCCTCATCAAGCTCAAAGTAAGGGTTAACAGCATCCATCGCGACATCTTCCCATGTCTGGTTAATGCCATCTTTATCCGCATCTTGCAATATAAGATCTTTATCTAAAAATATATTGCCAGTGCTATTAAGTATCCTTCCCTCATCATTAAATGTAATTTCCGGTGGATTGACTATAATGTTAAAACTTTTAAAAGCAACTATATCGTAGTTAAGTTTTTTTATGTAAAAAGTTACTTCATGAGTTCCAGGTTCAATAAAAGTATGACTCAAAGACTTGCTTTCGCTAATAGGGTTTGCACCATCATACCATTGAAAATAAAAGTCAGAATCTGTTATTCTTGGGTCTATAATTTCACTATTGAAATCTACTTTAAGAGCTGTAACCCCTTCCAGGGGAGAAGCTGTTGCTGTAAAATAAGGGAAATGGTCAGTATCCCTGGTAAGCTCAACTTCTCTATAATGCACAAGGCTTGTTGTCTTAACCTCTGAATTAATGGATTTGACTATATATTTGTCTGCGCTAATAGTTATTGTATAACTTCCGAATGGTACACCTGTAAATGTGCACCATCCATCATTAGCTGAAAGTGTTGTTGCAGTTGTACCGTCTGCAAGTTTTATTGAAACTTGCGCACCAGAAATATTGCCTACCACATCATATGCCCTTACATATACCACCGCTTTATTATAAGGTACATATACTGTCAGATTCTTTTCTGCTTTGTTATTATCCTCATTTGTTTCTGTGATTTGATTTCCTGAGTCTACCTGGACTTTGAAGTTATAGTTCTTTGTTGCTCCAGATGGTAAAGGTAATTTTCCGGGTTCCCCCTTAAGTGTATTCCACTCAATAGGTGATAGTTCTGGTGCTTGGGGAATCTGCCAGGAACATGATGCAACATTTCCAGATATACTTGATATTGGCGGGACTGAAACAGTATTCCCGACTTGGTTTCCATCTATAAAGAACTTGGCCATAAAACCGGTTTTAGTGGATGCAAGTCCCGTATTTCTTATTCCTGCATATAAAGTTACGCTATTACCAGCCTGAGGCTCTTTAGGCAGCCAGGATAAGCAATCAGCAGTGACCTCAAGATCCGGACCATATATATCCAGTATAACTGAAGCAGTATTATCTGAAGCATTTTCTCCGGAAAACTCCTTAGCAGGGTCAAGTACAACTTCAAATACAGAATTATCAGGCAAGTTCTGGGGTACAGTCCAGTCTTTTGTCACAGTATAATATTGCAGCGGATGAAGAAAGTGTCTGTCTAATTTAAAATCCGCTATTACTACTCCATTGATTTTAAATTGAACACGAAGATCTTTAGTAAGATATACATTTGAATTGTTAAGTATTGCTGCTGAAAGTTTTTCTTGTGAACCGGGAAGTATTGGTTTACTTATATATGAAAGATCGCTTGAACTGATAGAAAAATCAGGACCTGTTGAACCGGTATTAGATACTGGAATGGTAATAGTTGCCGTATTATTTGCCTCATTTAATTCTTTAAGCTGGTCATAAGGGTCAAGGATTATTGTATATTGAATCGGCGTTGTACGGCCTGCAGGGACTTTGTATACAGGGATATAAATGTAATTGGAATCGTTGGATAAAAAGAAGCTATCTTCATAAAATATTTCCCCATCAATTAATACTCTGTAAGCTATCTTGTTAAAATCAAAAGGGAATTTCAGGAATGTGATATTTTTTATTATTGCTTTAGGATAAATATTTTGGCCAGGCACTGCCACGGTTTGTCCAGAGGTTTGTCCAGACCAGTACATGTCACTTTTATTGATACCTA
>PMCC01000056.1 GCA_003155275.1 Actinomycetota bacterium | reverse complement strand
GAACTGGCAGGGCTTAAAGCCGGAGACATAATTACCGAGATTGGCGGAACAGTAATCGACAGCTCATACCAGCTGCTTGCGCAACTCTTGAGGCATAATGTCGGAGATTCAGTGGCAATAAAGTATTACAGAAATAATACATATTCAACTGTTAATGTGAATCTTATTGAAAAGCCGCCAGCTGAAGTAACAGCCACGACGAACTGATATTGGCCGGCTGCCGGGTTAGCGCACAAAACAAGGCAGACATGTTGTCTTAAAAGGTAAAAACCGGATGGCGTATTATTTACACTGTGTATCGGAAATTGGGTGAAATCAGGCAATATTAATTGAATTAAAGACGGATAGTTAAATAAAAAAAGCGGTTATATTTTCTAGAAAGTAAATCTTTTAAATATAACCGCTTCTTATATTAACCACCCCTACTATCAAAATAACATTATTTTGCTGGCAGCTTGAATTTTTCATGAAACTTGAGGTAAATCCTTCTATAAGCTTTTGACTTCTAAAACAGCGCTTGAGTTTAATTGTCTTTTTAAACTACTGTATCCATTAGATCATTAAATGTATTCTATTCGGCTCTTGATATCTTAAAAAAACCCACCCCGCACCCTTTCAAGTGTATGGCTTGATACAATAACGTCGGAATCGATTGCCTGGGCAAGGTCGTGGAGTTTTAGCAAATCACTTTTCTTGCAAATTGCGTTCAGCATTTTAATCTCCCCGTCTTTACCGCTGCCTGTATAGCCGGTAAGGCCAAAACCACTTTCTCTTAAGACTTTTTCAATTTCTTCACTGTATTTTTTCGAAATAATATTAACACTCAAGATATCCCTGGATATTTTATTGGAAATGAGCATTCCTATAAAAAGCCCAAGAGCGAAGCCTGCTCCATATGAAGCAATAATGAAAATATTTATACCCTGTTTTACTGCATTTGTAACCACAGTTATTGCCACAGTTATTGCCACAATACCTTCAAAAAAACCTATGATAACGGTCAGCACCTTGTTTCCTTTTATCATTGATATATTTCGAACCGTTCCGAGTATGACTTGTGTCATTATTGATGCTGCTACTACTGCTGACCACATTGCAATTTTACCGCTAAACGTTACCATATCAAACATTTTTCCCCGGTTCTCTTATAGGACTTTCTATTATCATTTTTAACCAATTACTGGCAGGTAGCTCAATTTTTATTAAACTGCCTGTTGAAATTAAGTTTTAATTTCCATTTTTCATTTTAACAAATAATAAAAAAAACTTATAATTATAAATAAGGAATATTCATNNTACACAAAGAAATATAATTATGAAACAGGCATATCTCTATAAAAAATTAAAATATTTAAAGGTAAGGTGCGACCTCTGCGCCCACAGGTGCGTGGTATCGGACAGCCGGACCGGAAAGTGCGCAGTAAGGAAAAACATTGGCGGAAAGTTATATAGCCTTGTTTACGACAAAGTGATTTCTGAAAATATAGATCCGATAGAAAAAAAACCTTTATTTCACTACCTTCCCGGTTCAAAGTCTCTATCCATTGCAACACCAGGATGTAATTTTAAGTGTTTTTTCTGCCAGAACTGGCAGATTTCACAGATGCCTTATGATTACGAAACGATAGAAGGCAAAGCGATTCCTCCGGAAAGAATTGTTGCGGATGCAGTTTCAAATCACTGCAAAAGCATCTCATATACCTATACAGAGCCGACAATTTATTTTGAGCTTGCATTTGATACGGCAAAGATTGCAAACTCAAAAGGGATAAAAAATATCTTTGTTACGAATGGATTTATGACACCGGAGTGCCTCCAAATGATAGGCCCATATCTTGATGCGGCCAATGTGGACCTGAAAAGCTTTTCAGATGATTTCTATAAAAACAGGGTGGGGGGAAGGCTAAAACCTGTCCTTAAAAATATTAAGGAGATGTTTAACCTTGGAATCTGGCTGGAAGTGACCACACTTTTAATTCCAGGTTTAAATGATTCCTATGAGGAGCTTAAAAATATTGCAAAATTTTTATCAGGAGTAAGCGTTTCTTTGCCCTGGCACATAAGCGCATACTATCCGCAGTATAAGTCAGAGATCGGGCCTACCCAGGTAAAGAGTATAATAAAAGCAATCGGGATCGGGAAAAAATCTGGACTTAAATATGTTTATGGCGGAAATATACACGGCAGTGAATATGAAAATACATCCTGTGGCAACTGCGGAAAAGAGATTTTAAAAAGAACAGGATATTTAATAACTGATTACAATATAAAGAACGGCTGCTGTACTAACTGCGGCAATCACATAGACGGAGTATGGGATAATGACAGATGAAGTTCTAATCACAATCATTGGAGCGGGTGCTGTCGGGTGCGCAATTGCTAATGAGATTTCAGGAGCCGTTGATGGCGACATTGTCGTAATTGAGAAAAACAGCCAGATAAACGGAGAAAATCAGTCATCCAGGAATTCTGGGGTTATCCATGCAGGAATTTATTATCCTGACGATATCGGTCCATTAAAAGCAAGATTGTGCGTAGAGGGCAACAGGCTGCTTTATGAGTTTTGTAGAGCCAATTCTGTACCTTTCGCCAAGTGTGGAAAGCTTGTAGTCGCGACAAACGAACTTGAAGAGGAATATCTGGAAGATGTCAGAAGAATCTCTGAAAAAAATGAGGTCCCCGGGGTAGAATTAATAGACAAAAGCCGGATAAAAAAACTCGAACCTAATATTTCGGGAAAATCAGCGCTGTATGTGCCAACATCAGGAATTATTGAAGCTACAAGTTTTGTTAACACACTTTACCGGCAGGCAGAAAGTAAAGGAGTGATTTTTTTAACAGGAAATAAGGTGACAGGCATCATGCCGGATGGTAAAGGGGAGTGTTTTAAACTTAGCCTTGAGTCCATAAACCAGACAGAAAAATTTAGGACCCGGATACTTATAAATTCAGCTGG
>PMCC01000066.1 GCA_003155275.1 Actinomycetota bacterium | reverse complement strand
CCAGTCTGTTTTATCAGGGGCAGACAAGTTCTATGGTGAAGATCAGCTGATATCCCTGAGTATGGCAGCAGCAGAGTTGTCTCCTGTCAGGATAGGCGGATTTGACTACAGGATTGAATTAATCACAAAAGATGATGAAGGTAATGCTGAAAAGGCATTTTTAATCGCCCAGGAGTTTGTGCAGGAAAATGCAGTTGCTGTAATCGGATCGACATTTAATGGAACTACAAAGTCATCGATTCCGGTCTATTCAGAGCTTAACATCCCTTTTATCACTCCATCAGCACCCGGAGAGGATATTTCGGGAGGATACCAGAATTTCTACAGGATGATAATCAATAACAGCCAGAAAATTGAAAATATTGCAAGTTTTTTAAACAATGATGTTAAACCTAAAAAGTTAGTACTCATCGACAATGGAGAGGATTACTCAGTAAAGCTGGTAGATTATATTATTGAGATTTTTAACAATAAAAAAATATCTTTTAATAAGAGATACTCTGTCAAGTTCGATTCAACAGATTACAATATGCTTGCGGAAAATCTTCTGATTGATGAACCGGATGTAATATTTTTCTGCGCAAAACCCAATGAGCTTGCTGATTTAATTACAAAAACCAGGAAACTTCAGATAAACAGCAGATTTATCACTGAAGAGATGGGCATGGAGGAAAGTATCACTGATACTGCTGATAAAACTGAACTTGAGGGGCTGATTGCAATCGTACCCCAGCCGCCTTCATTGGCAAAATATACTGAAGATAAGAAATCTATTGATTTCTGGAGAAAATATACTGATTTTGCAGCAAAAATGAAGCCTCCGACTTTGAGTAAAGAAGGCCCGGGCTCTTTTGCCCCATATTCTTATGATGCTTTTTATGTCCTCATAAATGCAATGAAGACAGCCAATTCAATAATTCCCGAAGATTATACGATTGAGCTTAAAAAAACTTCATTTGCAGGAATAACTGGCCAAATCGCTTTTAATTCCAATGGTGACAGGCTTGACCCGCAGTCTACAGAATTCATTGTGAAAAATGGCGATTGGATAAGGTATTCCCAATAGAGCCGATACAGGGCTCTTTATGAAGGTCTTCTGCTTGGAATCTTAATAAAAGTTTATGCTCCTGCTGCAGCGCCGGAACAATGCGGCAAAACCAAAACAGGGTGGCATGCCTTGTGCAATAAAACGGAAACAATACTTTATTTGACTGGCTTACTGGCAAACCTGCGTATTAGAAATTATTGGGCGCCGACAATAAAATTCAGTGATTTTTTTGCCACTTCGAATTTTACCGGAAGCTTGCATATGTATTCGCCATCTGCAAAGACACTGAAATTATAATCGCTGTCAATCTCCACATTTTCAGCCCTGAAAGATTCAACAAACGCATCAGTTATGTGTTCGCCTTTAAATACTGAAGGAAATATCTTTATAAAATGAAGCTTGCTCATTCGTTTTATAATGCAGATATCAAGAATGCCGTCTTCAGGATTGGCGTTAGGGGTTATTTTCATGCCGCCCCCATAGCTTGCCATATTGCCTACAACAAGAAACATGGCATCAACTGTTCTTTCGGTCCCGTCATATTTTATATGAAATTTTTTGGACCTGTATGTAATAAGGGTCTTGTAGACAGCATAGGTGTATTTTGCAGGACCCTTTACAGGAAACTTTGTGTTATTTGCAAGGTCGTTGACTACTGAATCAAATCCTGCTCCAGAAACAGCAAGATAATAGTATTTGCCGTTTATTAGCCCCATATCGATTTTCTTTACATGGCAGTCTTTTATAACCTGGCAGGCGGCTTCCATTTCAAGAGGGATATTAAGATTTCTTGCTATGTCATTGCCGGAACCCATAGGTATGCATCCCAAATTCTTATTAGTATTGACGAGAATATTGGCCAGGCTGTGTATTGTCCCATCTCCACCGAATGAAATAAAATTTGTATAATTATCCAAATTCTTCTTCACTGTTTCAATGACATCGGCCGGGCTGCTGCTGATATGAAGAGTAAAGTCGAGGCCCAGGCTGCTCAGCGTGGAGACAAAGCTGTCTTTTAGTTCAAGAGCTTTGCCGTGCTGTGAAGTGGGATTTAAAATTATAAGATATTTCATTTTTCTCCTGTTTTTTTAAATCAATTTTATATGCAAATAACTGTTTAATTCTATTAGCTTTTTAAAAAAAATAAAATATTTAAATTCTAAGGTTTTATTGATTTTTTAATTTAGTATAATGTTTGTAGCAGTTTTAAATAATCCTTAAAGAATCATTCCATATAAAGAAGGGGAAGAATAATGAATATTTTTAATAAAGTCATAATTGTGGTTATGCTGGTATTTTTAATAGTTGTCTCTTTTATTTCCATGGCCAATGAGTTTACAAATTTCTTTAAATGGTCAAATCTTGCTTTGAAAGTCTTTAATCCACAAGGCAATATAAACCGTTATATTTCAACTCTTGCACTCCTTATGGTTGTTGTTATCTGTGTGCTGCTTCTGATGCTTGAGTTTCACAAAAAGAAAAGCAGGATTGTCAAAGTCTACAATGTACAGTCCGGGATCGCCATGATAACCATAGATGCAATTGCTCAGCAGGTGAAAGAATCGGTGCTGTCAGTAGCGGGCCTCAAGAACCTGAAAGTCGATATATTGCAGAAATCCGGCGGTGTAATAATTGAGATGGCCGCAGAGCTTGGCCAGAGCGTTGATATACCGGAAAAAATGAGCGAAATCATAAAAGCTGCCCATGATATTTCGGTTAACAAGTTGAATATAAAGGTTATTGATACCAAATTGACAATTTTAAATTTAATTTCTGAAGACCA
>PMCC01000062.1:5949-7638 GCA_003155275.1 Actinomycetota bacterium | reverse complement strand
GGGGATTCCAATATCCTGGTATTCTTTTCATTTTTGTCAGCATCATATTCATAAAGTACCTTTCCTTCTGAATCAGTTATCTTTAAAATACATACCGGCTCTCTGTACATTCCACCTGAGGCCAGGGTGGAAAATATTTTCACCACATCAAGCGGCGATATACCTTTTTCCAGGCCTCCAAGAGCAATTGCAGGATTGCTGCCAATATCCTTAATGTCCATCTCGGTAAGCATTTTTTCCACATTTTCAGGGCCGACTTTCATCATAAGCTGCGCATATACAACATTTACTGAATGAATCGTTGCATCGACTACTGTCATTTCATTTGCCTCATATGATTCTCCACCGTAGTTTTCCACTTTCCAGTCAGGTCCGGAAGGCATGTCTATCACAATCGGGCCATTAGGATTGTATTTGTCATTAGGGGACATATGCTGTCTTATTGATTCCATTAAAACGGGTACTTTAAATACTGAGCCAGGTTGTCTTTTACCCTGTGTGACTATATTAAACTTGCTTTGGCTGTAGTCCTTTCCGCCGATAAGAGCATAAATATAACCATTTTTTGGATCGACCGAAATCAGCGAATAAGATGGACCAGGATCTTCGGGAAATACTTTATTTATGGCTTCTTCAGCTTTATTCTGGAGGCTAACGTCAAGTGTAGTGTATATCCTCAAACCGCCTTTAAACACATCATAATCAGAGAATTTTTTGTCATAAAGCTGCTGTTTGACAAAATCGATAAAATAAGGCGCGAAACGGTTTTCTTCTGCACTGCCTGAAAAATCGGGGTTTTTATTTAAATTGACAGGGGCGGAAAGTGATGCAGTATACACATCCTTATCTATAAAACCCTGCTCGTACATAAGTTTTAACACTAGGTTTCTTCTGCTCTTTGCTTTTTCCGTGTCATTAAAAGGATTATAAATCCCAGGAGCGCGCACCAGGCCCGCAAGAAGCGCTGCCTGCGGCACATCCAACTGCTGGGCAGATACACCGAAATAAGTCTGCGAAGCCTTTTCAATGCCATATGAACCAGCTCCGAAGGGTATTGTATTAAGGTACATTTCCAGGATTTTGTCCTTGGTGTAGTTTCTTTCTATCTGGATAGCAATTAATGCTTCATTAATTTTTCTTTTTAAAGTTTGTTCCGGGTTGAAATATACATTCTTTACATACTGCTGGGTTATGGTGCTGCCGCCCTGTACGATTTCTCCCGATTTTACATCAGCAGCAAATGCGCCGATTATCCTTTTATAGTCGACTCCCTGATGTTCATAATATCTTTTATCTTCTACGGCAATGATTGCATTCTTTATATTTTTAGACATTTTATTAAATGGGACTATTTCTCTGTTTTCTTCCGCATGAAATTCGGTAAGTAGGCTTCCGTCTACGGCATAGACTTTGGAAGTCTCGGCAATTTGGGATGGCGTGAGCTCTTCAAGAGTCGGAAGGGTGCGCATGTATAAGAATCCGCCTAACAGTCCGACAAATAGTATTAGCGCAAGGCATACCAGGAATGTTATAAGTACTGCAAAAAGGCAGCCTTTACCTTTACTTTTACCTTTTTTAATTGTTTTGACGCTGTCCATTAAATTATCCTTCTGTTTGAAAAACAATAATTCTTAAATTGTTTCACTTTAATAAATTGCCTTATCTTAAGGTGACTGTTCCTTCCAAGAC
>PMCC01000062.1:0-5914 GCA_003155275.1 Actinomycetota bacterium | reverse complement strand
CTAATATTTAATGCAAATTTTTAAGGTATTTTATTCATATTTTTTAAAAAGGTCGTATCAAATGGAAAAAGATTTAAAAAAACAGATAGAGGTTGCCTGCCAGGGCACTGAAGACATTCTGGTTAAAGATGAGCTTGTAAAAATGCTTGGAATTTCCATAAAAGAAAATAAGCCGCTTAAAGTAAAACTTGGGCTTGACCCCACTGCGCCTGACATTCATCTGGGCCATACAGTGGTTTTAAACAAACTCAGGCAGTTCCAGGATATGGGGCACAAAGCTGTTTTGATAATCGGTGATTATACCGCAAGAATAGGAGACCCTTCCGGCCGTTCCACATTGCGGCCCAAACTTGACCCGGAAGTAATAGATAAAAACGCTGAAACATATATGAAGCAGGCTTTTAAGATCCTTGACAGCGAAAAAACTGAAGTCGTCAAAAATTCAGAATGGCTCCAACCACTGCAGCTTGCGGACATTTTAAACCTGACTTCAAGGTTTACTGTTGCAAGGATGCTTGAAAGGGATGATTTTAAAAAAAGGTTTAACGGCAACATCTCGATTGCCATTATGGAATTTCTGTACCCGATAATGCAGGCATATGATTCTGTGGCCATTAACTCGGATATCGAGCTTGGCGGTACCGACCAGAGATTTAATCTTCTTGTGGGCAGGGAGCTCCAGAAGGATCTTGGGCAAAGGCAGCAGATAGCCATAACAATGCCTCTCCTGGTGGGTCTGGATGGTGTAAGCAAGATGAGCAAAAGTCTCGGAAATTACATAGGAGTGACAGAAAAACCTGACGAGATTTTTGGGAAGGTCATGTCTATCCCGGATAGCTTGATAATCGGCTATTACAGGCTTTTAACCAGGCTTCCAAAAACTGAAATCGATTCAATTGAAAAACAAATAACGACACAGGGCGAAAACCCTGTTTTTGCAAAAAGGAATCTCGCAAAAATCATCATAGGGATCCTTTATGATAAGCAGCAGGCTGAGGACGCAGAGCAGCATTTTGATATTATATTTAAAGAGAAAAAAATCCCGGATGAAATACCGGAATTCTGTATAAGCGGAGAGGATATTACTGAAGGCAGGATGTCTATTGTAAACCTTCTAGTAAAAAGCGGACTGGCAGAGTCAAATGCCGATGCAAAAAGGCAGATTATCCAGGGTGCAATTAAAGCTAATGATGTGAAAATAACAGATATTAATTTAATTTTTAATACACAGGGTTTAAAAGGGATGATAATCCAAAAAGGCAAAAGGTTTTTCAGAAAAATCAATATCCAATAGATTAGTGGAAAATTATAAACTTGTATCAGTTTTTGCTTGTAACTGGATATCAGAAGGATAATTGGGAGGATGCCACTTTGGACAGCAAAGATGTAAAAAATTTTTTAAATGAGATAGAAAAGGATTTTGGTGCCTTGCCTTTGGATTTGCATATCACGCGAAAAGCATGCGCGCTGGTGGCCATATCTGATGGAAAAGTCATAAAGCTTCAGGAACCCGAGGTGCACCATTGCCCATTGTTTACAACCCTGTTTAATTTTAAAGAATTGGATAAACAGGCTATAGAAAAAAAATTTGAAAAACAATGTGATGACTGGGGGATGTTTACATGCCACAGGAAAGTATGCGACGAAAAGATAATCGTGCCATTTGGAGCTTCGGAAATGATAATGTATGCCTTGAAGCGCAAAACCATTGATTGCGCAGTTGTTGCCTGCGAAGGGGCAGGAACTGTTATCAGTGACAATCCGGGACTGGTACAGGGAATTGGCGCATATATGAACGGCCTTTTTTATACGACCCCAATCCAAGATGTAATAAATAATATCAAAGAAAACGGTGGAACTGTTTTGTCTGCCAAAGACGCAAAACTAAACCAGTATGAGGGTGTTATGAAAGCTGCCCAGATGGGTTGCAGAAAAATAGCTGTTACTGTAAGAGGCGATGAAATGGAGATCATCAAAAATATAAGGGAGTTTGAACATGGATTCAATTCTGTATGGGAAGGTTCAGGCAGCGGTTTTGATAAAAATATCAACCCAAAAAAAACACAGCATATGCACACATTAAAAATTAATCTGAAAAACCCCGAATATCTGGAGGTAGTAATCCTGGCAATCTGCAATACAGGCATTTCTGCTGAGCAGGCACAGAATGTAAGCGATAGCGCTGACCTTGCCTGGGCTTGCGCCTCAAAAGAAATAAGGAATACTGCAGGCCCCCGCTCTATTTTGCAGGTAGGTATGAAGATACCGGTGTTTGTCATGACAGAAAAGGGCTTGGACTTCATATCTGCTTATTCGTCTGATGAAACCTTGAAAGAAAAACTCGGCAACATTTCAAAAAAACACTATATTACTTCCAGCAAATTTGAGGATGGTTCGGTAAAAATACAGATGGGGAAGTTCCATGTATTTTTGTATGAGACTGCAAAGCTTCCTGTAAACACCGAAGATGAGCCTGAACCGCTTGTTTAATGCAGTGAAAAATATCATTTGATTTTGATAATCATATAGATTAAAATTTTTCTGATTTATGAATATATTTGAATGGGTAAAATTCAAGCGCAAAGGATATCCGTACAGATAAATTGTAATCATTAGCGGAACTTATTTAAGAATATTGAAAACTGCAAAAGAAACAATTTCATTTTTAGTTTCTGCGAAGGTATCGTGTTCTTCATTTTCAACGATTAAACATTTTATAGATTTACAAAGTTTAAAATTTACAGGAGGTTTCTTGTGTTAATTTCCAGGAAAAAGTTTTTACAGGTAAGCGCAGGCTCTATTGCGGGAGTGGCGCTTTCGAGTTTATGGCTGCCAAAACTTTTATCTGCTGCAGATGCAAAAAACGGCAAAGGAAGGCTGCCCGTAATCTGGTTTCAGGCGCAAGCATGCTCAGGTTGCGCAGTAAGTTTTCTTGATGCAGCATACCCCAGCGTTGATGATGTTCTCATAGAAGTCATAAGCCTGGAATTTAACCCTGTAATAATGGGCGCGACCGGAGATTTAGCTATGGGCGTAATAGACAGGATGATGGTTGAAGAAAAAGGCAAATATATATTTGTGGTGGAAGGCTCCATTCCAACAGAAGCTGATGGTTTTTATTGTACAGTCGGTGAAAAAGAAGGAAATCCTGTTACAGCACTTGAATGGGTAAAAAACATTGCCGCAAACTCAATGGCAGTTGTGGCAGTTGGGGCATGCGCCTCATGGGGAGGCATACCTTCAGCGCCTCCAAACCCGACAGGCGCAATGCCTGCATCGAAAATAGTCACTGGCAAACCCATAATAAATATTCCCGGGTGTCCGCCGCATCCTGACTGGATGGTAGGCACCATAGTCAATGTCTTAAAATACGGAATACCTGAGCTTGACAAATTAAACAGGCCGACGATGTTTTATGGTACAGACAAGCTTATACATGATAATTGTGAACTTAGGCAATATTTTGATACAGGCACTTTTGCAAAAGATTATGGTGATAAAGGATGCCTGTATGAACTGGGCTGCAAGGGCCCGGTTTCGCATTGCGATGTCTCTACGAGAGGATGGAACGGCGGAGTCAATTGGTGCAACCGCTCAGGAGGTCCATGCATTGGGTGTACCGAACCTTTCTTTCCCGGTGGCGCCGGCTCAGGGCTTTACGAGAAACTTCCTGCAGTTGAAGTGCCAGGACTTGAAAAAATAAATATTAATGCAAATACAGTCGGCGTGGCATTAGGCGGCGTGGTTGTTGCCGGTATCGGGGCCCATGCAGCTGCAAGGATGATTGCCACAAAATACAGACAAAATAAAGAAGAGAAGAATAGGGACAAAGGTACTCCTTATATTCTCAAGGAAAAAGAGGAAGAGGAGGACAAATAGGTTATGGCAAAGCAAATTATAACTGTAGATCCACTGACCCGTATTGAGGGCCATTTAAAAATCAAAGTTGAAGTTGAAAACGGAAAAGTGACCAATGCTTTCAGCACAGGGGATATGTTCAGGGGATGGGAAATAATCCTGCGTGAAAGAAGCCCGATTGATGCGCCTCCAATAGCCCAGAGGATATGCGGCGTCTGCCCCATACCCCACGGAACCGGGGCCGTTCTTGCCCTTGATGACGCTTTCGGTGTAAAACCCCCGGCAAACGGAAGGATAATAAGAAACCTTATGCTTGCTTCAGAATTTATACATTCTCATCTTCTGCACTTCTATCATCTTGCGGCGCTTGATTTTGTGGATATAACAGCGATTTTAAATTATAAGGGCATTGACCCGAAACTCAATAAAATAAAAGACTGGGTAAAGTCAGATGCCGATGCCGGCGTTAAAAGCGCTGGAGCTCCATTTTTGCCAAGGTATAAGGGCGATTATATTAAAGACGATGCCGTAAATATTGCCGCAATAGCAAATTACATAAAAGCGCTGGAAATCAGAAGAAAAGCTCACGAAATGCTTGCGATTTTTGGAGGGAAAATACCGCACTGCCAGACACTTTTTGCGGGCGGAGTCGCAACCCAGTTAAACCTTGAAAGGATAATCAACTTTAAGTCAAGGCTGGCTGAAGTAAAGTCTTTTATTGATAATGTCTATATTCCGGATGTGGTTGCAGTGGCAAGCCTTTATCCTGATTATTTCAAGATAGGGAAAGGTGTCGGGAATTTTATATCCTATGGCGGCCTGCCGACTGACGACAACGGGAAGATGCACTATGATTCAGGTACTTATATTGATGGAAATATCGGAAATTTTGACTCAAACCTGATTGCTGAATTTGTAAAGTATTCAAAGTATTCATCAGGTTCAGGATTATACCCGTTAAATGGAGAGACCACTCCTGATGCCAAAAAAGACGGCGCATATTCATGGCTTAAAGCTCCAAGATACAATGGCAAAGTTGTGGAAGTAGGGCCTTTGGCCCGTGCAATAATAATGTATCTTAAAGGCAGTGACAGTGACCATAAGAGCTTGATTGACAGTGCGCTTTCAACGCTTGGCCTGCAGCCGGCAGATCTTATATCCGTCATGGGAAGGCACGCAGCAAGAGCATTGGAGCTAAGTATCCTGACTGACAGGATGGATGAGTGGGTCGATGAGCTTGATCCTGCAGCGCCTGTACATACAAAGTTTAAAATCCCCAAAACTTCAGAAGGTATGGGACTCACTGAAGCAGCAAGGGGCTCTCTTGGCCACTGGATTTCCATTGATAATTTCAGGATAGCAAATTACCAGGCTGTGGTGCCGACGACATGGAACGGCGGCCCGAGGGATGACGCCGGGAATATGGGCCCATACGAACAGGCGCTTATAGGCACCCCGATTGCTGATGTGGAAAATCCCATTGAGGTAGGAAGGGTGATAAGATCATTTGACCCGTGTCTTGCATGCGCAGTTCATATCGTGGAAGGTGACAGGGAAATATTAAAATTCAGAGTATGCTAAGTGGAGGTAAATAAGTGGAGGCAATTGGCGTAAATGAAGAAATCATAATCAAAAAAGGCAGACATACATTTCTGTACAAGCATACAGTAATCACAAGGATAATGCATATCATTCATCTTGTTTCAATGGTAATGCTGATGCTGACCGGTTTCCAGGTTTATGCGCCGGGCTTTTTTAGGTTATTTCCCACACTGGAAATAGCGCGTTACATTCATTTTATTTTTATGTACCTTATTGGGTGGACCTTTGTTTTTAAATTTTACTATACTATTGTAACAGGTGAAATAAAGGAACTGCTTTTTACATGGAGGGATTTCAGGGATATACCGATTTTGGCAAAGCATTATCTTTATGATATTTTTGTAGGCATTCCGAGCCCGAAACACTGGGGCAAGTACAATCCCGGCCAGAAAATGGTTTACACATTATGGCCCGCTCTTCTTCTGGCTCAGGGCATAACAGGGATTGCCATGTA
>PMCC01000142.1 GCA_003155275.1 Actinomycetota bacterium | reverse complement strand
ATAAAGGAATTGGCAAGCACAAATGCAAACTTCAGGAGTCTCGGCGAAAGGCTCGCGGTAAACACACCCATCCAGGGCAGTGCGGCGGACATTATGAAACTGGCGACGGTAGTACTTTTTAATGAAATCTGCAGGCAAAAGCTTGACTGTAACATAATATTGCATGTCCATGATGAAATTGTGCTTGAATTCAGGAAAAAAGATACAGATATTGTCAAAAACCTGGTAATTAATTCATTGGAAAACTGTGTGGAGCTTGTCACGAAATTAAAAGTCGATGTTAAAATCGCTGAAAACTGGTATATCTGAATTTCGCCAGGTTTTCCGCTTAAAACTTAAAAATATCGGTCTTTTTTAATAATAAAAATATTTCTATAATATTATTTGCAAAATATTGATAAAATGCTTTATACATGATATTCTTTTTTGCGTTTTGATTTGAAAAAATGGAGGGTAATTTTTTTTACAATGATTAAAAACAATAATATCAACAGACTAACAGACGAAAACTTCATGATCGCAAACGATAATGGAGAAATGGTTCCCAACTACGACATCACCATTATCAGTTTTAATGAAGGTGACATTTTACAGGGAAAAGTAGTGAAAATCGATAAAGACGAGGTCCTTATAGACATAGGATACAAGTCAGAGGGCGTTATTCCGATGGCAGAGCTTTCAATCAGGAACAATGTCAGGCCTGAAGAAGTCCTGAATATCGAAGATGTTATAGACATTATGGTTCTGCAAAAAGAGGATCAGGACGGCAGGCTTATTCTTTCAAAAAAGAGGGCCGAAGTCGAAAGGAGCTTTGACAGGATTGAAGAGATTTACAGAAACCAGGAGATTGTTGAGGGCGAAGTTATAGAATGTGTAAAAGGAGGCCTTATCCTGGATATCGGATTACGCGGTTTCCTTCCGGCTTCCCTTATTGATGTCAGGAAAACAAGGGAACTTATTTCTTATATTGGCGAAAAGTGCCAGTGCAAGATTATAGAAGTGGACAGAAACAGAAATAATGTTGTTCTTTCAAGAAAAGCAATAATTGAAGGCGAAAGAAAAGAGCAGAGAAAAGCAGCTCTTGACAGTATAGAAATCGGGCAGATAAGGGATGGCGTCATTACTAGTATTGCCGATTTCGGGGCATTTGTGGATGTCGACGGTATTGACGGGCTTATCCATATTTCTGAACTGTCTTGGAATCATGTAAAACATCCTTCAGAAGTTATAAAAGTCAATGATGCGGTAAGCGTTGAAGTTTTGGATATTGACAGAGAAAAGCAAAGATTGTCATTAGGTTTGAAACAGACCCAAAAAGATCCATGGCTTGAGAAGATAAAGAAGTTTAAAATAAATGATGTTGCCACAGGTAAGGTAACAAGAATTGTAAAGTTTGGTCTCTTTGTGCAGATCGAACAGGGTAT
The DNA here is from genome assembly GCA_003155275.1 of Actinomycetota bacterium. Lineage (GTDB taxonomy): Bacteria > Actinomycetota > Humimicrobiia > Humimicrobiales > Humimicrobiaceae > Fen731. Next base: position 22,052 of record PMCC01000142.1, on the reverse strand, counting down.
GGAAGGTCTCGTACACATTTCAGAGCTTGCAGTAGAAATGGTCAAAAGGCCCAGTGATGTTGCAAAAATCGGGGATGAGCTTAGTGTCAGGATCATAGATATCGATTTTGATAAAAGAAGAATGGCTTTCAGCGTAAGACAGGTTGAACACCCTGAACTTGCTGAAGAAAAGAAAGCCTATGAGGAATCCAGGATGAAAGACCGGGGGCATGATATTGAAGAAAACCTGCAATCACAGGAATCTGTGGCTGAAAATATTGAAGAAGCGCAGGAAGATACTGCTGATAAACCTGAAGCAGATGTGGACGCAGCACCCAAAAGCGAAAAAACGCAGGTCAAGGCTAAAAGAAAAGCAGCCGAGCCGGATACTGAGAGCAGCATAGATGCAGAAAAGAAGCAGACCATAAAGAAGCTCCTGGAAGAAATGAAGCACGAAGCAAATCTGGACTAAATTATTAAGTAATGAAATCAGACGGANNAATATCCGGAGAAATCTTAAGGCAAAGCTTAAATATAGAAATTAAAAATATTTCCGGTATGAAAGTCTTATATATAAAGATTGATATACCGGAATATTTTTTTTAACTCTTTATTCTTTGGCAAAGTGAATTCTTGTTTTTTATACGAAATTTTTAAATACTTGGGCTATAGATTTTTTATGTGACCGGGCCAAAAAAAATTCCAGGTTGGCCATAATAACCGCCAAATATTTTAATAACATTCTTAAGGTATTATTTTTGAAAAGAAATAATGTTATAGGATTTTTTATATCCTGTATATTTTTAGAAAAGGGGTGAGACCGATTTATATTATTGGGATTGCCGGAAAGATGGCTTCGGGTAAAAGTACGGTGTGCTCATATCTTAGAGAATTCATCCCTGAAACTACTGTATTGGATGTGGACTCATTGGCAAAAGAAATCTACTGTGAAAATCCGGGCCTGGTTGAAAGATTAAAGGCCTGCTTCGGTGAATGCATATTAAGCCAGGATGGCCTTGTTGATTATAAAAGCCTTGGCAAGGTAGTCTTCTCATCAAAAGATGACCTTGAAAAGCTCAATAATATAATGGCAGGCGAAATCCTAAAAAAAATTGAAGAATTCCTGAATAAAAATAAAGAGGTTAAATGTGTAATCATAGATGCGGCAATACTATTTAATATCGGTATCAACAAATTATGCGACCTTATTATTTGGGTCACTTCAGACAAGCAAAAAAGGCTGAAATTGTTGAAAAATAAAACCGGGATGCCTGAAAGCGAGGCAATTCTGCGCATTGAAGGCCAGCATATAAAATATATTAAGAAATCAGTGGATTTTACGATTAGAAATAATGGTTCAAAGACAAGTCTTGGAAAAAAAATCTTTGAACTGGCAGAAAAAATAAAGCCCGATATATATGCAATCAAATATTGAAAATGGCAGCAATGCTAATATATTCAGGATAGTTTCAAACTATAGGCCACAGGGGGACCAGGGAAACGCCATAGCGAAGCTTTCCATGGGAATACANNCTTGCCGCCCAGCTCTGCAATGAGTTCAAGGAGTTTTTCCCTGATAATGCAGTCGAATATTTTGTCAGCTACTATGACTACTATCAGCCTGAAGCCTATATTCCCAGTAAGGATATGTACATCGAAAAGGACACTTCGATAAATGAGGAGATAGAAAAACTGCGGCTTTCGACCACTAATTCCCTCATTATGCGCAAAGATACAATAGTGGTAGCCAGTGTTTCATGCATTTATAATCTCGGCTCGCCTGTCGAGTATGAAAAGCAGATGATATTTATAAAGAAAAAAAGCCAGTATCCGAGAGACAAGCTTATAAGAAACCTTGTAAACGTCAAATATGAAAGAAATGACTATGAGTTTTCACAGGGTAACTTCAGGGTAAAGGGCGACAATATTGAAATTTTTCCGGCTTACCAGAACAGGGCCTTAAAGGTGCAGCTTTTTGGAGATGAAGTTGAAAGGATAATCGAGTTTGACCCTATATCAGGTGAGATTTTTTCTGATATTGATAATGTGGTCATCTCTCCAGCGACTCATTTTCTTGCAAAACCGGAATGGGTTGAAAAAGCTCTTGAAACAATAGAAGAAGAACTTATTTCAAGGATCGAATACTTCAAAAGCAACGGCAAACTGCTTGAAGCCCAGAGACTGGAGTCAAGGACAAGATACGATATGGAGATGATTACTGAGATCGGTTTCTGTGGCGGAATAGAGAACTATTCGCGTCATATCCTTGGGAAAAACCCTGGGGAAACCCCGAACACACTGATAGATTTTTTTCCTGAAGATTTCCTTACAATAATTGATGAATCCCATATTTCAGTTCCGCAGGTTCGCGGAATGTATGAAGGCGACAGGTCAAGGAAGCAGACGCTGGTGGATTTCGGCTTCAGGCTGCCGTCTGCGCTTGACAACAGGCCTTTAATGTTTGACGAATTCCTGGCAAAACTAAAAAGAGTGATCTTTACATCAGCTACGCCTGGGCCGTTTGAATATAAAGTCAGTGCACAGATTTCAGAACAGATAATAAGGCCAACCGGGCTTATCGATCCGGAGATCTCATTAAGGCCTTCAAATGGCCAGATAGATGACCTGTTGTCCGAAATAAAAAAGAGAGTTGCCGCAGGGGATAGGGTGCTGGTCACCACACTGACAAAAAAGATGGCAGAAGATTTGGCAGATTATTTTGCGGGGAAAAATATTAGGGTGCGTTACCTGCATTCAAATATCGACACTCTTGAGAGGATTGAAATATTGAGAGGGCTGAGAAATGGAGATTTTGATGTCCTTGTCGGGATAAATCTTTTGCGTGAAGGGTTGGACCTTCCTGAAGTATCTCTGGTAGCAATACTGGATGCAGATAAAGAAGGATTTTTAAGGTCAGGGACCGCACTTATACAAACAATAGGGAGGGCCTCAAGGAATGTCAATGGGACTGTAATAATGTATGCTGATAATATAACGGGGTCCATTAAATATGCTGTGGATGAGACAAACCGCAGAAGAAAACTTCAGGCGGAATATAATGAAAAAAACGGCATTGTGCCTGTCACGATAAGTAAAAATATCTCTGACATTCTTTTCGCTTCAGGCATAAAATCAAAAAAAGAATCAAGAAAAGCAACTGCATCAGCATCAGCTGCGGCAATATCAGAAAAAAGAGGTTCATTTACGGAAGACGGGCTAATGTCTATGGACTTATCCAAAATAGATAATATAATAAGCGGACTTGAAGAAGAGATGCATCTTGCCGCCCAGGAACTTGATTTTGAAAAGGCAGCAATAATAAGGGATGAAATAAAGAGGATCAAGAAGATTGTCAGAATGTAGCTGTTTTGGAAGTTTAAAAATTGTATCCGGGAATAGAAAGTTATATGGGAAAGTTTATTAAGAACTATTAAATTATGAAATCAGAAATAATAATAAAAGGCGCAAGGGAACATAATCTTAAAAATGTAAACCTTCGCATACCCCGCGACAAGTTCATTGTTTTTACGGGAGTCAGCGGTTCAGGCAAATCCTCACTTGCTTTCGATACCCTGTATGCAGAGGGCCAGAGAAGGTATGTGGAGTCCCTTTCATCATACGCAAGGCAGTTTTTGGGCCAGATGGACAAACCGGATGTCGACCTTATAGAAGGGCTTTCTCCGGCTGTTTCCATAAACCAGAAAGGAGTCTCAAAGAACCCCCGGTCCACAGTCGGAACCATCACAGAGATTTACGATTATTTAAGGGTGCTTTATGCAAACATTGGGACACCATACTGTTATGTCTGCGGAAAACCAATTACAAAGCAGACCGTTGACCAGATAGTTGACAGGATTATGGAGCTTCCGGCTGATACAAATTTCCTGGTTCTTGCTCCTGTTGTCAGGGGCAGGAAAGGCGAATACCAGAAAGTATTTGAATCAATAAAAAAGGACGGATATATAAGGGTAAAAATTGACGGCATAATACATGACCTGTCTGATGGAACAGCAATCGTCCTTGATAAAAATAAAAAACATAATATTGAAATAGTCGTAGACAGGTTAAAAATCTCCCCGGATATCAAAAAAAGGCTTACAGAGGACATAGAGATATCCCTCAGGGAAAGTGAAGGCATTGTGCGCATTGAATTGACCGGCAATACCAACACCTCTGATGGCACTAATTCTGCGGACAAAGCCAACAGCATTGCCGTTTTAAATATTTCTGCCGGCAATTCTGCCGAAAATGTCAGCAATACAGTCAATTCAAATATTTTAGACGGTAATTCTAATGAAAGCTCCAATGCTGAGGTTACAAATACTCCGAACAACGTAAGCACTTCTGAAATTTTGACATTTTCTGAAAATTATACTTGTGTTGACTGCGGTGTGAGTTTTGAAGAACTATCTCCCAGGATGTTTTCGTTTAACAGCCCCTATGGCGCCTGCAAAATTTGCGGGGGGCTTGGTGTAAAAAAAGAAATAGATCCTTCACTGATAGTCGAATTTCCTTCTCTTTCAATTAACGATGGGGCAATCCCATTTTTTAATATGGCATTCTCCAATTATTATTCGCAGCTGATGCGCAGTCTCGCAGAGCAGTATAATTTCAGCCTTGACGTGCCGTTTGAAAAAATGGAGGACAGTTCAAAGAAGCTGATTCTTTACGGCACAGACGGAGAGCGGATAAGGGTAAAATACAGGAACCATAAAGGTGAAATGAGGTTCTATTATCTTAAATTTGAAGGACTTGCAAACAATCTGAGCAGAAGGTACATTGAAACCGAATCTGAAGAACAAAGGGTCAAAATAGAGAGAATGGTGATGGATTCCCCCTGTACGGGATGCAATGGAAAAAGGCTCAAGCCTGAAGTTTTGGCTGTAAAAATTGCAGACAAATCAATATCAGATTTCGCAGGATTGACCGTGGAAGATGCCATAAAATGGCTTAATGATTTAAAGCTTGACACCAGGGAAAAGTTGATCGGCGAAAGGCTTATTAAAGAAATTCTTGAAAGGCTTAATTTTTTAAAAGATGTCGGGCTTGGTTATCTTGCTCTTGACAGGCACTCCGGCTCACTTTCAGGCGGTGAATCCCAGAGGATAAGGCTTGCTACACAGATAGGTTCGGGGCTCGTGGGAGTGCTTTACATACTGGATGAACCAAGCATAGGACTCCACCAGCGGGACAATAACAAGCTCATCAATGCCCTAAAAAGGCTAAGAAATCTGGGCAATACGATCATTGTTATCGAGCATGATGAAGAGACAATGCGTTCAGCTGACTGGATAGCTGATATTGGCCCGGGCGCCGGCATACATGGAGGAAAAATTGTCTGCAGCGGGACATTAAAGGATATAATGAACTGCGAGAACTCAATTACCGGGAAATATCTGTCGGGTGAAAAAAATATACCGGTTCCAAAGACAAGGCGAAACGGAAACGGCAAAAACATAATTATCAAAGGGGCCAAAGAGCACAACCTTAAAAACATTGACGTTGAAATACCGCTTGGAAAATTTGTGGCCATAACCGGAGTTTCCGGTTCCGGTAAAAGTACGCTCATCAATGAGATCTTATATCCGGCACTTTCAAGCCTTCTTATGAGGTCCAATGAAAAAGCAGGAAGGCATGAGGGTATTTTGAATTATGCCAACCTGGATAAGGTCATAGTCATTGACCAGTCACCCATAGGAAGAACACCCAGGTCAAATCCCGCAACATATACGGGAGTGTTTACCCATATCAGGGATATTTTTGCACAGACACAGGATGCCAGGATGATGGGATACAAACCGGGCAGGTTTTCATTTAATGTTAAAGGCGGAAGATGCGAAGCATGTGCAGGTGACGGGCAGATAATGATTGAAATGCACTTTTTGCCTGATATATATGTGCCATGTGAGGTCTGCAAAGGGAAAAGATATAACAGGGAAACGCTTGAGGTCAGGTTTAAAGATAAAAATATTGCTGAAGTATTGGATATGACGGTTGAAGAAGCGCTGAATTATTTTAAAAACATACCCAGGATAAGAAACAAGCTCGAGTTCATAAATGATGTCGGACTCGGATACATAAAGCTTGGCCAGTCATCAACGACTCTTTCTGGCGGTGAAGCCCAGCGCGTCAAGCTTTCGACCGAACTTTCAAAAAGAAGTACCGGCAATACCATGTATCTGCTTGATGAGCCGACTACGGGCCTGCATTTTGAAGATATCAGTAAGCTGCTGGTAATCCTGGACAAGCTTGTGGATGCCGGCAATACTGTAGTGGTAATCGAACATAACATGGAAGTCATAAAATCAGCTGATTACATAATCGACCTTGGACCAGAAGGCGGCGACAGGGGAGGACAGGTAATTGCAAAAGGGACCCCCGAAGAAATTGCCGGAACTGAAATCTCATATACCGGGAAGTTTTTAAAAGATGCCCTTAAAAGTAAAAATTTTAAAAAATCAAGGCATCCTGCGGCGGCGGCCCACAGCTGATTGAAGTTAATTTATTATTGGTGAATACTTTAATTCTTATTAAATTGCCTGCTAAAATTAAGGTTATAGTTTTTTAAGTTAAGCTCTTTTATACTGTCGTTCACTTTTAATTAACCGTATTATTTTTTATTGCCTGACCAATATGGAAGTAAATGAAAATCTTAAACATACCTTGTCGATTTTGCCGAGAAAACCGGGAGTATATCTTTTCAAAGATGTAAAGGGCAGGATAATATATGTTGGCAAAGCAAAAAGCCTGTTTGACAGGGTAAAAAGCTATTTTATGCCAAATGATAATGCTAATTATATTAATCACCCAATTACATTTTTTACTTCAAAGATCGACTCTGTTGATTTTATTGAAACAGATAATGAGGTTGAGGCGCTCATACTTGAAAGCAGCCTTATTAAAAAAAATCGGCCAAAGTATAATTTCAACTTAAAAGATGACAAATCCTATCCCTATGTTGCAGTTACTGATAACGAAAAGTTTCCCCGGATATTTATTACACGAAACAAAAATATACGGGGGGCAAAATATTACGGACCATATATAAATATAAAAAATACCCGTAATACATTGGAAACCCTGAGGAGGATCTTCCAGGTTAGGGATTGCAGAAAGCCGAAGCCCGGCAAAGTCAAAAATGCGGTTTGCCTTAATTACCATATTAATCTGTGCTCTGCACCTTGCATGGGCCGAATAAGCGAAAAAGCATATAGGCAGAACATAGAGTACATAAAACTTTTTTTAAAACGCGGTGAAAATGCCATTGTTGATAATTTAAAGTCAGAAATGGCATCATTTGCCTCCAGGCAGGAATTTGAGGAAGCGGCAAAGGTCAAATATGCAATTGAAGCCATCGAAGAGATGCTGACTGCCCAGCGGATATCTTTTGCAAGTTATGATACATGGGACATACTTGCAGCCTCGAGGGACACAAAGTCAAATTTGGCGGCAGTGAGCCTTTATAACTACCGGGAAGGGGAGCTTGCCGCAGTAAATAATTTTATTATTTCCAATGTGATGCTTGTTGATGAAAAAGAAATAATTTCAGGTTTTTTAAAAAGTTATTACCTGGAGATAGATAATATAAGCCCTGCCATATATATACCTTTTGCAATAGAAGATGCAGATGCTATTTCAAAGTGGTTATCAGATTTGAAAGGAAAAAAAATAGAGATTAAAGTTGCCAGGCAGGATGATAAAAAGAACATTGTTCGAATGGCCGCAAAAAATGCTTTCCTATATCTTGAAAAAAAGAAGTTCGAAAAATCATCCGGTTACTCGAGGGCATTTAAAGAACTGCTAAGGCTGAAAGAAGCAATTGGACTTGCTAATATTCCAAGCCGCATTGAGTGTTTCGACATATCAAATATAGGGCCAAGTTTTGCAGTAGGCTCCATGTCGGTTTTTACAAATGCAAGCCCTCTCACCAGTAACTACAGGCACTTCAAAATACGGGCAGTGGAGGGCCAGGATGATTTTGCAATGATAGCTGAGGTTGTCTCAAGAAGGTTAAGTTACCTTACTGGATCGACAATGGATATAGAAGACAGCTTTTACATGAAACCACAGCTTATTATTATAGACGGAGGGAAAGCTCAATATAATGCAGCTAAAAAGGTTTTTGAAGAAAAAAATATTGATGACATTGACCTTATAAGCATAGCAAAAAAAGAAGAGATTATTTTCAGTGAAAACCATCCGGACGGACTTAGCCTTGACAGGCATTCGGATTACATGAAAATAATAATAAGGATAAGGGATGAGGCGCACAGGTTTGCTATAAATTACCACAAAAAACTTCGCAGCAAATACATGACGCGGTCCGTGCTGGATGGGATAAAGGGAATAGGGGAAAAAAAGAAGGCGCTCGTGCTTGAAAAATTTGAAGATATTGAAGATTTAAAAGCGTGCAAGCTTGATGACTTCATAAAAATTAAGGGATTAAGGTATACTGATGCATTAAACATCTATAACAGCCTGAACAGGTATTGATATTTACTAAAGTTTTTATTAAAGTTTTACTTAATGGAATAAAATAAAAATCTAAAGGCGATGTGAGAAAATCAAAATGCCGGCATATTTTAAGAGACTTATAATGTCAGCATAATGTAAGAAAATTAAAATATCAGAATAATGGAAGAGAATCAAAATATCAGGATAGTAATCATTACCGGGTTGTCAGGCGCAGGTAAAACTGCTGCCCTGCGTTATTTTGAGGATGCCGGGTATTATTGCATTGACAATCTGCCAGCAAGCCTGCTTACAAACCTTATAGATTTTTTCCAGGAAAGGGACAGGCAAATCAATAAAATCGCTGTTGCAATCGACTTAAGAAGCGGATTTCTGTTCGATGAGATTTACAGGACACTAGATGATTTAAAGAAACAGAATATAAGTTATAAGACCCTGTATCTTGAAGCATCAAAAAGTGAAATAGTTAAAAGGTTTGCGCTCACAAGGAGAAAGCATCCGCTTGTGGATGATGGGGATATAATTTCAGGCATCGAAAAAGAGACCGAAAAGCTATATCATTTCAGGGAGCTTTCTGATGCTATAATTGATACTACTTCCATGACGCCTAAAGAATTGAAGCTGGAAATCGCTGAAAAGTTTATGAATCCTGATGAAAAAAGCAGGCTTTTCCAAATAACAGTAGTATCTTTTGGCTATAAATACGGGATACCCCAGGAAAGCCTTGATATTGTGATGGATGTCAGGTTTCTTCCGAATCCCTTCTACATCGCGGGGCTGAAAGAGCTTGACGGGACCAGCGACAAAGTCAGGGATTTTGTAATGTCTCATGAAGAAACCCTGAAATTTTTAAGAATGTTTGAAAAAATGCTGGATTTTTTAATACCGAATTATATTGAAGAGGGGAAAAGCTACCTTGGAATCGGGATCGGCTGCACAGGTGGACGGCATAGGTCAGTAGTCATGTCGGAAAGGCTTTATGAATACCTTAAACTTAAGGGTTATTCTGTAAAACTGTTTCACAGGGACATTGAAAAAGGTGAAGATTAGATATACCGCTTCTTTATAAAAAAAGGAAAATATCAGTTAATCTGTTGCTTTACAAAAAGGTTAATATCAATTGTGTCACCGCTTTATAATGAAGGCAAATAATAGTTGTACCGCTGTAATATAAGAAAATGTGAATATTAGTTGTGCCGCCGCTTTATATGTTGGCGCGAATTTGTTACAATTAGCGCTTAAAAAAATCAGCAGGATTTGATTTTAATTATTTAACGTACTTAAGGAGGAAAATATGTCAATAAAAGTAGGGATTAACGGATTTGGAAGAATAGGCAGAGTGTTCATGCGGGCAAAAATGAAGTATGACAAAAACAATGAAATAGAAGTTGTGGGCATAAATGATATCGCTGACACAAAGACACTCGCTCATCTTCTAAAGTATGATTCAACTTTTGGTGTTTTGGAAGCAGACATCAAAGCCACTGAAGATGCCATAGTCATTGATGGCAAAAAAATAAAGGCCACTTTAATCAAGGACCCTGCAGCCCTTCCGTGGAAAGAGCTCGGAGTGGATGTTGTGATAGAGTCAACCGGTATTTTCACTAAAAGGGAAGACGTAACCAAACACCTTGAAGCAGGAGCAAAAAAAGTCATTGTATCTGCACCAATGAAGGGTGGCGGCGCAGATGCCACGATTGTTATGGGTGTTAATGAAAATACTTATAAGAAAGAGTACAATATCATTTCAAATGCTTCATGCACCACAAACGCCCTGGCCCCGGTATGCAAAGTACTAAATGACAATTTCAAAATAATCGATGGCTTTATGACAACGGTCCACTCTTATACAAATGACCAGAAGGTGCTGGATTTGCCGCATAAAGATTTAAGAAGGGCAAGGGCTGCAGCGCTTTCCATAATACCTTCATCAACCGGCGCTGCAAGCGCAATCGGCCTGGTAATTCCTGAGCTCAAAGGCACACTTGGCGGTGTTTCACTACGTGTACCCACACCTGACGGTTCTATCGTGGATCTGGTTGTGAATCTTGAAAAAGATGCCACTGTAGAAGAAATAAATGCAGCATTCAAGAAAGCTTCTGAAAGTCCGGGATTTAAAGGGATACTGCAATATTGCGAGGACCCGATAGTATCTCGTGATATTGTAGGAAACCCTTACTCTTCAATTTTTGATGCACTCAGTACAATGAAGATAGGCAAGATGGCCAAAGTATTTGCGTGGTATGATAATGAATGGGGATATTCAACAAGGCTTATTGATCTGATAAAGTATATAATGAAATAATTAATTATTGGTGAGTAATTCAATATTTATTCATTTGGCTGCCGGGACTAAGATGAATTTTTAACTCAATATTTTTAAAATGGTTGATTGCCTGCAGCTGATTATACTTGTTTAAGTTCTTTACTTTAACAGAATAATAACTGGCCGGGGCAGCGATACCCCGGCCAGTTATTATAAGTTTTAAATTGGTAGTTTGAAATTTAATCAGAAGGGGTGTTTGGGATGTATGTATTTAATAAAAAAACAGTTGAAGACATTGATGTCAATGGAAAAGCAGTGCTGGTAAGGGTGGATTTTAATGTTCCTTTGGATGCAGGCGGAAATATTACGGATAATACCAGGATAGTACTGTCGCTTCCTACAATCAGGTACCTTTTAGAAAATCATGCAAAAGTCGTCCTTATGTCACATCTGGGCAGGCCAAAAGATGCTGTTGATGAAAAATACAGGCTGACTCCGGCTGCGAAAGAACTGGGAAAGCTTATCGGTAAACCAGTAAAAAAATTTGATGAGATTTTTAATGATGAAATCAAGGATTATATCAAAAATGTAATGAAACCCGGTGAAGTAGTTATGCTTGAAAACTTAAGGTTTAACCCTGGCGAAAAGAAAAATGACAGGGATTTTTCAAAAAACCTTGCCTCTCTGGCTGATTTTTATGTTGATGATGCATTCGGCGCCGCCCACAGGGCCCATGCATCTATTTCCGGTGTTGCAGAATTTTTACCTGCTGTCTCTGGATTTTTACTTAAAAAAGAAGTTGAGGCTCTTGGCGCACTTCTTGAGAATCCGGCAAGGCCCTTTATTGCAGTGCTCGGAGGAAGCAAAGTTTCTGATAAGATATTGGTAATAAAAAACCTGCTTGAGAAAGTCGATGAGCTTATCCTTGGAGGCGGTATGACTTACACATTCCTCAAGGCAATGGGAAATGAGATAGGCAGATCCATTTGTGAAGATGACCAGCTTGGCTATGCACTTGAAATGGTTGAACTTGCGAAGAAGAATGGCGTAAAGCTTATGCTGCCGGTGGATATTTGTATTGCTCAGGAATATGCTGAAAATGCCGAAAGCAAAAATGTTGCAATAAATGCCATTCCTTCAGACTGGGAAGGTATGGGAATCGGGGAAAAAACTATTGAATTGTATAAAACTGAGATTGCAAAGGCTAAAACGATATTCTGGAACGGACCGATGGGTGTTTTTGAGTTTGAAAGATTTGCAAACAGCACAAAAGAGATAGCAGAAGCAATTGCCGGCAGCTCAGCAGTAACTGTAGCAGGCGGTGGAGATACTCTTGCAGCTATAAAAAAATACGGACTCAATGGCAAGTTTTCCCATATATCAAGCGGTGGCGGAGCTTCTATGGAGTTTCTGGAAGGCAAGATACTTCCTGGTGTTGCAGCATTGCAGGATAAATAATTTTGCCGTTAATTAAGTAAGGCCTCGGTTATTGGATGGAAAATACTTTAAANNTTTTTTAAGTTTTATGGAGATGATAAAAATGAGAATACCTTTTATTGCCGGAAACTGGAAGATGAATCTTACACATTTGGAAGCCATACAGTTTATCCAGGATCTCGGATATGAGTTTAAAAACAAAAATAATATTGATGTATGCATATGTCCGCCCTTTACCGCGCTCAGGAGTGTTAAAAATATAATTGATGCAGACAAACTTTCAATTAAAATCGGTGCGCAGAATATGCATTGGGAAGAAAGCGGTGCGTTTACCGGAGAGATTTCTCCTTTGATGATTGCTGCGTTGGGAATGGATTACGTCATTATAGGGCATAGTGAAAGAAGAGAGTATTTTTTTGAGACTAATGACATAGTCAATAAAAAAGTCAAAATTGCTTTTAAACATAGCCTCAAACCCATAATGTGTGTTGGAGAAAGCCTTGCTATAAGGGAGTCAGGCAAAGCGAAGGAGTTTGTCTTGGGCCAGGTTACAGAATGTCTCAAAGACATGGATATAAAAAATATCTTTGACCTTACAATAGCTTACGAGCCAATTTGGGCCATTGGCACCGGGAAAAATGCAACTTCAAGTGATGCAAATGACATGTGTTCAGCAATAAGAAACAAAGTTGCAGACTTATACAATAATTCAGCAGCAGAACTTCTAAGGATCCAGTATGGAGGCAGTGTAAAACCTTCCAATATAACAGAACTTATGGCAATGCCCGATATCGATGGAGCGCTCGTCGGCGGCGCAAGCATAAAGGTTGAAGACTTTACGGCAATTATAAATTATTAGGCAACTACAGAGCTATAAAGACAGTATGAAAAAAGATACAGTTAAAAAACCTTTATGTCTTATAATCCTTGATGGTTGGGGCATCAGCTATAAAGAAGAAGGCAATGCGACAATGATTGCAAGAACCCCTAACTTAGACAGGTTTTATAACATTTATCCGCACACCAGGCTTGAATGTTCCGGAGAGGCTGTAGGGCTTCCTGAAGGCCAGATGGGAAACTCCGAAGTCGGGCATTTGAATATCGGTGCCGGAAGGATTGTATATCAGGAGCTGACAAGGATAACAAAATCCATAAAAGATGGTGATTTTTTTTCAAATAAAGCTCTTATTTCGGCAGTAGAAAATACAAAAAATAAAAAAAGCAGCCTTCATGTCATGGGGCTTCTGTCAGATGGCGGAGTGCACAGCCACATAGATCATTTAAAAGCAATTGTGGACCTTGCAAAGAAAAATAGTGTCCGTCAGGTTTATGTACATGCTTTTCTTGACGGCAGGGACGTCCCGCCACAAAGCGCCATTCCATTCATTAATGATCTTGACAGTTATCTTAAAGCAAAGGGTTTGGGTGAGATAGCGACAGTTTCCGGCAGATATTATGCAATGGACAGGGATAACAGATGGGAAAGAGTAAAAAAAGCTTATGATGTAATGGTACGGAGAATGGGTGATATTTATGATTCTGCTGAAGACCTTGTCAAGGCATCATACCAGGTTGGTGTTGACGATGAATTTGTCATTCCGGCTGCTGTAAAGGTTAAAAATAACGAAAATGCAAAAATAAAAACCGGTGATTCCGTGATATTTTTTAATTTCAGGCCTGACAGGGCAAGGCAGATAACAAAAGCCTTTATTTACAATGACTTTCATGATTTCGACAGGGGAGATAATCCGCCGGAGGTATTTTTTGTCTGTATGACACAATATAGTAAGGATTTTCCAGTCCCGGTCGCATTCGCTCCTGCATTGATTAATAACACGCTTGGGGAAATCCTGGCGGCAAATGGTTTAAAACAGCTCAGAATTGCAGAAACAGAAAAGTATGCGCATGTGACTTTCTTTTTTAATGGCGGTGTGGAAAAGCCTAATCCCGGAGAAGACAGGATATTGATACCATCACCAAAAGTCGCCACTTACGATTTGAAACCTGAGATGAGCGCGCTTGAATTAACCGATAAGGTCATTGAAATGATAGGCGCCGGAATATACGACGTCATTATTTTAAATTATGCCAACCCGGACATGGTCGGCCATACCGGTTTTCTTGATGCTGCAGTTAAAGCTGTAGAGACTGTAGACAATTGCCTCGGAAGGGTGATTACAAAGTTAAATGACGTGGGAGGGCTTGGTATAATCACTGCTGACCATGGGAATGTTGAAGAGATGGTGGACTGCAATGAGGCATGTCCAATGACGGCTCATACCACTTCGAAAGTACCTTTTATATTATGCAGCAGTGAAATAAAAAAGCTAAAGGGTTCCCAATCCAGCCCTTATTTAAAAAAAGATATAGGCAACGATTATGGAGAAGAGGCTGATAAAAACTTTCCTGTTAAATCAGATGATGCAGAAAGTCCTGATAAGCCGGAGTCAGAAACCCTGGCACTTTGTGATATTGCACCGACTATTATTGAACTTTTACATATTGAAAAGCCGGTAGAAATGACAGGCAGTTCTTTAATAATAAGGGAATAAGCTCTATTCATCCTGATATTGAGGTATATGAAGGTAGAAATAAACGCAGATAGGTGCAAATAAGTACAGATATGCGCAAATAAGTACAGATAGGCGCAANNCAGATAAATGTAAATTCCTGTTGCCTCTTCTAAAAGAGTATCTGAGGGCAATTCGAAATTTTGATTAGTTAAGTGTTTTTTGGTAAAATACAAATTAAATAATTTTATATATTTTAAAAACTGATTTATTGTTGTAATATTATCTGGCTAAAATTGCTTTTGCAGGATATTTTTTTTGGAAATACTATTATAGCAATATCGGGTTTTTGATTTATTAGTATTTTATTTTTTAGTATTGAATATTTAATAAAATATTTATTGATAATATTATGGATTTAGAAATCAGGTAAACGAGAGGTTAGTTAAAAATGGGGTCAGTTTGGCTTAATATTCTTTTTGGGTTCCACATTGCCGCATGTATTGGAATCATCCTTTTCATACTTCTGCATGCGGGAAGAGGCGGAGGCATTTCGGGCTTGTTTTCCGGTATGGTTGAAACATTTGACGGCTCAGGCATTGTCGAAAAAAACCTTGACCGCATAACAATAATACTTGGAGTTCTTTTTGCAATTACGACTATTCTTCTTTTTATTTTTTTGTAATCACAATAAGAGCATTTAGTATATAAAGTTTTTCATCAAACAATTAAGTGATTAAATCCTTGTTTTGCTGTTTTGGTTAATGCCCCTTTGCCGATATTAGTTGCTTAGCCTTGAAATTAATCTGCTTATGCGGTATAAAACCTGCAGTTATATACTGATAGTTTCTTNNTTTTGTTTATTGTTATCTTTGTCCCTGTTGCGGCTTTAACATCCTGTAAGTTTGAAAATCTGGGCTTAAGTGCAAACAGTTCAGCCATCTCAAATGGTGCTGAAAGCAATATTTCCGGCACTAATGCAAAGCCTGATGTTTTAAATGAACAGGGTTTCTATTCTTTAAAAAACCTTCAGAAAGATAAAAATCCTTTAAATGACCTAAATGTCAGGAAAGCTATTTTTTATGCTATCGACAGAAACCGGATTGCAAGTGAACTTTTAGGAAGTTATGGCACTGTTTTAAACAGCCTTTTCCCTGTCGGAGCAGATTATTATGCAGATTCATGGTCCCAGTACGACTACGACCCAAATACTGCAAAAGAGTATTTAAATAAGGCTGGCTATAATGAGGGCAATCCTTTGCTTCTTACAATAGGGGCAAATTCAGACAGTCCATCAAGGCAAAAAATTGAGAATATAATCAAAGAAAACCTGGGTGCTATAGGAATCGTCACATGGATTGCAAATAAAGAGTCAAAAGTCTGGTATATGGAAGATATCAGAAGCGGCAATTATGATCTTGGAGTATGGTCGATTTATATCCCCGACAGTGCCAGCATTAAAGATTACTTCAGTTCCGGAAAAATACCTTCGATGGAAACCGATACAAACAAAAACTGCAATAATTTTTATTGGTACAGCAGTCAGGACCTCGATGCCAGTCTGGATACCCTGTTAAAAGAAGATAATATTGAAAAAAAAATACCGGTTACCGGCCAAATACAGAAAATATTATCTGACGATGCCATTGTACTCCCGCTTTACAGCAGGATTCACGCGGTAGCTTATAATAAGAAATTGTCTGGTGTTGAAATAGACACGCTAAACGGCAGTGTCTTTAAAAACATTTCAGGTATGGATATGAGCGTTGAAAGCGCTGCAAAAACACAAAACAATTCAAGCAGCACAGAAAATAACGGAAATATAAAAAGCCTGGTTGTAGGATATGAACAGGAACCATATGTTTTAAATCCTTTTATCCCTGACAGCATATACCGCGAGTATATAAACAGCCTGATCGTACAGGGATTGTGGAAAAAAACGGGGCCGGATAAATATGAGCCTGTTTTGGCTGAAAGCGTTACTATCATAGGAGACGGTCAGGGTGCCAGGGAAAACACTGATTTAAGGTATAGTTTAAAAGCTGCGGTAAAACTGAAAAACGATATATATTGGGAAGACGGCGAACCTATAGTTGCCGATGATGTTGTTGCCACAATAAATGCCATAATTTCTGACAAAACCCTTACTTTTGAAGATAAAAACTTTGGTATTATCAAGTCAATAGTGAAAACGGGTGACAAAGAGTTTATTGTAACATTTAATGAGTTTGACAGTAATTGGGAGCAGCTTTTCAATTACATATTTCCTGCAAAACTTCTTAGGGACAGCAAAATAGGCAGCATATTCAGTGAAGATATTTTTGGCAGCGGACCCTACAAGCTGAAGGAGTGGAAAAAAGGGGAGTATGTCCTGCTTGAAAAAAACAGCCTCTATTGGGGTGAAAAACCGCTCATAAATGAGATAAAATTTCTTTTTAATTCGGATATAAACTATCTTGTCGGGATGCTGCAGGAAGGAAATATTGATATTTTAAGCATACCTGCTGATTTGGAGCTAATGAAATCAATTAAGGAAGACAAGAATTTAAACCTTGAAGTTGCTCCGGGATATTTGTTTGAGCATCTGGCAATATGCCTTAAACCGGAACAATGATTTTAAAAAGCCAGGCAATCATACTGCATATATAACATAGCAGGAAAAGCAAAACATATAAGTTAAAATAAATTTAAATAAATTTAAATACTATTTGACATAATATTGCATTATTTTTAGAATGGTAATGCAATTTAAACAGTATGAGAAGTTCAAGCATATGAAACTGCTGATATGGGAAATTGACGGTGTGGGGGATTGCGTTGTTTGTGTGAAATGACTCTAGAGGCAAATCAGGATGTCTGTACTGTCCTTTATTCCCTGGAATTGTCGGAATGGCGGAATTGGTAGACGCGCAAGGTTGAGGGCCTTGTGAACCGTATAGTTCATGGGGGTTCAAGTCCCCCTTCCGACACCATTATTGGCTTTTCTCATACAAATTGTCTGTTTTGATCCTTGAGGGAGTTTATCAGATGACAATGTTTTTGGTCAAGCGAGTGCTATCCTCAATCGTGACACTTTTTGTTATTATTACAATAACCTTCTTTTTGATGCATGCTGTACCAGGCGGTCCATTTGCTACAAATGAAAAATTGGGCCAGGGTATTATAAAAGCGATGGAAGCCAAATATGGCCTTGACAAACCACTTATCCAGCAATATTGGATTTATTTGAAAAATCTTGCCAAAGGGGATCTTGGCATGTCAATTGCATCCAAGGAAGGCAAGACAGTAAACTATATTATCGGCCAGAAATTTCCTGTATCTGCCCGCCTTGGCGGCCTGGCTGTTCTCCTGGCTTTGATACTCGGATTATTGATGGGATGTTACGCCGCCCTAAGGCATGAAAAATTTGTTGACAGGCTGGTAATGTTTATTTCCACACTGGGTATTGCTGTACCTAGCTTTATAATGGGTATGCTGCTTCTGCTGTTATTCGGTGTAGCCTTGCGGTGGCTGAAGTTCATTGGTTTGAATTCTCCCCTTGATTATATATTGCCAACATTCACGCTTGCTTTCTATCCGGCTTGTTTTATTGCCAGGCTCATACGCTCTTCACTGCTTGATGTATTGGGTCAGGACTATATACGAACCGCCAGGGCCAAAGGGCTCCCGGCTTCCTCAGTACTGATAAAACATGCAATCCGAAATGCCATACTGCCGGTTGTGACGTATCTGGGACCTCTCCTGGCCTATGTCTTAGTGGGGAGCTTTATTGTAGAGCGCATATTCTCCATACCGGGTCTGGGTTTATTCTTTATACAGAGTATTACATCCCGTGATTATCCGTTGATCATGGGAACAACAATTTTCCTTGCAGCATTGATTATCTTTATGAATCTTGTGGTTGACCTTGTGTACGTGGTCATAGATCCGCGTATCAAGCTTAAATAAAATAGAGTAAACTTAAAAAAATGGCAAAAAAACCATTCTCATTTCAGACCGACCCATCGATGTTTGAACCTGCGGATCCTGAGGAGAAAAAGGAATTAATTATACAGAGGCAAAGCCTCTCCTTTTGGCAGGATTCGTGGAGGCGGCTAAGGAAGAATCCCACAGCGATGATTGGCCTGGCATTGATCATTCTGTCGCTGCTGTTTGCATTTATAGGGCCCCTGATTGTGCCATACAAATATGATGAGCAGATTCGCGGATTCGAAAACCTGTCTCCCATGCAGACACCACAGGAGCGCAGTGCTGCCAGAGCTGAAGTACCCAAACCCAAAAACAGAAGCGAGGAATTTGCATATGATTTTGATACATCAGCAAGCGGCGAAAAAACTGCTCCTGAAACTGCGGCAGTGGAACTAAAAGAAGCCGTCTTTCCTCATGTATTGGGAACAGACAGTCTGGGGAGGGATAATCTGGTACGTCTTATGTATGGTTCCCGGATATCCCTGCTGGTTGGTATCATAGCAAGTGTTATTATACTGATTATCGGTTCAATATATGGCGCGTTCAGCGGGTTTATAGGCGGCAGGACAGATAATGTCATGATGAGAATACTTGAGCTTCTGTATGCCATCCCTGACATACTTATTGTGATTCTCTTATCCATAGTACTTAAGGCGCCGCTGTCGCAGCTGTTTGCAGTCAGCCCGGCATTGAGCAAGCTCACCGGTATCGGGCCAGGCCTGCTCTCAATGTTTATTACGTTTGCCCTGCTGTATTGGGTGGGTATGGCGCGGATTGTCCGGGGCCAGGTGCTGCAATTAAAAGAACAGGAATTTATAACAGCGGCCCAGGCGCTTGGCGCAAATAACAACCGCGTGATTTTCAAACATCTTCTGCCCAACTGCATTGGGCCCATTATTGTCACTACGACATTCCAGATTCCAAATGCAATCTTTGTTGAGTCCTTCCTGAGTTTTATCGGCTTGGGCATATCGGCTCCCATGGCTTCGCTCGGGTCTCTTGCCAATGATGCGATGAGCGGCATACAGACTTATCCTTATATGCTGGCGCAGCCTGCCATAATGATTGCAATAATAATTCTGGCTTTTAACATGCTTGGAGACGGACTGAGGGACGCACTGGATCCCCGAATGAAGAAGTGAGATTATAAACATGGACAATACTGCCAAAACACTCGTAGATATAAAAGACTTAAAGGTTTCTTTCTTTACGCCTGCGGGGGAAGTAAAAGCTGTACGAGGCATATCATGGAGCCTAAAGGAAGGGGAGGCGCTGGGCATAGTCGGTGAATCAGGCAGCGGCAAAAGCGTGTCTGTCTACGCCCTGATGGGAATACTGCAAAATCCCGGAAAAGTCATTGGAGGTTTTATCACCTTCAATGGCATAGATATGCTCAAATTAAAAGAAAAGCAATGGCAGAAAATACGCGGAAACGATATGTCCATGATATTTCAGGATCCGATGACATCACTTAATCCTGTTTACACCGTGGGAAACCAGATAGCTGAAACAGTGATGGCGCATACAAAAACCAGGCAAAGGGAGGCCAATGTACTCGCAGTGTCAAGCCTGGCAAAGGTGCATATTCCCAACCCTGATAAAAGGGCAAAGCAGTACCCATTTGAATTCTCCGGCGGGATGCGCCAGCGCGCCATGATATCAATGTCCTTGTGCTGTGAACCAAAGTTACTCATCGCCGACGAACCTACCACAGCGCTGGATGTGACCATCCAGGCACAGATCATCGATTTGCTGAGAGAATTAAAGCAACGCACCAATATGGGTATTATTCTTATTACTCACGATATGGGCGTCATTACAGATATATGCGAAAAAGTTGTTGTGATGTATGGGGGCCAGGTAGTGGAATCAGCCGCAGTGAAGAATTTGTACAAAAATCCTGCGCATCCTTNNAGGTTTGCTGGAGTGTCTGCCGAGGCTCGTAAGTGATGAGGAAGAGCCGCTCAAACCGATTGAGGGTTCTCCGGTGGACTTGTTAAATCCGCCTGCAGGGTGCCCTTTTGCTCCGCGGTGTGCAAGATGCATGAAAATTTGTCTTACAGAACAGCCGCCGCAGTTTGAAATCGAGACAGAGCATTATTCGGCATGCTGGCTGCATGCACTGGACAATTAAGGGAGAATTTTTTAATGGGTGAAAGATTAATAGAAATAAAGAACCTGACAAAACACTTTATTGTCAAAGGAGATTTCAGGCACAATAAAGTGCAAGCCGTGGACGATGTCAGCTTTTATATCGACCAAGGCGAGACATTGGGACTGGTCGGTGAGTCAGGTTGTGGTAAGACAACAATAGGCCGCACACTTTTGAGGCTATATGAGCCTACCAGTGGAAGTATCTTCTACAAAGGCAGGGATATCACAAAGGAAAAGATGAAGCCCTATAGAAGCAAAATGCAGATTATCTTCCAGGATCCGTTTGCATCCCTGGACCCGCGTATGACGGTTGGCGATATTGTTGGTGAGCCGCTTGACATTAACAGGGCGTATAGAAGCAAAAGGGAGCGAAGCGACAGGGTATTTGAGATTTTNNGATTTCATCGTATGTGACGAGCCGGTTTCCGCGCTTGATGTTTCCATCCAGGCGCAGATTATCAATATACTGATGGACCTGCAGAAAGAATTCGGCCTAACTTATCTGTTTATTGCACATGATTTAGCTGTGGTAAAGCATATTTCAGACCGCATTGGCGTCATGTATCTTGGCAAACTTGTTGAACTGTACACAAGCAAAGGTCTGCACAAGAACCCCATGCACCCATACACGCAGGCGCTCCTTTCGGCCATCCCTGTGCCTGATCCTGAGGTCAGCATGAAAAAGAAGAGGATTATACTGCAGGGTGATGTTGCAAGCCCTATTAATCCTCCAAAGGGATGCCGTTTCCACACCCGCTGTTTCAGGGCAAAAGAAAGGTGCATAGAAGAGTGCCCTGAACTTGTGGAGCTGGAACCAGGGCATTTGGTGGCGTGCCATTTTCCGGGTTAAAAGAAAACCTGTCTGCTCTATTTTAGCTTAAACTTATGAAACCTTATGGGTTCGTTAGTATTGAGCAAGCTTGCAAAGGGCAAATTAAGCATTTGTTTCAAATTCCTGTACTAAAAAGGGTAATATTGCAAATTGTTGGCATTAAAAGTAGAATATACACTTAATTGTGATAAAGTATGATACAAAATATTAATTATGGCATTTATTTCACAAACATATCTGTGAATATATTTACGCACAACTAAAAGGAGGAAAGAATTATGAAAAAAGCATTGGCCATTATAATAGCAGCAGCGATGCTTGTTATGGTAATTGCAGCAGGCTGCAAGACTGCAACAACTGAAACAGCAGCAGCAGAAACAACCGCAGCACCGGCAACCACGGCAGCACCGGCAACCACGGCAGCGCCGGAGAC
>PMCC01000175.1 GCA_003155275.1 Actinomycetota bacterium | reverse complement strand
TTTAAATCTGCAAGCTGTATAGCAACATGATTTGAATCCAGGGCTTTCTGATAATTAATTTTTGCAGTGCTCAGGGAACTCTTCGATAAAGAAATATCATCCTCAGATGTTAACAGTCCGGATTCCAGCTGCTTGATCGTGTCGAGTCCGGCTGAATTATCCAGTTCTGCCAGTAAGTCACCCTTTTTAAACTCAGCACCTTTTTCAAGTGCAGAAATGACTTTACCTGTGACATTGAAAACATATGTATTCTGGTTTTCCGTATCAACGGACCCTGTAGAAGTTACCTCCTGTAGTATATCCCCCCTCACAACCGTATAAGTCTGGATCCCCTGAGTCTTGGTGGAAGCAGTGCTACTATTACCGAATGCTCCCAACCCACCCACACAGGAAGTAGTTGCAAGCACTACAATAAAAGAAGATAACACAGATAATATATTAATAAATTTTTTTAAGTTAAATCTTCTTTTAAATTTCTGGATTCCCGCAATTTTTAACCCTTTCGTTTTTAACCCTTTCNNTTTCATTTCTAACCCTTTCATTTCTATCCCTTTCATCCCAAAATCTTGCTTTTCGTATTCATTGTGTAGATTTCATTAATCCCTGACCTCTAAATAACCTGCTCGTTCCTATGATTATCTTCATAGTTAAATTTTCTCTCTTTTTATTTTTTTAGTGAAATTATATATTAAGAAAATGAAGAAATTCTGGAGATGGATTTTTTTAAAATAATAATTCAACAAAATTTGTTTTTGCAAAATCCTTGCAGTCTAGTATTATTTATTTGCAATTTTCCTGATTATAATAGTACGAAAGAATAAAACTCTTGAACGATAAGTTCTCCACAAGAAATAAGGTCCTGCTGAATATCAGCCTTTTTTATGCAATGTTTCTTTTTGGAATCAACTTTGCAATGGTAGGGCCTATACTTATCGAGGTTAGCAAGCACATCGACACCAGGCTGGAAGTGATGGGCTATTACTTTTCATTTGTTTCAACAGGATTTATTATTGGTTCGTTTATAAGCAGTTTTTTTGTCAGGCTGAAAAAAAGAAAAATAATATTCATTATTTTTTATCTTCTCCTTCCTGCCTCCATCTTACTTCTGGCATATGCAAAAAACTTTCCAATTTTGCTCGTATCGGCATTCTTTATAGGAATTTCCAATGGGCTTTTAGAAACAAATGTAACAGTTTTACTTGCAGAATTATATAGAGGAAGGGAAAGCCTTATTCTAAACACCTCTCAGGCTTTAATCGGTTTTGGGTCTTTTGTGAGCCCAATGCTTATAACATATCTTCTCAGTAATGGGTCAAATATAAAAACCGCTTTTTTAATAATAGTAGGTTTTAGCCTTTTAAATTTTGTCTTGCTTATATTTACAAAGATCCCGGAGACTCACTTAAATATATCAGTGGTGGACTACGCCACATCAGAAGGGGAAACAAAAGGTAGAAAAAGGTTTTCCGGAATAAAGCAAGTATTTAAAATAAATTTTTTATTGCTTGCAGCTGTTTTTGCTGCAATGTTTTTTTATGTATGCATGGAATCAGGAATTAATTCCTGGATGCCCACATTTTTACGGCTAAACAAAAATTTTACTTCTGTTTTTGCCGGCAATGCACTTGCATTTTTCTGGCTTACTGTAGCTGCCGGAAGATTAGCCCTGGGGTGGCTTTCAACCAAAGTCAAGATTTCCTATCTGCTTCTGGCAGTATCCATACTTACAGCAATAACATTTAAACTAAGCACAGTTTTTAACAACCACACATTGATCATCATTTTATTTATTTTGACAGGCTTTACGTTGTCAGGGATATGGCCCATGATTGTCGCGCAGAGTGTCAATATCTATCCGGCAAAAAACAAACTAGTCTTACCGTTGATTATTATGACCGGAGGGATCGGCGCCATATTCTCACCATGGGTTGTAGGGATGATTTATGACAATCTTAACCTTGCTTCAGGAGTTGGGGTGATTTTTATATTTGCAGTTATCATGGCAGTATTTGTGGCCGGCACAGTGTTCCTGGAGATAATATCTAAGCGACATAAATCATAAACCCTTTGAGATACTCGCCCTCCGGATGGTATATGCTGAAAGGATGGTCGGCCGGTTGGCCAAACTGGTGCAAGATTTTCAGGTCTCTTTTTAACTCAAGCGCAGAGTAAAAAACGGCTTTTTTAAAATCATCTCTCGATACTATCTGTGAACACGAGAAGGTAAACAGGATGCCGCCAGGCCGGATCTTTTTTAATGCTATCCTGTTGAGCTTTTCATAACCTCTCATACCCTGCTGAAAGGAATCCTGGTGCTTCACAAATGCGGGAGGGTCTAAAATTATTATGTCAAAAATATCACCATTGTTATGGAAAAACTTAAATACATCTTCGCAATAAGATAAATGATTTACATTATTTTTAAAATTAAGCTCTACATTTTGCTTTTCCAGCTCAACTGACCTTGCAGAGCTTTCAACGCTGCACACTGATTTTGCATTGCCCCGGAATGCATATACAGAAAATCCACCCGTATATGAAAATGTGTTAAGGACGCTTTTATTTTCACAGCAGCTGCCAAGGAGCTTTCTGCTGTCGCGCTGGTCCAAAAATAGCCCTGTCTTCTGTCCGCCTTCTATGTCAACAAGAAACCTGTTATTGTTTTCGATTATTTCCGGCTGGCTGCCTTCATATTCGCCACCAAATACAAACCCATCATTTTTACCCGGCTGGACCTTGAAAGGAACAGTCTGGCTGCTTTTGTTATAAACAGATTTAAGGCTTAAACCAAATACTTCAGTAACAACCTCACCAAGCAGTTCTTTAAAAAGGTCAAGTTGAAAAAACATACCTGCAGAATGTGCCTGGAATACAAGATGGCCGTCATAATAATCTATTACAAGGCCAGGCAATCCATCTCCTTCGGCATTAACAAGCCTGAAAGCGTTGGTGCTGCTGGATGGAAACCCGAGCTCCTTTCTTAACTTTGCAGCTTTAAGGAGTTTGGCTTTCCAGAATTGCCGCTGCGCACCCGTCCTTTCAAAAGAAAAAATGCGCACTGCAATGGAAGTCGGCTGGTAATGGCCCGTCGCAAGGTAATTATCCAGGCAGTCAAACACTTCTACAATGTCGCCTTCTTTTATCCCGCTTTCCAAATAATCTATAGCACCTGAAAATACCCAGGGGTGGCATCGCATAAGGGATTTTTCTTTGCTTTTTTTCAGTTTTATTTTTCCAAACATATTACTAAGTTCCCGGTTAATGACTATGTAAAAAAGTTAAATCAAAAAAAATTTAAATACAATTTCAATAGAAGTTTATAAAAAATTAAATTACTAACCAATATCTTTTTAAATTTTAACACATAAAAGACATTTCCAGAAAAAAGGGATTTCTTTATTTAGAAATCCCTTTTTAAATTTGAGATTTTAAGAAACAAAGCTATGGCTTTTATTCTATTGGTTGTGCAGGTTCTTTAAGGCTTTGCCTGTGTTTTTTCTTCTGCCGTAATCGCGATCTTCTCCACCGGCGCTTCTGCGGCTGATGGTGATGATGTTGCTGCTCCTGTGGTTGCAGCAACCGGCTCATCAACTTTGTAGCCTAAATACCTTTTTGAAATGGGGTCATTGAATCTTTTCCAAAGTATTGCGCCAAATATTGTTCCAACCGGAAATAGCACCACCATTGATACTACGAGCCCTGCCCTGCCAACCGGTACTGCCCAGCTTTTTCTCATATGCATACCCACTAAACCGGCAACATACAAAGCCGCAAATATCCATATAGAGTTTGATCCGGGAAAACCGATTGAAACCGGGCCGAAATTTATTCCTTTTGACAACAAGTCAATGGAATTTTGGGAAAGTATGCCAATACCCGCAATAACCGCGAGCACCCAGAAATAAATCGTTGGCCCTTCAAGAACCTTTTTACCATCTGCCAACTGTTCTTTTGTCAAATCTGTCATTTTCTTCTCCTTTTGTCTTACTTTTTTAGTTTATTTTTTATTGTTATTAACTCTTTACACATAATCGTCCGAATTTTTCCAGTTTTTAAGCTAAACGATTGTTATCCTTTTTTAATTTATACCTGCTGGCTAAGGCTGCTGCAATATTCTGTATAACAAGCCGGCTGCTGCAAAATACTGCGGCACAAAGTATTATGCCGTGTGCCTTAATTTATACTCTTGACACTGCCCCTACCGGAAATATCCTGGGATATTGCAGGCTTTCCAACGTATTCCACAGAACCAAGTCCGCTCATTTTAACATCAAGTGTATCTGAAGCATTTACTATTGCTCTTCCAATTCCGCTTATACTGATCTTGCAGTCTTTACTTGTAAATTCTTTTGCGCTATAAGAGCCTGCCCCTGAGATATCTATTGACTGTGACTGTGTCTGGCCTGTCAAATTCACTTTTCCAGCTCCTGAGAGAGCCACTTCAAACACAGTGGTTATAAGATTCATATCAACACTTCCTGCACCGCTTGAATCGATTGAAAGGTCATCAGTAGTAAGTTTGTCGCATTTTATGCTGCCCACACCGGAAATGCTTATCTCTCTAAGGTCCTTAACGTTCAGATAAAAATTTATTGGTTTTGTCGGGATTATATTGAAAAAATTATTTTTATAACCAATCTTTAGCATCTTCCCGCTTGAAGAAATTTCTAACCTTTCAATGACATTGCTTTCGGCTTCAACTTTCAGGGATTCAGTTTCTCCCTGTGTAATTATAATATTGCCAATTCCGCTAAAATCGAGCCTGTCAAAATCTGAAACCTCAAAATCTTTGCTGGCCACCTCACCTGAACCCTTAATATCCTTATTATTGAGCCTAATTGTTATACAAGAACTCAAAGACAGGGCCAGTAACAATGCCAGCACAACTACTGCAGCAGTAAAAAATACCTTTCTTAAAACCACTTTTTTGTTTATTTCCATTTTTTCACCTTTCATTTATTTTAGATTTCCTAGAGAATCTCATCCATTTCTTCTCTTTTAAGGGATTTTAAATTTTTATCAAGGCTGCCAAAATATTGCTTTCTATTCATTGATATCACCATTCCTTAGAAGATCTCCGACTCTCTCTACAAAAATATTCCAGTCTTTTTGCATTTCGTAAGTTACTTTCTGCCCGGATGGCGTAAGTTTATAATATTTTTTTAAATTATACTGCTTTAAGCTTATTCATTGCCTGTTTTTTATTATTTGAAATTGGATTGCAGAATAAAAATATTTGTTTTTTTATTATCCGGGCAGCCGTAAAAGTCAAACTGATTGATTGTTTGAGGTCCTGTTTTTGATTGCTGCAATCACAAACTAAGCTTATCTGCTTTGACAGGACAATGCACCTGGCTTGATATTCCTGTAATAATCCCTGGAGTAATAGAAATATCTAAAATGTTTTTTAAAAATACATCCGGCCGGCAAACAATCAATTGGTCTGCTACATAACCGTTTTCAAAGTATTTATTATATTGATTGCCGCAGGACCCAGTATTATAATCATTAATGCAGGGAATAAAAACAATATTGTGGGAAATATTAGTTTTACCGGCGCTTTCAAGCCTTTCTCCTCTGCTATCTGTTTTCTTTTTATCCTCATTTCCCCAGACTGTATCCTTAAGACCTTGCCAATTGAAATCCCGAAAATATCTGCCTGTATAATTGAAAAAATAAATGTATTCAGTTCCGGCACATCGGTTCGTTTGCCTAAGTTTCTTAAGGCATCCTTTCTTGCAACACCTATTTCCATTTCTTTTAATGTCCTTTTAAACTCTTCCCCAAGAGCGCCCTTGCAATTGCTTGAAACCTTATAGAGCGCCTGGTCAAATCCAAGCCCGGCCTCAACACTAATAGTCAGCAGATCCAGCGCATTCGGAAGGCTTCTTCTTACGTCCTGTTGCTTTTTGGAAATCTTACTCTTTAGATAGTAATCCGGTACCATGTATGTAAGCGGTACCAATATTACTACCCCTATTCGTACTAATGGGGAAACCTTAAAAAATAAAATCATGAATATCCATGTGAATAATAACACGAAGGGAAGAAAAAACTTTATCGCAAGAAATATATCGAGCCTGACCGTATCCTGGATGCCCGCAAGTTCAACCCTTGCTTTAACCGATTCAATAAGGTTAGCAGGCAATATCTTCCGTACTAATGAAAAAGCTTTCTTTATTAAAGGAATAAAATTTTTTTCCACGATGGAAGCCTTTTGAGTACCTGACTTTGGCAGGTTATCATAATAAGACAACTTGGATAAAGACTTTTTTGGCATTGTACTTATTATTTTTGGCATGCAGAAAAATATAACAAAGCAAGTTACTGCGACAAAAACTGCGGCAAGCACCAGATACATAAACATTTTATATTATCCTTTCAGTAATTTTTTATGATATAACGCTTGTACCGGCGATATATGCTTCTATTGCAAAAAACTTTAACTAATCAAATATCCAAAATAAAATATCAATTAAACCATGTGGTTTTCTTAGTAGTCGATTTTGATTATCTTTAAGATCCATGCTATTCCTGCAATCATTAGAAATGCAGCCACGCCAAGCATCAA
>PMCC01000052.1:11590-14852 GCA_003155275.1 Actinomycetota bacterium | reverse complement strand
GCAGAATTAGACGACTTGTTCGAGAAGTATAATTTGCGTGCAGCAGACATATTTAAGGCCGCCGTGGACTTGTGCAAATAAAATAAAAATGGAGGCTTAGTTTATATGAAAGCAGCTGTGATTAGCACCGTTAATACTGTAAAGGTCTGCGATGTTGAGAAACCAAAAGTAATAAATGGGCACGTGCTTTTAAAAATTGCTTACAGTGGTTTCTGCGGGCCTACTGATATGGGAATTATCGAAGGATTACACCCGAGAGCAAAATTCCCACTGATATTTTGCCATGAGTTTTCCGGTGTCATTGAGGAAACCGGTGGAGATGCAAGTTTTAAAAAAGGTGAAGAAGTAACAGTAAACCCTCTTATTTTCTGCAATGAATGCAATACCTGCAGACAGGGCAACAGTTATGTCTGTGAAAAGCTAAAACTTATCGGTATAGACTGCGATGGTGGATTTGCAGAATACTGCCTGGTACCCCAGGAAAATCTGGTAAGGCTGCCGCCGGGGATGCCTTTAAAGCTGGCTGCGTTTGCCGAGCCGGTTGCGGTCGGTATGCATGCTGTAAGGGGGTCAACATTTAAAGCTGGAGATTCTGTGATGGTGTTTGGCGCAGGGCCCATTGGCCTCATTACCGCAACATGTCTGAAAACTGCGGGCGCCGGAGAGATAATTGTTGTCGAGAAGGACGAAAAGAGGCTTGCCTTTGCAAAGTCCCTCGGTTTTGAGATTGCGGACGATTTGGATAAATTTAAAAAATACAACAAGCGTGTAATAGACGAAATATTTGATACCACAGGCGCACCTGCGCTGCTGGCATATGCTGTTGATATAGTCAAAATCAAGGGATTCATCGCTATTGTAGGCAAGTTTGACGAGCCGGCTCCTGTTAATTTACACGATGTCTTATTTAAAGAGCTTACCATAAAAGGTTTCAGAGTTTACCGCAACGAAGAATTTAAGCAAGCAATCAAACTAATCGCAGGCAACCCCCGGTATTTTGAAAAACTTATTACAGATGTTTATAAACTGGATCAAATTAATGATGCCATTGATGCTTTTAAAACACGCAGAAATTTATGCAAGATAATGGTGGAGGCAGAATAAAGGTTATATGGAGTTATACTAAGGATATGGCGTTATGTTAAAGACATGAAAAGACATAATTGTTATAAAAATAAAAGGAGAATTATAAAATGGGAAGAGGACTGTTGATAAGGCCGTCAAAAGTCAAGCCTTACCCGCTTACAGATTTTTATATATCAAGAATGCTTTTGGATGATAAAAACTCAGCGGCAAAATCTACGCATATTAATCATGGCATACTAAAAAAGGGTGGGAAACTGGAATATGGTTCGCACCCCGGCTATGATGAGACGTATGTGATTTTAAAGGGAAAATGCCTGCTGAAAATAGATGGCGAATTTATGCATATACAGGAAGGCGATATTATATTTATCCCGGCAGATGTAAAACATTCACTTGACAACACGGATGGTAAAGAGGACCTGGTGCTTTTGACCATATGGCCCGGGACCCCTCCCAAAGGTATAAATGCAGTTTACGATAAAAGGATTGAACAGTGGGGAAAATCCTATGTTCTGTCAGATGAATAAGATAATAAAAGAGTTATCTGGCCTTGGTGTTTATAACTTATAATCTTGTCATTTGGATTGTATGGCGCCATTATCAAGATTTTATAATCTTGTCATTTGGATTGTAAAAGTTTCGCATTCAGATTATAAAGTATTATAATTAATATTTTATAGTCCCGACATGTAAATACCTCATAAAAGTGGAAGGGGCAGATTTTAATGTTATCACGCGAAAGAGTCAGGAAAGCTATTAATTTTGAAGAACCGGACAGAGTGCCCCTGGATTTTGGTGGTTCGCGCGTAACAGGGATCCATGTCGATGAATACTGTGATATCGCAAGGTATTATGGCCTGGATGTACTGCCTCCAAAGGTTTATGATATATGGCAGATGCTTGCAAAACCTGACCCCCTGGTTGCAAAATGCCTAAAATCGGATGTAATAGTCCTTGAAAACCTGATAGAAGCATTCGGATTAAAAAATGCAGACTGGAAGCTCTGGAAGACTTATAAAAACAATGAGGTTTTAATTTCAGGGGATTATAATCCGGTAAAGGATGAAAAGGGATATCTTCATATCCTCGGGAATACCGGCCTTCCTATTGCTCAAATGGCGCCCGGCGGCCTCTATTTTGATATCGAGTGCAGTACTGAAATGACGGGAAAATTTACATTTATGGACCCCCAAAAATGGAAAAAATCTATTCCCTTATATTCTGAAGAAGAATTAAACATACTGGAAAAGCGCGCTAAAGCTCTTTATGAAAATACTGATTTTTCAATCTGCGGGACTTTCCTTAAGGGAGGATTAGGCACGAATGCATTGTTTGCCGGGCACACTATATGCGACTGGCTCTGCATCCTTATCACAGAAAAACAGTATGCTTCAGAGATACTAAGGGCCACCGCGGAAAGAGCAGTTGAAAACATCAGCCTATACCTTGATGCAGTCGGTAAATATATTGATACCATATTATTGAGTGGAACAGATTACGGCACACAAAAATCTGAGCTTTTCAAACCAGAGATTTTCAAGGAACTGCATATGCCAAATTACAGGCTCATGACGGACTTTATACATCAAAACAGCAACATTAAAGTTATGATACATAGTTGCGGTTCAATATTCAACATAATTGAATACATTATCCAGGCAGGTATAGACATATTAAATCCTGTACAGACAAATACAGCCAATATGGAGCCGGAAAGATTAAAGGAGAAATTTGGCTCAAGAATCGTTTTCTGGGGTGGCGGCGCAGATACACAGTCAGTTCTGCCTTTTGGAACACCTGAAGAAGTCAGAAAACATGTGAAAGAAAGAATCAGTATTTTTGCGCCCGGGGGCGGGTTTGTATTTACTCCAATCCATAATCTGCAGTATGGCGTACCTATGGCAAATATTGATGCAATGATTAGCGCTGTACTTGAATATGGAAGTTACCCGATAGTATAGTCACGGTGGCAATATCAGTAGCATATTAGTTTTAATTATTTAGTACTCTTGATTTATTTATATAGTCTAAGGCTCTTCTGTGAAAAAGATGCTTTGATAATATGAGCTGTTATATTATAAATCATCTTGTACTGGAGAGTATTAGCGAATTATTTATATATTTTCTTACCGGGAGAAAAGATGATTTTTAAGCAGATAGAATCAGGAGGCGACAG
>PMCC01000052.1:7990-11565 GCA_003155275.1 Actinomycetota bacterium | reverse complement strand
TTTGAACTGGAATTTATTCACACTCCGGGACACACTGCAGATTCGATCTGTATAAAAGTGAAAGATAAACTAATCACCGGAGACACGCTTTTTGTGGGTAAGGTAGGAGGCACTTACAGCAAGAGTGATGCAAAAACAGAGTTTGAAAGCTTAAAAAAAATAATGGCCCTAAGCCCGGCTACCGAAGTTTGGCCCGGGCATAATTATGGAGTAAAGCCGGATTCGACTATTGCGTTTGAGCTTGAAAACAATCCTTTTATACAAAGGTTAGGGGATTTTGTTGAGTTTTTATGGCTGAAACAAAACTGGGCCGGATATAAGCTGGAACATAGGATAAAATAGTCTCAAAAACTATTTTTCAGATTTGATTAGAAGAGAGGTTGAAATAAAATTGAAACAAAACGTATGGATTTTTCGGGCGCTGATTTTAGTATTTTCTATATTTATTATAGCTTTTTCAATATCATGTACAGCTGCAACCCTGAAACCAGAGACAATACCAGTAGAAANNAGGCACAGAAAAAGAAACGACAACAGTTAAAGTACAAAGCTCCCAAAACGAGAGTAATCCTACCGGCAATACTGAAAACCAAAATCTGAATGAAAGTAAAACAACAGAACTACCGGTTGGAGGATTAGGCCCTGGTGGATCTGGTACTAAGCAGGTCGATGGCCTTCATTTGACGGGAACTCCCATAAAAGTTGATATTGACACTTATCGCCTCAAAGTTTCAGGTGCCGTCAAGAAGGAGTTAAGCCTTACTTTTGATGACGTAAAGAAAATGCCGTCTGAAAGGGTATTTTCAGAACTGGTTTGCCCGGGGTTTTTTACAGATTCAGGCTACTGGACCGGAGTTAAAATTATTGATATTTTAAACATTGCCGGAATAAATGAAAATGCAAAAACTGCAGAATTTAAATCTCTAGACGGATATTTGTCTGATATTTTAATTGATAAATTCAGCAGTGAAGGATTCCTGATTGCTTATGAGTTTAACGATAAAGAATTTGCCGAAGAAAACGGCTATCCTTTGAGAGTTGTTGCAAAAGGTGAAGCAGGAAGTGTATGGGTCAAGTGGCTGGGAGAGATAATTGTAATGGAATAAGCATTTCCTTAAATGGTGAAAATGGTTTTCATTTAAAAAGGTATATTAAATAGTGTCCCTCACTCTGTTA
Source organism: Actinomycetota bacterium (assembly GCA_003155275.1). GTDB lineage: Bacteria > Actinomycetota > Humimicrobiia > Humimicrobiales > Humimicrobiaceae > Fen731. The sequence goes on along the minus strand of PMCC01000052.1, from coordinate 10,389 downwards.
AATCTTTTATAATTCAGGACAACTGGTGGAATCAAAGTTAAAAATGGCAGAGTCAAAGATAAAAAATGAAAACAACACGGATAAATATACGTCTTTATGATTGAAAGTTATTTGCTCATTCTGTGTTAATTTTTATATTATATGTATATTAATAGATTAAAAATTGAAGGAGGGCTCAAGAAATGTCCGGCATACTAAAAGATATTGGCATAATTATTGCCGGTTTTCTGGTTGGAGCCATACCTTTTTGTTTTATCCTGGGTAAAATTGTGGGAGGCAAGAGGCTTACTGAAATTGGTGATAAAAATCCCGGAGGCTGGAATCTTGTTTTTAATGTCTCAAAGATATGGGGCTTTATCGGGATTATTCTTGACATGGCAAAAGGCTATTTTGTATATTATCTTGCATATAGGTTTAGCAGCTCAGGTTCATTTGAAGTTCTTGGAGCAGCAAACCATCAGCTGATTGCAATTATTGCGGGCTGTGCAGCAGTCGCAGGACACAATTACCCTCCTTATTTAAAGTTCAATGGCGGGAAAGGACTGGCAACCTGGGGTGGGTTTATGATAGCTATCAGTCCTTTTTCAATTATTACGGCCGCAGTGGGACTTCTGGCAGGGATACTGGTTGCCAGGAATATGATATGGTCAGTATCACTCGGCATCATTTTTACCGGGATATTTTTATGGATATATAAAGGCTCATCTATCTTTGCAGTAATGATTTTGCTGCTTCTTGTAATAATGCTTCCAAAACAGGTAAACACGAAGATTAATCTGGGGTTAAACTTTAAATTCAGGAAAGAAGCGACATTGGGTGACCTTTTTAAGCCAAAGATAAGATAGGCGGTTATTTAATTAATTAGCAATGATATTTACATCCGCCACATCGCCTATAAATGCCCAGCCGAATCCATATACTCTTATTTCCGTTATTTTGGCAGGTTTTTCATTAAGTTCTAAAAGATTGGGGCTTATATACCAGAACCATTTTTCTTTTGTAACCAAACTGCAATTCAGTTTGTCGTAATAAATTATATTGGAATAAAAGAAGCTATGGTACCATTCTTTTTCCTTGTTATCTTCAGTTAAATATTTTATACGCACTTGAACTGCACCTTCAGGAAAACTGCTCGGGTTAACATTGGCAATGTTTCCGCCTTTTTCTTTTAGGACTTTACCTACCAGCCATATTTTTATTGAAGAAAATTTGCTTAAATCAGTATCCAGTGCCTGGTAAATACCCGCAGCACCTCCATCGCCCGGCTCTTCAGATTCCCTGAAAAATTCAACAATCTTCATAAAGGTCGGATCCTCTACCAGGGTCACATTATTGGTCCCCTTTATTTTGGAACCTTCCTGAAGCCAAAGGCTCCACTCTTTAATTCCCATATCCAAAGACTTTGTTTTTAGCAGTCCCTGCCCGGCAGGAGTGGTCGGATTGGTAAAATAAATATTGCCGGGCCCAATCTCACTTCCTTCTTTGGTTGTTTCAGTGTTTTTATCACCGCCTATTTTGTCGTCAGGGATTATAAGGCCTGTAAGCAGGACCACTTCATTTCTGTTTCCGTATTGTATTTTTCCTGTCACTATTATGTAAGAAATTACAGTATCCCTGTTGGAAGCCTTCTCCCAGACCATGAATCCGCCTTCTGAAGAAGTCAAATCAAGGCTTTTTTTCCACTTAAGCTCTTCAAGAACACTGTTATAATGCTCTATTACATTTGAAGTAGTATCATTTGCGGTATAAACGGTATACATAACACTGCTGTAGTCATCAGGAATCTTTAACTGATTTTTAAATTCCCCCAGCGCATCTCTTAACTCCTCATCATAAACAGCGCCCGGATAAGAAGGCACATCTCCGACTCCTAAGCTGTCAAGAAGGCTTATAACACCACTGGAAGTTTTCTGTGTCTGAGTTTCACCGGATTTTAGGGAAACATTTTTACAAGATGCAAGGTTTAATATCAGGGCAAGGGACAAAATAATAAACAAAGAGCAGAAAAAAAAATTATTTTTTTTCAAGTTTTCTCCTGTTTTCCACGAAGTTATTTATTTTTTAGAATGGGCTATTTTTTTGGCTTGTGACATATCGATGTATTTTTTTACGACTTTCACGGCTATGCTGCCTCCCGGCAGCAACAGGCCTGCAATATCGGCGCCAACGTCAAAAAGAAAGTTCTGGTCAATAACCTTGCCGAGATACTCTCGAAATATCCTGTTTCCGCTTTTAACGGCTCCTGTCAGCGAATCCACTTCAACAATTGCTTCTTTTCCTTTTGATTTCCATCTGTATTGGAAAGCATAAACGGGCCGGTAATATAAATCAACCGATGGGACATTGATGGATTCTTCTTTTATTTTATCTGCCTGAATCCCTTTAATAAGCTTTGCAAG
>PMCC01000052.1:0-7980 GCA_003155275.1 Actinomycetota bacterium | reverse complement strand
CCGTCTACATAGATTTCACTTTTTTCTTCCTGCATGCAATGTTCTGTAACATCAACTTTAATCCAACCTTTTACTGCTTCAAACTGCCCTGTAAGGAAAGTGATTGATTCGACTTCCGGTCCGTGTGTTTCAAACTTGTAATCTGCAAGGCGGTCATACTCATACCTGGAATGGGCTTTAATATGCCAGAACGGCTGGTAACGGTGTTCACGATATACCAGTTCAAAGTCATCGTCTTTAGGGTGGCTTAAAAAATTGCCCACTTTGCTCATGGCATCAAAAGCCACCATCTTCTTTTCCCATGCCTTTACTTCAGCGTAATGGGGGGTTAGCTGGTCAGAAAACATAAAAATCTGCTGGTCCGCTATTAAGATTTCCATTTTTGTCTATTTGCTTTTTTCATACTATCAGCATATTCCTTATTTAGTAAACATATGACTGACTCATAAAAATTTTACTGATAAATAAACCACACAATTAACACTGCAAAATATTTTTGTTAATTATATAATATATGGTTTGATACAGGAATTAAAATATTTTTATTATTATTTTTAAAAACGGGATCTCATCTCCCACACATACAATATTATATAATCTTCTCTCTAAAATCCCATAATAATATAATGATTTACATATATCATTTTTTAAACCGGACCATATCTGAAATCAGGCTCTTCGGTAGAGAATAATCGCATGATTTATATATAGAATTTTCCGAACAGGGCAATACATACAATCAGATGCTTCAGTAAAGAATAATCTCGTATCCTATATACAATATTTTATAAACCTTCCATTTGGAACTACGGCAACACTCAAATCTTTATTTTGTTTAAGTTTTTCGTCAATAAATCCCTGGATGTCATCAATTTTTTCAAATCCCATTTTATAAGTTTCGTACTCATTAAACTTTGAGTATAATATTACTCCGGCCCTTGTTAAAAGTTTTGATACGGCGACAGCTTTGTGTCCTCCAAGGACAAAATCCTTCCTGATTTTTTCATAAAGCCTCTCGAAATCCCGGGTGCCTTGCATCCACTCCGCAAACCTGTCCTCCCCGAATCCCTCCGTGCACTCTGCAGTAAGTATTATAATGCCTCCTTCCTTAACTATATCCTTTACGCTTTCCAGAGCTTTTTGCGCCTGGTATAAGTTTATATCTTTTGGATAGCCGCCCGCAGAAGTAATAACAATATCAGCCTTTTTATCAGAACTTATCTCGTAAATCGAATCATAAATCTTGATACCCTCAATAAAAGCTTCATTGTTCTTTCCGGCGACAGCCGCAATTATTTTCTTGCTGTCATCAAGTATCACATTGAAAATATAATCTATACCTGCAATCCTGCCTGCCTCCTCTATATCTTTCCTGACAGGATTATCCGCAAACTCGCCCGAACGTGCCATCTCTTCAAGCATCATTGAATGATTGGCCCTGACGGAATTGTATGAACATACCCCCGGCATAAGAGCTTTTGAACCTCCGGAATATCCGGCAAAATAATGATACTCGATATTGCCTGTTGCCAGGATAAAATCAGAGTCTGACACATCTTCAAATACTTCAACCGGGGTCCCGAAGGAAGTGGTTCCAATAAGCTTGACCCTGTTTCTGTCAAAATCTATAAGATCACATATTTCTGCGGCTTGCGGGCCTGCAAGCTTTATTTGTTCCTGGAGTGAATGCTTTCTGTGTATTCCCAACCCAAAAATAATTTTAATCGATTCTACTTTTCCTTCCTTCAATTCTCTTATAAGGAAAGGCAGAAATTTGTAAGAAGGGCATGGCCTTGTTATATCTGAAACCAGTATACAGACATTTTTTTTCATATAGGCCACATCCTTTAGCCTTTTTACCGCAACCGGGTTTAAGAGGGCATTCTCAATTATATCTTTTTCGGCTATATCCATCTCTATTATTTTTTTTCCGTCTGACGCTTCCTCAACAATAGTACTGCCACTTGAAGCATCTTCTCCGGCAGCTTTATTTCCTGCAGCTTCTTTGTATGCATTATCTGTGCCTTTTGCTTTTGAATAACCGGATTTATTGTCACTGAAATTGATTATGTTAATATCGGGAATGTCGATATCTATTTTTTGCTTTCCATACGGGATCTCGTATTTCATTTATTTCTCTTTCTTATAAACACGACTTCTTCTGCTGTATCCTTATATTGTTAACTATTTATAAAATAACATTAAAATTTATTAATATTTTAATATTTTGCATAAATTATTAAAATACCCTGTTTCTTGAAACTTGTTTGCTATTTTTATTTTAAATAAATTATTACAAATTTTTATTGATTATAATAAGATATTCTGATACAGCAACTGGATTAAAAACTTTAATATACAATGCCGGATTGGCTGAAGATTTATTTACAGGGGTAGACAAAATGAAGCAGATTGTAATAAAAGCAGATGAAAAAGAGGAAGATTTTAATAAAGACAAGTTAAATGCATCATTGCTGAAAGCCGGAGCCAGTGGCGAGCTTTCGGCCTCTGCAGCAAATGAGGTTGACAGGCAATTTAAAAACTGCATGAATACTGATGATATATATAACCACACGCTTGACCATATAAGAAAGAATGATCCGATGGCTGCATTAAAATACACTCTTAAAAGAGCAATTATGAGCCTTGGCCCTGATGGTTTTGTATTTGAAAAATATGTTGTAAAAATACTGGAACAAAATGGTTATAAAACGGAGATGCCAGAGCAGGTGTTGAGTGGTTTCTGCGTGGATCATGAAGTCGATATAATTGCAAAGATAAAAGATGAAAATATCATGGTTGAGTGCAAATACCACAATATTCCAGGCAATCAATCTGATATTAAGACTGCCCTATATGTTAACAGCAGGTTTTTGGATTTGAAAAAAGGGTGGTATCATAGAAATAACAATAGAGGTGATGGCAATAATAATGAAAATAAATTAGATAAAACATATTATTTGACAGGGGCGTGGTTATTTACCAACACCAAATGTACTTTTGATGCAATAAAATATGCAAATTGTTCCGGTATGAAAATCACTGCTTGGAATTACCCTGAAAATGAGAGTTTACAATTCTATATAGAAAGCAAAAAATTATACCCGGTCACAATTCTTTCAACTCTTTCTGAAAACCAAAAAAGGATACTTTTTGATAAAAATATTTTAACAATAAAGGAGCTGATTGCCTTTCAGATAGAGGACTTGATGGAGCTTTTATCGCTGGATGGCGATCATGCCGCAAAGATACTTGACGAGATCAGTTTGCTTTCAAGCTGAAAGACTATTTTTTTATAATTTATATTATGTTTCGACTAACTATTATCATAACCACGGTTACCGCATCTGGTTATGATGACACGACAGAGATGACGATAGCTACAGATAGTGTGGATGCTGATATGGCGCAGGCCCCAAAAAGGATAACTATAAGGTTTATCAGGAGTTTTATGATAGTATTCGGCTTGGTTAGCTCTATCTTTGATTATGTAACGTTTGGAGTGCTCCTGTGGTTGATGCATGCAACACCGGTACAGTTCAGAACGGGATGGTTCCTGGAATCAGTTATATCTGCAGCGATAATTGTGCTTGTAATAAGGACAAAAAAACTATTTTACAGGAGCAGGCCCGGCAGATGGCTGTTGATTTCCACTGTTCTTGTCGTAATAGCAACAGTATTATTTGCTTTCTCTCCTATGGGCAGGATTTTTGGTTTTGAGCCGCTGCCACCCTTATTCATAGCAATACTCACCGGTATACTTGTCTTTTATATTTTTGCTGTAGAAATAGCGAAAAATATTTTTTACCGAAAAATAGTATAGTAAACAATATATCAAGTATCCGGTCAAAAAATGAGACCTCATCAGTAAGGGTCTCATTTTACTTATAAGCCATCAGGCTGTCCTTAAAAGTTACGTCACATTAAAGCTTAGTCATTATTTTAAAATTAACGCTGTCCGCTCTGTTTCAACTGTGACAGGTAAATTATTAGAGGCAATAACAAATGCGGGTTGCATTATTTGTAGTTTAAATCTTCGATTATGCATTATCGCCGGTATTATGATTATTGGCTTTTTCCTTAAGTAATTCCAGAATTATGGTCTGCTGCTCGTTGATACTGTGAATTTCAGAAGAGAGGGTGTGAATGGCTACAAGCGTTTCATGATCATTTTGAGCTTGTGCATCGCTTGCTGCTGCTTGGACATTTTGGCCTACGAGAATGACAGGCAGCAATACCAACTGGAAGAATGTCTGTGCAATCCAGGAAACAATAATAATCATATTATGGGACATTATTGCGGCCGGCAGAGAGACAAGCGCAATTACTCCAAACGCATACGCACACCACATGGAGCCTACGCCCTTTGTAATTTTTACCGCAAGGCGGGTATTAAACAGACCAACACGACCCTGACCGTGGACGAGTTTATGCGCATGCTGATTTAAAAATAACTTGTGTGAATGGGCTTTTGCTTTTGCAATTTCTGATTCGTTTTCCATAATAATAAATTTTTTATTAATATTTATTATATTATAGAAGAATTATCAGAATTGTGAAATATTTTTTTGTGACTGCTATAAAAACTTTATGGTACAGTTTAACAGTTTGATACAAAATGTTTGACAAATGACACAACTAATGTATCATTATAAATATGTAGATTAGTATGTTTTTAAAAGTGGTTTTACAACATTTCTGGTAATTTAAAATACTGAATAATTCTATATAAAAAGTAACATATTTAAAAATATCATTTAAAAGTAATTATATAAAGAAGTAAATTATCATGAAGTTAATAACAAGGGATACCGATTATGCAATAAGAGCGCTCAACTATATAGTGTGCAATGAAGGACGGACAGTATCAATTACGGAAATGGTAAGAGAACTTAAAACGCCAAAACCATTTTTAAGAAAAATACTTCAGCTTTTAGGAATAAACGGGATTTTAAAATCATATAAAGGAAAAAATGGCGGATTTATGCTTGCCAGGGAACCTGATAAAATATTTCTGCTGGATCTTATGAAGATATTCCAGGGACAGTTCAAGATCTCAGAGTGTATATTTAAAAAGGATACCTGTCCGAATCAGCAGTATTGTCTTTTAAGAACTGAGCTGGAATCCATTGAAAAAATGGTTTTAGAAAAAATAAGCGCCATAACCCTGAAATCGCTTAAAAAAAATTGATAATAGAAATTGTTTACCGAAATACTTAAAGTTTGGATTTAGTATTGACTATTCAGAAACTACAATTGTATTAGGCTTAAAAAAGAAACCTAAAAAACCTTAGACCATTTATTTGCTTTCTTGTATAAAATCTAAAGCAGCATCTGGTACCTTTTTAACGATAACTTTAGGGTTTAAAAATAAATCACAGAACTCTTTTGAGTCCTGTGATTTATAAAGGAGGGGGAAATGAAAAAATCCTTGCTATTTTAATCAGAACTTAAAAAATTTTTTAAATTCTTAAAACAGCAATAGTCTCATTTAGTATTCTCACAGATTTACATTAAATTATCATTAAAATTAGATTAAAATTTTCTAATTTTATTTTAAACTTTATTTCATATAATTTGTTTAGTATAAATGTCCGTAGGATTAAAAATTTTTTAGAAATGAATAAAACGTCTTGAACCCAAAAGGATAAAGAAACCTGCCGAAAAAAGCCTGCTGGTAAAAGCCCTGTAGAAGAAAATATACGGGGGAAAGCCTTCGGAAAAAAAGTTCAAAAGACTAAGAAAGCCAACAGAGAAAAGTCCAAAAGACAAAAAAAAGTTTGCAGAGTTTATTTTAATAAGATTTATAATTAGTAATATTAGTATTTTTTAATGGAGGTGCATATATTGAGATTGCTTGTAGTTGAAGATGAGCCATCCCTCTTAAGTATTATAACAAAAAGGTTGAAAGAAGAAGGCTACGGCGTAGATTCTGCTAAGGATGGAAGGGAAGGCGAAAACTACATATCTTCTGCAGAATATGACTGCATAATCCTTGACATCATGATACCGTTCCAGGACGGGCTGACGTTACTTCGCAAAATAAGGGCAAAAAACATTTCAGCGCCGGTGCTGCTTTTAACAGCAAAAGATTCGATTGACGACAGGGTCACAGGACTTGACAGTGGAGCAGACGATTATCTTGTAAAACCATTCTCATTTGATGAACTTCTTGCAAGGGTGCGAGCCATGCTAAGGCGCCATAAAGACAAGAAGAACACTGTTCTTTCAGTTGGTGACCTTGAGATGGATACAATTACCCGCCAGGTCCAAAGGGGCGGCAAGGTAATTGAACTTACCTCAAAAGAATACTCAATACTTGAATATTTTTTAAGAAATAAAAATAGGGTGTTAACAAAATCGCAGATAGCGGAGCATGTGTGGAATTATGATTTTGAATATAATTCCAATATTGTTGAAGTATATGTAAGATATCTTCGAAGGAAAATGGATGAAGAATTTAAAAATAAGCTTATTCATACTATAAGAGGCGGCGGCTATGTCATAAAGGACCGGGAAAAGAGCGAGAAGTAGGACCGGCAAAAGAACGAGAAGTAGGACCGGCAAAAGAGCTGGAAGCAATACAGGAAAAAGAGCGGGAAGTAAGACAGGTAAAAGGGTGAGAAGTAATTCAGGTAGGCAAGCCGGTTATATGAGAAGGCTGACAATCAAAATAAGAATCACGCTATGGTATGCAGCATTTTTACTGCTGCTTTTGGTTGTTTTTAATTTTTTCCTGTACTTTACGATTTCCAGGCTTCTTTATAAGAATGCGGAAGACCTTATCAAGGCGGATGAGGGCCAGGTCGAATCAATTATACAATTGGAAGGTTCTTCCATTAAAATTGCTGAACCTTATAAAATAATTGCCACAAATACTTATTTTGTCGTATTTGATGCCCAAGGAAATACCGGAATAATGAGTGAAGGGATGCCTGAGGCATTGAACATACCTCTGCAAAAAGAACAGACCAGGTATATTTTTCAGGAGAAGCACGGGTGGGCAGTCTATGACAAACCTCTTCTAGTTAACGGAAATACGATCGGCTGGATAAGGATAGGCAGGTCGCTTGATTCACTTCTGGCCACTTTGCAGAATTTAAAGCTTATAATGGTTATATCAGTTCCATTATATATCTTGCTTGCCNNGCCCGCGATATAAGTAAAGGGGACATGGTTCAGAGATTAAATATGCCGATAGCAAAAGACGAAGTCGGAAGGCTGGCAACTACATTTAATGAGATGCTTGACAAGCTCGAAGCTTTTATTAAAAAAGAAAGGCAGTTTTCTTCAGATGCTTCACACGAACTGAGAACACCAATATCAATAATCTCAGCACAGGCCCAACAGGCACTGGCAGGCAAGAGAGGCACTAATGAATATATTAGTTCGCTCAAGAGTATTTTAAAGGAAAGCAAGAAGATGAGTTATATAATAACCCAGCTTTTAATGCTGTACAGGAGTGATGAAGGAAAATATGATTTAAATTTTGAGCCTCTGGATTTAAACCTTATTACTGAAGAAGTGGTAAACGAGTATAAAAATATTTCTATCGAGAAAGGTATCGGGATAAATTTCAGGATGGCCGGCAATATAAAGATAAAAGCTGATCAGACACTTATTACAAGGCTGCTTATAAACCTTATAGATAATGCAATAAATTATAACAAAAAAGGCGGCAAAGTAGATGTAGAAATACTTAATGAAAATAATATGGCAAAAATCATTATTGAGGATAATGGGGTTGGTATTTCAAGTGAAGATATACCATATGTATTTGACAGATTTTATCAGGCGGACAGCGCAAGAAACGGACATGGAACAGGCCTTGGCCTGTCTATAGTCAAATGGATCGTCGATGTCCATAAGGGCGACATTTCTGTTGAAAGCGAAATAAACAAGGGTACAAGATTTACTGTAAAACTTCCTTTATCAGTATAAATTACTGTTAATTCTGCATATTTTTTTAGGCTTTCTGCT
>PMCC01000079.1:11937-16114 GCA_003155275.1 Actinomycetota bacterium | reverse complement strand
TCGGTCTTGCAAGTGGTTTTAAAAAGTTTTATTAAAGAAAGAACACAATTTGAGACTAAAAAACAAAATAAAAAAAAGGAGTTAAAAATGTTGGATGATTTTAAACCGGGAGATGTTGTACTTCATAAAGCAACACTTAAAAGATGCGTAATAAAAGAAGTCATAGGCGGAGAGGTAATAGTTACAACCGAAGATGATAAAGAGGAAAGATATCTTGCTATAGAACTGGAACCGTATAGGGAGCCTTACATTACTTAATAACAAATCATGGGACCATATTGATGCCGGATATCGCTATAAAGATGATATATAAATAACAATATTTTTTTTAGAAGAAAAAAGTAATTATGCAAAAAAAATCAGGAAGTGATAATAAAATAAAAAAAACCATACATATATTGACTGGCCAACTTGATATCAAAGTGCAGTTAAATGAGACAAAAACAGCAAAAGAGTTTTTTGAAATACTGCCCATCAGCTCTAATGTTAATGTATGGGGAGATGAAATATACTTTTCAATTCCTTTAAAGGCAGATATTGAAAATGGTATTGAAGAAGTTGATATTGGTACAATAGCATTCTGGCCTCCCGGAAGCGCAATATGTATTTTTTTTGGAAAGACTCCTGCAAGCCAGGGCAATAAACCTCAGGCTGCAAGCCCTGTTACAATTATTGGTAATATTATAAACACAGAAATTATAAAGGAATTAAAAAAAGTCAGAAATAGAGAAAAAATCTTGTGCAGATAAATTGTTTTAAGATTTATATAGGGGATAAAATTTATGGATAATAAAAATGAAAATGTCAGTATTTTAGGTTTTGCCGGAAGTCTTAGGAAAGATTCTTATAATAAGATGCTTTTGACAGCTGCTCAAGAGCTTTCTCCGGAAAATGTAAAAATCGAGATTTTTGATCTCGAAGGTATCCCTCTTTTCAATCAGGACCTTGAGAGTAAACCAAATGATAAGATAAAAATATTTAAAGAAAAGATCAAAGCAGCAGATGGACTTCTTATTGTAACACCGGAATATAATTATTCTGTTCCCGGTGTTTTAAAAAATGCAATTGATGCGGCGTCAAGGCCTAAGAGTGCCAATCCTTTTGAGGAAAAGCCTACCGGCATTATGGGAGCGTCCATAGGTATGATCGGTACGGCCAGAGCGCAATACCACTTGAGACAGACAATGGTCTTTCTTAATTCCTATATTATGAACCGTCCGGAAATCATGGTAACTTTTGCTGAAGGTAAATTTGACCAGGCAGGCAGGCTTACTGATGAAGTTACACGTCAAAAAGTTAAAGAATTTATAGTCGCTCTTTTGCAATGGATTATTAAATTCAAATAGACAAATATTTATAGCGGATTAAGCATAACCTACTTTCTGTCTTTTAGAAAAATATAAGTTGTAATTGATAAAATAATAAAGGCGAAAACTACAATAACTCCAATATCAATAAAATAGTTAGTTAGGAATAGCAGCCGGAGTCATGCGGATTTATGTTACTAAATTTATGGGCCAAGTTAAATACTTTCTATTAAAAACCTGCTTTATTGACAACCGTGCATTTATATGTAAGAATTATTAGTACAATGTAGTCATAGATTTGTAGCAATATTTAGCTTTAAATTAAATTTATAATTATAAAGCTGTAGCAATATAGTAGAAATGATTAGAAGTAAATTAGGGATATTTTTCTCAATAATTCTAACTGTTACCATTTTGGTTGTGCCTTTTTTTATTCCAGGCATTAAGAACGCCTATGCAGACGATAGTTCAAAAATCTTAATTTGTATAGATCCTGGCCATGGCGGTGTGGACCGTGGAACAACCGGGCCGACAGGTTTATTGGAAAAGGATGTTAATCTTGATATCGCGCTTAGATTAAAAAACAAACTTGTTGATGGCGGATTTAAGGTGATAATGACCCGTGAAAGCGATATTAATCATTCCCTCGAAGAAATAACAGATTTTGCTAATTCAAATAATGCAGATTTATTCATAAGTATCCATAATAATTCACACCCTTCCGCTGAAATGAACGGAACCCAGGCTTTTTTCTTTAATCAGTCTTCTTCAGGTAATTCACTTGCGGCTTATATAAGCGCCAAGACAATTGAACAGATCGGCACTGTTAACAGAGGCATAAAATCTGCCAATTTTAAAGTGCTCAAGAATACAAAAATGGCTTCAGCTTTAATCGAAGGGGTATTTATGAACAACCCCAGCGAAGAGGCTGAATTAAAAGATGATAATTTCAGGGATAAAATTGCAGAAGGAATTTATAACGGTATTATTGAATATCTCAAGTCATGCGGAAAAAATATTTTAAGCGCCAAAGAACTTGCTTCCTCAGGAGCATTTGTCAAGAGGGTGTATCAAAGATGCCTTAATATAGATCCTGACCAGGCAACTATAAATAATTGGGCCGATAAATTAGCCATTGGGAAAATTTCCCATGCAGATGTGATCAGGGATATTATTGCCAGCAAACAGTTCACCAATAGAAACCTGACTGACACTCAATATGTGGANNCAGAAAGAATGTTCTTAATAACTTTCTGGCGTCGGATGAGTTTAAAAGCTTGGTGAGTCAATATATTCAGTATGGCTATAGTTATACAGGGACTATTGATAGCAATGCCTCCGGAACTACTGTTGCAAAGGACAAAGTATCTGAATCTGAAACTGTTTTTAATTTATCTATTCTAAATGGCATTGGCATTAAGGGAATTGCAGCAAAAGCATCCGGATCGTTTAAAGGAATAAAATATTCAAGCGGCAAAGATAAATACAATATATCTATGCTTGCTGATGCCAATAGCTATAACTATAAAAACACACAGATTATTTGTAAGTCCAAAGACTCAGGAATTGTAAAAGCTGCCGAAGAAATAAAAAGTTTATTAAAAGTTGGAACTACCACAATACAAAGCGGAACCTCACAGGATTCTGATATAGTAATAATAATTGGAAAAGATTACTTACCGGCCGCTGCTGGAGCAGCAGCATATACCACCACCGCCGGCGAGAATCCGGAACCAATCCTTGTAAATATTTTAAATGGGCAGGGGACCCAGGGTATTGCAGCTTTAGCCAAAGATAATATTGGAGTGGCATTTGGCAGCAATAAAAATATCCTTAAAATTACCGAAACAAAAGATGCCGGCAATTTTAATTATAAGAAAACCAGGATAATCATTTTTACTACAAAGTCCGGAATAGATAAAGTTGCAGATGATTTAAAGAAACTGATTGGTGTGGGAGAGATCTCAAAATCAACTGACAATGTTGATAATGTGGATATTACTATTATACTTGGAAGTGATTATAAAAAATAATTGCCTGCGGAAATAAAAATGAGCAAGTATTTATAAATTGAATAAATTGAAAATGAAGTTTATGGAATAAAGGATAAATGAATTTGAGGAAAGAACCCGGCAGGAAAAATATTTTGAAATTTTGTATTATTGTTTTTGTTTTGGCCTCAACAATACTGCTTACAGGATTTCAAACNNGACTGAATATTCTTCCGGCGAAACTTTAATACAAAACTGGCCAACCGTCTTGGAAACTGTTGAAAAATTCAGCGGCCAATTGATTACCGGCAATATAAATATATTCAGCGGGCTTGAGATATCCGATAAGATATTAAATTCAAGGCCAATTGTAGTAATGATTGAAAATACTCCTGATGCCCGGCCCCAATCTGGTTTAATAAATGCTGATATTGTTTTTGAGGCAGTGGATGAAGGCGGAATTACAAGATTTGTGGCTGTTTTTTCTTCTTATGATGCTGCTGTTGTGGGTCCGGTCAGAAGTTCAAGGCCCTATTATGCTGAAATAGCAAGAGGCATTGACCCTGTCTATGTCTTCTGGGGAACTGCACCCCAGTTTTACAAAATCATTGAAAAGTTAGGGTTAAATTATCTTACACCGCTTGGGGACCAGACAGGATACAGCAACATAGTTTCAAACATTGCAGTTAATGGGATTGACAGCAAAAGGGACCCATCAAGAGTCTCACCTCATAACGCATATACTTTTACACCAAGGATCAAAGAACTCGCCAAAAAACTTGGTTATTCATTGGAAGGCGGCCAGTCTCCATTATTATTCAAGTTAGATGCTTCAGGGCTTGAAAGAGGGGAAATTTCAAAAGTAACGGTTGATTTTTC
>PMCC01000079.1:5531-11912 GCA_003155275.1 Actinomycetota bacterium | reverse complement strand
GATAAAGTGGGCCATATGATTGTTCGAACTACGCAGGAAGGTAGTGCATATTACTTTTTTGATGGGAAAGTCCTGGAAGGGACTTGGAGCAGATACAGCGCCCTGAAACCTTTTGATTTTAAAGATAAAAGTGGCAACACTGTTCTTTTCAATAGAGGTAAAACTTGGGTTGCATTGATATCAGGAGCTGATAGACTGAACTATTGATTTAATAAAACAAACCAGTTGTCCATCACCTTTTAAGTTGTTGAGATGAATCGAGGTAGTAAAACAATGAAAAGAAATTTATTTACTGTTGAATTATATAAGAAATAAAAACCTTTTACTGGCAAGCGCCAAAGTAAGAAGTTCCTTCAATCATAGTGACACCCTTTGATGAAAACCAGAAATTATTTGCCGCATCATCGTTTGCCTCCTGGACCATATCAATCTGAATTACATAGGTCCCTTTATTCAATACATCTTTTATGTCAACATTTACAGTAGCAGTTTCTCCAGGCTTTACATCATGAGGCAATACAGTTCTGATTGTATTATCATACTCGGTAAAGCTTACGTCCTGGCCATAAAAATGGTAACCAAACCTGACAAGATTTGGCATTTCTGTTCTCCAGGTAAAATCAGATGTATTTTTAACTTCGACTGTAACCATATTCATTTTGTTTATGCACATAAACGAAGGTATTGCACCAGTCATTTCAGCGCCGATTTTTGTAATTTTTTCAGCAGCAACTGTAGGCTGAACTGTTTCTGTTGTTTCTGAAGAAGCTGNNGTAACTATAAATGCCACTATAAATATTGCCAGGATTACAACGGCATATTTTCTTTTCATGACTGTTCCTACAATAATTTATTAGATAAATAATATATAAAGAGCAATAATTATAACACTCCGGAATAATTGTTAAATGCCGAATAAATCCTTAAGATTAATTATTTCAAAATAACCATAACTGGTGTGCCAATGAAATTTAACAGTTTCCAAGTTTCTCTTTGGTATGTATACTAGAGTTAAACCGATTCCTACAGTTATAGACATTAATGGTGTATAAATATCTTATTAATTTTGTTAAATTTGCTGAAAAACATATAATAAAACTGATAAACTCATTTGGAGGACTAAATGAACCTGGATAAAGCTTCGAAAATATGCATCTGCGGCTCATGCCCATCCTATTTTAATTGCGGTGAAAAACTTGCGTTTTGTCTTTGGGAATCCGGTAAAAGCAAGTGCATAATATCCGAAGTTGGATGTATATGCCCGGGATGCCCGGTACAACAGGAGCTTGGTTTTCAGAAAATTTACTATTGCACAAGAGGAAGCGAAAAAAAACAGACCGTTTAATAAAAAAATAAACCTGGAGATTTAACTTGGTTGATCATCAATGGGATTATGAAGCAGACATTTTAGTAGTTGGCAGCGGCGCTGCTGCATACAGCGCAGCTATAACCGCCAGTCAGAATGGTTCAAAAGTTATTATGGTTGAAAAGGGCGCACTTTATGGAGGGACCACGCTTAGGTCCGGTGGCGGGTTTTGGATTCCAAACAACCGTTTCCAGGAAGAGAAGGGCATAAAAGATTCAAAAGACGATGCTACCCGGTATATGGCGCGTTATTCATTTCCGCAGCTATACAATCCCAAAGATGCCCGGCTTGGCCTTCCTGAAAATGAATACAATCTTATTGCCACCTATTATGACACAGCATCAAAAATGGTTGATTATTTTTGGGACATAGGCGCAATAAAATCCATACAGGAGATAAACTGGACAGGGAAACCCCAGGTAGATTATATGGACCATTTGCCGGAGAACAAGGGCATACGAGGAAGGGTTCTTTATTCAGAAGGACCTGATGGCAAAATGGCGTATGGAAGTGAGCTTATACGACAGTTAAAAGCATGGGCTGACAGTAAAGGAATTTTACTTCTTCTTAACCACCGGGTAACTAAAATCATTCATAACAATAATAAAGTAATTGGGCTGGAAGCATTAACCGGAGGGAACAGAAAAATCACTTTTAAAGCAAAAAAAGCAGTGATTTTTGGTTCCGGCGGTTTTACTCATAATGCCGAACTGATGCTTCACTTTCAGCGGGGCCCTCACTTTGGAGGATGCAGCGTTCAGACAAACACCGGTGATTTTGTCAATATAGCCGGTGCCATAGGGGCAAAACTTGGTAATATGGCGGGAGCTTTTCGTGCAGAAATTGTTCTTGAGCAGGCGTTAAGTGACCCTTCAGGAGTGCATAGTGTTTTTTATATAATGGGTGACAGCATACTTGAGGTTAATAGATACGGAAATCGCATAATGGACGAAAAACGTAATTATAATGACAGGACCATGATGCACTTTGTTTGGGACCCGCAGCGCGCTGAATGGAAAAATATGCTTGTATTTTTGATTTATGACCAGAGAACAGCAACGCTCTGGCAGGGTTTTCCTCCGCTGCCGGTTCAGGGAATTGAAGCTCCATATATAATTTCTGGAAATGACTTTGACGAACTTTCTAAAAATATTAATTCAAGGCTCACACTGCTATCAAGACACACCGGTGGATTTGGGCTTGACAGTGGTTTTTCCGGCAATTTGAAAAAAACAGTGGACCGCTTTAATGAATTTGCAGTATCAGGTAAAGACCTGGATTTTAATCGTGGTGATTATAATTACGATCGTGAATGGACGACATTTCCTCCAACAATACCCGGCAGTGAATGGCCGCCAAAAGAATCAAAAAACTATACAATATATCCATTAAGTTCAAGCGGCCCTTATTATGCTGTAATATTAGGAGCCGGGACGCTCGATACCAACGGCGGACCTGTTATTAATGAAAAAGCCCAGGTACTAAATACTGAAAATATACCTATTGAAGGGCTTTATGGAGCCGGTAATTGCATTGCATCTCCTACAGCCAATGCATATTGGGGCGCGGGAAGCACCATTGGTCCGGCACTCACTTTCGGCCATATAGCCGGCATTAATGCAGGAAATGAACCAATTAAGTAAAAAAGGTTTTATAGAGCACTATAAACTCCAAGATATATATAGGGATGCAAAATACAGTTACCGTGCAGTCTTGAAATTTTTTTAGACGAAAAATAAGATTAAGGATTAAAAAATGGATTTTTTACTTTATTACCAGTACGTTGTTTTGTTTATATTGGGCTTTATGCTGCTGAATCTGGTGATTAACAACTTCGTTTTTAAAAATATGGAAAATTATTCATCAATCGGCCAGGCATTAAAAAATCCTCCGCTAATATCAATTTTAATTCCCGCAAGGAATGAAGCTGAAAACATTTCAAGATGTTTAAAATCTCTTTTGAAGCAGGATTACCCAAATATGGAAATAATCGTCCTGGATGATAACTCATCTGATGGAACAGGCAAAGTGGTGGAAGAAATAGCCCAAAAAGACAACAGGGTCAGATTGGTGGATGGCGCCCCTCTTGAAGACGGGTGGATCGGTAAAAATTTTGCATCCCACCAGCTGGCAAAGCATGCAAAAGGTGAGTTCTTTATTTTTACCGATGCGGATACCCTTCATTTTCCAAAAACTGTGTCAAGCGCTTTAGGCGCGCTAATAGCCACAAAAGTGGATGCACTTTCTACATACCCAAGGCAGATAATGGTTACTTTTGCAGAGAGAATGACAGTTCCAATAATAAATACCGCACTTCAATGTTTTATACCTTTTATACTAATAAAGAAAAGTAAAAGTCCTTTATTTTGTACTGCACTGGGGCAGTTTATGATGTTTAAAAGGGGAACTTATGAAAAAATAGGCGGGTATGAATCAATTAAAGGGCATCTGGTTGATGATATCCAGATTTCCAAGAGGGTAAAAAAAGAAGGGCTAAAGTTTATGGTATTTGATGGAAGGAATACAATATTTTGCAGGATGTATAAGAATTTAAAAGGGGTAATAATAGGATTGGCTAAAAGCATATACCCGGCATTTAACGGCAACATTCTGGCATTATTTTCTTTCACCGGCGTGCTTACTGCGACACTTCTTGTTCCTTTTGTCCTGCTTCCATTGGGAGCTTTTTTATTTGACTGGCCCGCCGCTATTATAAGGTTAATGATTATCCAGGTTATTATTGTGCTTGCGATAAAGACAATGTTTGCGATCAGATATAAACAAAGGATGCTTGATATACTCCTTGCGCCTGTATCCATGGCTATAATAGATGCCCTTATTTTTCTATCTTTTTTCCAGGCCAAGTACGGGGAAGGCCTTTCGTGGAAAGGAAGAGTATATGATGTCTCAGGAAATAATAAAACGACACTGGTAAGGGAAAATCATCAGGTTAGCTAATCGGCTGGAAGTTGCTACCCTTTATTTTAATACCTTAGAATTTGTCTATTTAGCTTAAATACCCTAAAATACACCTTAAGGAAAATAAATAATAATAATTATGCTAACCTTGCCCTATTGTAAAAACCGCCAAACTGAAGGCAAATAAGGCGTTTTTATTTTTAAAGTTAAAGCCGCTTTTATCTATGTTTGGAATAAAAATAAAAAAATTATTAAGATCTACAGCCATTTCGGCTTTTATTGCCATGTCAATTTTTTCACTGATTTTTTCATATAATTATCTCCTTAGATATCCCAATGCCGTTTATGCTGACCAGAGCAGCCTCGAGCAGATTAAGATAGACAAAGAGGAAGCACAAAAAAAAATCGAACAGGCTCAAAAGGAACAGGACGCTTACTCAGCGCAGGTGCAGCAGGTGGAATCAAAATTACTTTCTTCATTGTCCGAGCTTGATGAGCTGAGCAGCAGACAGGCTCAAGCCAAACTGGCAATTGACAAGACTACCCTGCTGCTCGTTCAAAATGAACAGGAGCTGGCGCAGCTGGAAAGCGAATTGAAGGAAAAAGATGATATTTTAAATTCAATGATAGCGGAAATATATAAAAAGGGTGACAGAGATATAATCAATATTGTTTTAAAGTCCCGGGATTTTATTGAATTCATCTCGCGCTACAAGATGATGAACCTGCTTTTAAAACAGGACGCAGATATTGTCACANNGACCAGAAGAGTGAAAAAGATAATATAGATAAACTGATTGAAATGTCAGTGAATAAAAAACGGGATATAGAAGATATTTATAATGAAAAAGTGGATATGTTTTCCCAGGCAAAGGCAAATAAAGATGCTTTAATAGCCATGGAAAATCAGTTGTCAGCAAAAGAAATCGAGGTTACAGATACACTGAAGAATTATAAAGACGGGAATGCTCCAACCGGAAAATTTCTATGGCCGACAAACGGCAAAATCTCTTCAAGATTTGGCCTGCGGACAAGCAGTGCGACCGGAAATTCAAGATTGCACAAAGGGTTGGATCTGTTTGCCCCCTTGGGAACACCCGTTATTGCAGCTGACTCGGGCCAGGTTTTAAAAACAGATTATGACGGAGGATATGGCTATTGCATACTTTTATACCATGGCGGCGGTGTCGCCACCTTTTATGCCCACCTTTCAGGGTTTAATGTTGGGGTGGGCCAATATGTGGAAAGAGGACAGGTCATAGGTTATGTCGGAAGCACCGGGTACTCCACAGGCAACCACCTGCACTTTGAGGTCAGGATAGAAGGACAGCCCCAGAATCCTGAAAACTATTTATAGGGTTTATTCAGGCAAAGCTTTCTAAAATAATTATCATAATAGTTAGAGTATTTCATCTGCCTTTATTTTAAGAGACCAAACTTCTCATCTGCATTAATTGTTAGAAGCCTGAAGCTATAGTTCAATAGAAATATTTGGCAAATTAGGGAAGTTTGAAAACTGGTATTTTACCCTTTCCATATTAAGATCAAATAAATCAAATTTCTGAAAAATTTACTAGAATTTTATTTATTTCTAGTTATAATATTTTGTTGTTGTTCAGGTGTAAGAAGCATTGGACAGAAAAAGCATAAACGGGAAATAAAGAAGGAGGAGTATTTAATGAAGAAAAAACTAGTAACAATACTGGCTGTGGTAATGGCATTTGCCATTGTATTGTCTGTGGCCTCATGCGGAAATATTGCCCAAAAAGTTGCGGAAAAAGCTGTATCGAAGGTCGTGGAAAGTGCAATCGGAAGCGATGTAAGTATTGATACTAAAGACGATAGCGTCAAAATAAGCACTGACAGCGGTGTCGTCCAGGCTGGCGGAGATGCAAAAGTTCCTGAATGGTGGCCTGCAGAAGCTCCTGCTTATCCGGACATCAAGGTTACCTATTCTGCAAAGAATAAAGGCGATAATGGCAAAGTTGGTTTTGCTATGTTTGCAGAGGTGACAAAGGGCTCAGTTAAAGACGTTTATGAGTGGTATAAAAGTAAAATGTCAGGTTGGGAAAATACATCAGACAACTTTGGTACCA
>PMCC01000079.1:0-5450 GCA_003155275.1 Actinomycetota bacterium | reverse complement strand
ATAAGCTGCTGAGAAGAAAAAAAGAAATTCATTTAAAAGAACTCATTGGGTAAATTACAGAAAAGTTACAGAAAATTTAAAAAAAGCTTGACAAGAAATAAATATTAGTTAAGATACTTATTTAATAAGTTACTTAACTAATATTAAATAATAAATATCGCAGTGTTTTTTCAGGGATAGTATGGAAGACAGAAAAAAACTTATAGAAAAATCTGTTGAGAGCATTTATGCAATCAAGAGTAAAATTGTTGCAGAGATGCACCTTTACTTTAATGTTATGCAGATAACTCATTCTCAATGGATGGTTTTACAAATTGTAAAAAAGAATGTAAAAAAGAATGTGAATACCAGCATTAAGGACCTTGCCGGGATACTTGGCATCACCAGCAGCGCAACAACACAGATTGTGGATAACCTAGTAAGTAAGGAGCTTCTTTTCAGGAAAAGAAATCCTGATGACCGCAGGGTCATAAAAGTTGCATTGACCGAAAAATCGAGCAAACAGCTCGATTCGCTAAAAAGAAAAAGTTTCATTACGCTGTCTTCTTTGTTTGATGCCCTGGATTACGATGAGCTTTTAAAATATTGTGAGCTCAGTAATAAAATAACGGGCAGTATTTCTAAGGAAATGCCTGAAAAAATGTTTGGTAAAGAAACAGCAAAGGACAATTAGAAAAGCAGAAAGAGAAAGACCTGATGATAAAATTAGCGAAATATTTAAAACCTTTTATATTTATTATAATAATTTCCATTATCCTGTTATTTGCCCAGGCAATGGCTGATCTGACACTTCCGGATTATATGTCAAATATCGTTAATAACGGTATTCAACAGGGCGGAATAGTAAATGCTGTCCCTAAAGCCATCCGCCAGTCTGAGATGGACAAGCTCACAATATTTATGGGCGCAGAAGATAAAGCCTCAGTAGTTGGTGACTATACTCTTATAGACAAAACCTCGCCTAATTATTCAAAATACCTTAAGGATTACCCTCAACTTGAAAAAGAGCCTGTATATATATTAAACAAGATATCTGCAAGTGAGACAAACAGGATAAACCCTATTTTTGGCAAGGCGTTTCTGGTAGTATCCGGCATAGAACAGATGGTAAAAGACCCGGCAAAAGCTTCTGCTGCAAGCAGCAAGCTGGGAATTGACAAAATGGGCTTTGACNNCCGAACAACTTTCCAAAATTAAGGATGCCACAGACAAGCAGTTTGAGGCCCTCGGAACTAAAATGATTACACAATCAGCCGTGGGAGCCGTAAAAATTGAATATGCGGCGCTTGGCGTGAATACGGCCAATTTTCAAAACGATTATATTGTCCGCACAGGGCTTTTAATGCTGCTGTTGTCCCTGGCATCTGCAGCGTGTACCATTGCAGTAGGCTATTTTTCTGCAAGAGTTGCCGCAGGGCTGGCTAAGAACTTACGAAGAAAGGTTTTTACTAAAGTTGAGAATTTTTCGAATGCTGAGTTTGATAAATTTTCTACAGCTTCGCTTATTACAAGATCGACCAATGACATAACACAGATACAGATGCTTATTATAATATTAATAAGGATTGTATGCTACGCACCTATTATGGCTATCGGCGGCATAGTGCGCGCACTTGCAAAAAGCACGTCGATGTCATGGATAATAGCGCTTGCTGTCGTAGTTATTATTTCTCTTATACTGGTAGTTTTTTCTATAGCCATGCCAAGATTTCGTATAGTCCAGAAACTTATAGACAGGCTGAGCCTGGTCACACGTGAAAATCTTTCGGGCATTATGGTTATAAGGGCATTTAATACACAGAAATTTGAAGAGGATAGATTTGACAAAGCCAATGTTGACCTTACAAAAACTTCTTTATTTATTAATCGTGTGATGGTCATAATGATGCCTGTAATGATGCTTGTCATGAACGGTGTGTCATTGCTTATTATCTGGGTTGGAGCGCACCAGGTGGAATCATCTCACATACAGGTTGGCGATATAATGGCTTTCATGCAGTATGCAATGCTTATAATAATCTCATTTTTAATGCTTTCATTCATGTTTATTATGATTCCCAGAGCTTCAGTATCTGCGGGCCGTGTCGTTGAAGTGATTGAAACCGAGGCAACAATTAAAGATCCTGAAAATGCAAAAACTTTCGGCAGCTCAGGTAACGGATTGGTGGAATTCAGGGATGTCTCATTTAGTTATCCTGAAGCGGATGAGGATGTATTGCATGATATCAGCTTTACAGCAAAACAGGGCGCCACAACGGCATTTATCGGTTCCACCGGTTCTGGTAAATCTACTATAGTTAATCTGCTTTTGCGTTTTTATGATGTTTCGAGAGGCAAGATACTTGTTGGCGGAATTGATATCCGTGATGTAAAGCAGCATGACCTAAGGGAGAAAATAGGTTATGTGCCTCAGCAGAGCATTCTTTTTTCAGGAACTATCGAAAGCAACCTTAAGTTCGGTGATGAGAGCGCAAGCCGGGAAATGCTGGACTCGGCTGCAGTGGCTGCACAGGCAATGGAGTTTATAAGTGAAAAGCCCGAAGGCTTGGATTCAGAGATTTCCCAGGGTGGGAAAAACGTATCAGGCGGACAAAATCAAAGGCTTTCGATTGCAAGGGCGCTTGTAAAAAACCCTGAAATCTTAATCCTTGATGATTGTTTTTCTGCGCTGGATTTTAAAACAGATAGGGCCCTCCGTAAAGCGCTTAAAAGCTATTCTACAAAAAGTACAATACTTATTGTGGCGCAACGCGTAGGGACAGTAATGACCGCTGATCAGATAATAGTGCTGGACGAAGGCAAAATTAAAGGTATAGGGACGCATAAAGAGCTTATGGCAAGTTGTGACACTTACAGGGAAATTGCCCTGTCACAGCTTAGTAAGGAGGAGTTGGCATGAGCAATCAGGAGAATATTGGAAATAATAAAAAAATAAGTCAGGGAGCACCAGGTTTTGGCGGACAGGGTATAGCCGATTTAAAACCAAAGCCAAGAAGAGGCGGCCCGCTGGGCTTCGGCGGTCCGGGCGGACATGGAGTTCAGATGCAGGGGGAAAAAGCTAAAAACTTCAAAGGCACAATGGCCAAATTTATAAAATATATCAGTGAATTTAAATTACAGGTGTCTGTTGTAATTGTTTTTGCTATCGTTTCAACAGTATTTTCTATTGTAGGACCAAAGATATTGGGAAAAGCCACAACCAGGCTTTTTGAAGGTGTTGTGGGGAAAATATCAGGGACCGGAGCCGGTATAGATTTTAAATATATAGGGACCATAGTCCTTATCTCGGTTGGCTTGTACCTTGTTTCAGCGCTTTTTTCTTACGTCCAGGGATGGATAATGTCCGGCGTTTCCATGAAAATAACATATCGTTTAAGAAAAGACATATCTGAAAAAATCAACCGGATGCCTTTGAAATATTTTGACGGGACCAATCACGGTGAGATCCTTTCCCGTGTTACCAATGATGTCGATACGATAAACCAGACTTTAAACCAGAGTTTAACGCAGATAATAACTTCGGTTGTCATGGTAATAGGCGTTTTGGTCATGATGTTTACCATAAGCTGGATAATGACTCTTGCCGCTATTATTGTGGTGCCTCTGTCTCTTGGCCTTATAATGGTTGTTGTCAAGCAATCACAAAAGTATTTTAAACAACAGCAAGTTTACCTGGGGCATGTCAACGGCCATGTGGAAGAAATGTATGGCGGACATAATGTAATGAGGGCCTTTAACGGCGAGAAAAAAAGCGAAGAGAAATTTGACGGTTATAATAATGTCTTGTACAGAGCGGCATGGAAATCCCAATTTTTATCAGGGCTAATGATGCCTATTACATTATTTGTCGGAAATCTTGGCTATGTTGCTGTGGTGGTATTGGGCGGCTACCTGGCTGCGCAGGGTAAAATGCCTGTTGGTGACATACTGGCTTTCATTCTTTATGTACGTTCTTTTATGCAGCCTATCTCCCAGATTGCGAACATTTCAAATGTCCTGCAGCAGACTGCAGCAGCGGCAGAGAGAGTTTTTGAATTCCTGGAAGAAGAAGAAGAAATACCGGACAGGGCCAATCCTGTCAAACCTGAAAATATTACCGGCAGCGTTGACTTCAAAGATGTTTATTTTGGATACAACCCTGAGCAGTTGATTATCAAAGGGTTTTCTGCAGATATAAANNGGGATATTTATCGACGGCAATAACATAAAAGATTTCACAAGAGCTGACCTGCGAGATATTTTTGGAATGGTCCTGCAGGATACCTGGCTCTACAATGGCACCATTATGGAAAATATAAGATACGGCAGGCAGGATGCAACAAACGAAGAAGTTTTCGAAAGCGCAAAGATTGCATATGTCGATCATTTTGCCCATGCTTTGCCAAAAGGGTACGACCACGAGTTAAATGAGGAGACTTCCAATATTTCACAAGGACAGAAACAGCTGATTACTATTGCAAGGGCAATTCTTTCAAATCCTAAAATACTTATCCTTGATGAAGCTACAAGCTCAGTAGACACCAGGACGGAACTGCTTATACAGAAGGCAATGGATAACCTTATGAAAGACAGGACAAGCTTCATAATCGCCCACAGGTTAAGCACCATTAGGAATGCAGACCTGATTCTTGTAATGAACAACGGTGACATTGTGGAGCAGGGAAACCATAGCCAATTGCTTGCCAAAGACGGCTTTTATGCAAACCTGTACTACAGCCAATTTGAAAACAACAGCGATTCTTAATACAGGATATAAATTTCATTTTAAAGTTTAATAAAACGATAAACTTAAGAGTGTTTTTAGTTTTTTGGACTATGTTCTTTTAAAATACAAATAACAAAATTAAAATATTATTTGACAAAAGTATTACATTAAGGATAGAATTAAGTGTTTCCTCTGATAAATGATATTTTAATCAAGAGCAGGTTGTTGCTTTTAACTGCCTCTCTCCAAATGAAATATGATGAAGCCCAGGGAATTTTAATATTTTTAAGGAGGTATGTATGCAAGGCAGCAAACTCTATGTGGGTAATTTCAGCTATTCAGTTACTGATGAACAACTTGAGCAATTATTCGCAGAGTATGGAACAGTTGTTAGCGCCAGTGTAATTGGCAATAAGGGTTTTGGATTTGTTGAAATGTCCAGCGCCGAAGAAGCAGAAAAAGCAAAAGAAGCTCTTGACGGTACAGATTTTAGCGGACGTTCAATCAAGGTAAACGAGGCCCTTCCACAGAAAAGCAGACCGGAACGTAATTTTAAAAGATATTAAGTCTTTATAATATTACCTTAAAAAATGGCTTGCACCCTGTATGTGTATGCAGGATTGCGGGCCATTTATTTTGTTTATTAAAAGGAATATTAGATCTTGTATTTTAAAATTTGGATTAATATTTTTTAATCTTATTTTAATCTTATTTTAATTAAGGCTGTCCATAATTCTCTTTGTAG
>PMCC01000076.1 GCA_003155275.1 Actinomycetota bacterium | reverse complement strand
CCATATATTCTGCTTATGTTTTTGATCCGGTTATAAACCAATGGAGCAAAGATAAATTCACCTGGGGGCCATTTAACGGAACAGGGTTTGTTGTTAACCCGGAGACTGGAAACATAATAACAAGCGGTGACCTTGTTGATGACAGGGAAACAAATGAAGTTGCCATGAAAAATGCGCTACTGGATGCATATATATCTGCAACATACCCGGATGATTATGGCAAACTCTCAGACTCGGACTGGACCACTATTTATAATGGGTTTAATTTTAAAGGCGAAAATTCAGACACTCCTGACAGGGATGTCTGGGTACAGTTTAATACTGCAACTGTATCAAAACCCGACAGTGCGAATAATAATTTTTTAAGAGCTGAGGTGGTTAGGGTAAGTGACAGCACCCAGGGCAACATAGCTGTACTGAAAATAACGCCTGCTATCGGAAGAGCGCTTTCAAGCGTCCTCATGGGTGATTCTTCAAAAATTGAAATTACAGATTCTATAACTGTTATGGGTTACCCGTGGACTGCTGATTACGGCCAGGACGATACTCTAAGCCCCACAGTTGTAAAAGGTTCCATAAGCGGTAAAAAAACGATAAATGGCACTTCAGTTTTCCAGGCGCTGGTTTATGCTGTAGCGGGAAACAGCGGCAGCCCAGTCTTTGCAGAAGATGGCAGTGTCATCGGCATGCTTACGACAGGAACTGATAATATGACAAACTTTTTAAGGCCGTCAAATGATATAAAACTTATTTTTGAAGGTGAAAACAAACTCGGGCCGGTTGATAAAGAATGGAGAGCAGGGCTTGCATTGTTCATGCAGAACCACTATTCTGAGGCAATCAAGCATTTCAACGCGGTACTTAACTTAAGTTCGGGGCATCTTCTGGCACAGGAGTATAAAGCAAAAGCTCAATCCAATATGGAAAGTGATGTACCTATTACCGCAGAGACAGCACCTCCTGTAACAGCAGCTGAAACGATACTTCAGGAGACTGTTCCGCAAACAACTGCACCAGAAACAACTTCTATAATTTCTTCCCTGATGTCTTTCGACCTTTTTGGTTTAGGCCCCATGTATACTTATCTGATATTTGGCGGCGCCCTGCTTCTTCTTATTTTATTGATAGTACTTATTGCAGTATTATTAAGACACAGGAAACCTAAAAAAACTGCTCCTGATGTAATAATTACAAAAGGGCCTATCTATATTGCATCCGTACAACCTCCCGTGGCTTTAAACCAGGCTGCTGCAGCTGAGAGCAATATTAAAATGATTGAGACTTCAGGAGAGCAGGCAAAGACAAAGCTGCAAACCAAAGAACCCAAAGGTGGTGCGGTGACAACAGATAAAGATTGGGATGCCGATGCAGGCATTGTAAAAGATTCTGGAGTAACTGATGCAAGGAAAGTTACCGAAACAGGAAGTAAAGAAGTTTCAAAAAAAGGTAAAAAATCCAAGCATCCTGAGACAAAAGATAAAAATGAAACTTTAGAAGCGTCTATAGATGAAAAAGGAACCGAAGGTAAAGTTGCAGATGAAAAAAAGGCAGATTCCGGGCAGAAAAAATTCTGTGTAAATTGCGGCACACCGGTTTTGGACACTAATATATTCTGTGCAAACTGTGGGAGTAAGCTTAAGTGATTTATAAAATATTTGTAAAGTCTATATTTTAAGAGTGGTGGGATGATAATGAAAAAAGGTTTTTTATTCCTGTTTATCTTTGTTTTAATTGCAGGCATCTGTTTTTTCAATCCCGTATTAAAGCAGGGCTTTGCTGTGGGTGAAAAGAAAATCATCCTTAAGGGAGTTATTAATGGGAAAGGGTCGCCAAATTTCCTGAAAGGTGCAAACTGTGTAGATGTTTCAGGAAATTATGCCTATGTTGTAAGCTATGATGATAACAGCCTGTCAGTTTTTGACATAAGTGACCCGGCCAAACCAGCCCTTGCAAGCAGTGTTAAAGTACCGGTTTATGAAGGTAAAGATTTCGGGGCTTTCGGCGTATTTGTATCAGGAAATTTTGCATATGTTTATGATGATGGAGGAGTTTTGCTTATTTATGATATAAGTGACCCTGTGGGCAAAGGCCCTCAATTAACAGGAAAGCTTGTAATCGGCCCCCCGGAAGATTACAAGGCTGCTGATTCGAGGTGGGGGGGTATTTTTGTAGAAGGCATTATTGCTTATACCGTTGATGAAGTTTCAGATGGTTTGACTGTCATAGATGTCAGCAACAAGACCAAGCCAGCGATTATTGGATCGATTTCCGGCGTTGGAGCTCCAAATTATTTAGATAACCCATGTTTTGTGACAGTGAACAATGGTTATGCATATATTGCTTCCGGAAGCGACAATGCTCTTACAATTATTGATATTGAGATACCAAAAAAACCGACTTTTGCTGCTGTGATTAAAGGTGCTGGAAAGCCTAATCATCTTGAAGGCACTAACAGCGTTTTCGTGGCTGGTGATTATGCATATGTTACAGCATATGACGAAGCAGCGCTGTCAATTATAAATATCAGTAACCCTTTAAGTCCGACTTTTACAGGGTATATTAGCGGTAAAGGCAACCCCAATTATCTTGAAGACGCTATTGATGTCAAGGTTGTAAATAATTATGCTTTTGTATCATCCGTCACAAATAATGCAATATCAGTCTATGATGTTATCGATCCAGGTAAACCGGTTCTTGTAGATGTTATTAAAGGCTCAGGAAAACCGAATTATCTGGGAGCTGTAAATATATTGAAGATCAGTGGAAATTATCTTTATGCTACATCTGCTGCGGATAATGCCCTTGTGGTTTTTGACATCAGCAGCTTTACTGGGGGAGATAATAAAGGGACTATTCCTGAAACAGCGGGCACTGAAGGCCAGACAGGTACAATCGATAGAGGAGGTGTATCTATCTTGAGGCAATGGCTAAGGATACATAATCCGAATTCCATTTAATGTTTTTCAGTTTTATTCCTGGCCGGAATAATTATCCGGGATAACTATTGCCGGTTTTTATTCTTTGATATATTTTTCTGCTTCCTGCCAGTAAAACTGCTGCTGTCAAAGTAAAAACAGTCACCAGCACTGAAATCACATTTACCTTTGGTGAAATGCCGAATCTTAATTGTGAAAAAATATAAATTGGCAATGTCACATCTGTCCCGATTAAAAAATAGGTGACTATAAATTCATTCCAGCTTATCATAAAAGCAAAAAGCCAGCCTGCAAGTATTGAAGGTAAAAGGCCCGGTATAAGTACATCCTTTATGCTGCCAAACCATGAAGCGCCAAGGTCTATGGCTGCTTCCTGTATTTCAAGATGAATTCCCTCAATCCTTCCCATCATTATAAGAAACACATAACTGATGCTTATTGAAACATGCGAAAGAATTACAACCGGTATACCGAGCGGAATACTTATTGCCCTGAAAAAAACCAATGCGGCAATACCGATTGTAAGGCTTGGCATCAAAACCGGCAAAAGCAGCGCGGTGATAAGGAAAGCCTTATATTTGGTGATTCCCTTGATTATTCCTATTGTAAGCCCTGTTCCAAGTATTGTTGAGACTGTGGCTGAGATGAGGGCAATTACTGCGCTGTTTTCAATTGAATGCAGCGCTGTTTTGTCAGAAAATAATTCGATAAACCAGTGCCAAGTAATTCCTTGAAGAGGGAAATTGTATCCCTCGCCGCTGTTGAATGCGAAAATAAAAATAAGAACAAGCGGCGAAAAGATATATAAAAAAAATCCTATTGTGTAAATTGTTAAAAATACAGGCTTTCTTTTATTCATAGAGACTTCATAAACTCCCTAAAATTCTCTGCTTTTATAAATTGTTTCAAGACCGAAGATCTTTGAATAGAAAAGGATAAGCGCAATTGAAAGCACTGCAAGGGTCAGTGTGAATGCTGAACCGAAATTCCAGTTGCCAACATGGGCAAACTGGTTTTCGACCATGTTGCCTATCATTTGTGAATCTGTCCCTCCAAGAATTGCAGGAATTGCAAACGAACCCAATGCTGGAATAAAGACAAGAAGGGTGCCTGCAAAAATACCTGTAAAGCTGAGCTTGAATGTTATATCAAAAAAAGCCCGGGCTCTTGATGCGCCAAGATCCCTTGACGCTTCTATAAGTGAACTGTCTATTTTTAAAATAGTTGCATACAACGGCAAAATCATCATTGGCGTGTAGGTATAGATGAGCCCCAGAATAACTGCTGTCTGCGTATAAAGTATCCTGAAAGGTTCATGGATTATTCCCACCCATAATAGAAACTGGTTAATAATGCCATTTTCAGAAAGCAGGAGTTTCCATGCAAAAATCCTGATAAGATAGTTTACCCAAAAAGGTATCATCAAAACGACAATAAGGATTTTGTCAAATCTTGTTTTTTTTGCCAGGTAGTATGCGACAGGGTATGAAAACATTATTGAAAAAAATGTGGTTATTGCACTGATTAAGAGAGAGCGTCCCAGGATTATCAGGTAGTATTTTTTTTGAAAGATAATAAGAAAATTATTCAGAGTAAAACTTATTTTGCCGCCTGAAAAAATATAGTCTGTTGTAAATGAATAAATAAAGATTATCATTAAAGGGAGAATGAAAAAAATACAAAACCATATCAACGCCGGATAAATAAGCCTTTTATTGCTTTTTGAGATTGTGCTCATTGTATAATATTATCTGTAACTATAAATTTTAATTAATATTTTGTAGAATATCTTTTAAAAGTCAATTTAATTTATTTATACGACAGGAAGGTTAAACCAAATGATTTCAGATGAGGCAAAATCTATTTTATATGAAGGTGATAAAAAGGCTGCAACAAGAAATGCTTATGGGGAAAGACTGGCCGCGCTTGGAGAAACAAATAAAAATATAGTTGTGATGGATTGCGATTTGTCCAAGTCCACCATGACTGTAATCTTTGCAAAAAAGTTTCCGGAGAGGTTTTTTAATTTCGGAATTGCTGAAGCAAATATGATAAGCGCCGCAGCCGGAATGGCAACAATGGGGAAAATCCCTTTCGTGTCGACATTTGGAGTTTTTGCATCCAGGAGGGCATGTGACCAGGTATGCGTATCAGTGGCATATCCGGGCCTTAATGTAAAAATATGTGCCACACATTGCGGTATTTCAGTAGGGGAAGACGGGGCGACCCATCAGGCAATTGAAGATGTTGCAATAATGCGGGCCATACCGGGGATTGTTGTCCTTTCCCCATCTGACGGAACAGAGACTTCAAAAATAATTGATGCCGCCGCAGAATATAACGGACCCTGTTATATCAGGCTGACCAGAGGCGCAAGCCCCCTTATTTTCAATGAAAATTATCAGTTTAAAATAGGCAAAGGGGTAAAATTATTTGACGGCACAAAAGCCACGCTGATAACCGCAGGATATACCACCCATATCTGTATGTCTGCGGTAAAGAAACTGCAGGCTGAAGGAATTGATATCGACTTTATAAACATGGCCTCTATTAAACCAATAGATGAGCAGCTCATAATAGAAAGCGCAAAAAAGACCGGGCTTGTTTTTACGGTCGAGGACCATAATATAATAGGCGGGCTCGGAAGCGCGGTTTGTGAGGTACTTTCTGAGAAGCAACCCACCAGAGTCGTCAGGATAGGCGTAAAAGACAAATTCGGCGCATCCGGCAGCCCGGCGGACTTATATGCCGCTTACGGGCTTGATGAGGCCGGTATACTAAAGGTTATAAGGGAAAATCTGAAATAAAGATCTGGAATAAAAGATCTAAAATACAGATCTAAACTAGATGCCTGGAAATAAAAAATCTGGAATAAAGACCTAAAATAAAAATCTGAATGGAAGACTTATAATAAAGACCTAAAATAAAAAGGAACATATATATATATGGATTTAGAAAAATACAGGCTAGCCGCCCAAAAATTTATTTCTGCTTTGGACAAGGAATATTACCTTCATTTTGCGGGACATAAGGATGATTTAAACACCGCTGCTTTATATGAGGAATATGCGGATCTTTTTTCGACCGCAAATTTCGGGCAGTTAAAAAAACTAAAAGACGAAGCTGGCTCACCTATTGAAATCTCAAGACTTTCAAACCTTTTGCAGCTTTGCGGCGAAGGTTTGCTTGAAAACCAGGTAAGGGATCTTTCAGATGAGATTGCCGAACAGGAAGCAAAAGCAACCCTTGACATAGATGGCAAAGANNGATGACAAGAGAAATGAAATGGTTAGAAAAACATTTAATCCCAATTTATTAAATTACTGGACCACACTTCACAATGAGGCAAAAAAACTTGGCTTTGAAAGCTATAAGGATTTTTTTTCATTTTTAAAAAATGAAGATTTTGAACAGACTGCGAGCCAGACTGACAGGCTGCTTGACGAAACAAGGCAGCTATATGAAGAAAATTTTGGCGCCCTTCTTTCCCGGGAAATTTCAGTGAGTCTGCAAAAATCAAGGAAGAGTGACTTCGCATATCTTCGGAGGGCCAAAAAATTTGACAAATACTTTAAAAAGGACCAGCTTGTGCCGGTTTTTAAGGACACGCTGATGGCAATGGGGATAGATTTGGAAAGGCAGCCGAACATAATACTTGATGTGGAAGAAAGGAAAAACAAATCACCGAGGGCCTTTTGCGCCACGGTAAGAGTGCCGGATGAAATATATTTGGTGGTAATGCCAATAGGCGGACAGGATGATTATGAAGCAATGTTTCATGAAGGCGGACATGCGCAGCATTTTGCAAATGTAAAAGCTGATATGGATTTTGAATTTAAATTCCTGGGAGACAATGCCGTTACAGAAGGTTATGCATTTACGCTTGAGCATATAATGCAGGACAGGCGCTGGCTGACAGGCTTTTTAAAAATGCCTCCTGAAGTCGCAAAAGAATTCCTGTATTTTTCAAATATTATAAAGCTGTGGTTCTGCAGAAGATATGCCGGCAAATTAAATTATGAGCTTTTGCTCCACGATAAAAATCCTGTTTCCGGTAAAGACGAAGCTTACAGGGAAATCTTAAATGGGGTAAACATGATGGACTATTCAGTGGCCGATTACCTTAAAGATGTTGATGAAGGGTTTTATTGCAGCAATTATATCAGGGCATGGATATTTGAGGCCCAGCTCAAAGATTACATGCTGAGAAAGTTTGGAGATGACTGGGTAAAACAGAAAAGGGCAGGGAGTTTTTTAAAGGAAATCTGGTCTTATGGACAGAAATACAGTCCGGTTGAAATATTAAGGCAGCTTGATTATAAGGAACTGGATATAGACTATCTTATAAATTCATTAATTGAAGGCATTAATAAGAACAAATAGTAAAAAAAGTTTGAGAATCTTGGTGAATTTATTTCACTTAATATGATTTCAGGGTAAATAAGGATAAACAGTAAAAAGGATTTTAAGACAGGAGTAAAATTGGATTTAAAAGCTAAAATCAGGAATATCAAAGATTTCCCGAAAAAAGGAATAGTTTTCAGGGATATAACACCGCTGATAGGGGATGGTGAAGCCCTAAAATACACTATTGACGTCATGGCAGACTATTATAGGGGCAAAAAAATCGATTCCATCCTTGGCGCGGAAGCAAGGGGTTTTATTTTCGGGGCCGCTCTTGCTTACAGCCTTGGGACCGGGTTTATACCTGTAAGGAAACCCGGAAAACTTCCCTATGATACATGCAAAGTCTCATATGATCTTGAATACGGCAGCAATGTGATGGAAATGCATGTGGATGCAATTAAGCCTGGCGATAATATCCTTATCGCTGATGATCTTGCTGCAACCGGCGGCACTGCCAAAGCTCAGGCGGAACTTGTGGAAAAGAGTGGTGGAAAGGTTGTTGGGTTTTGCTTTCTTGTAGAGCTTGAGTTTTTAAACCCTAGGGATACTTTAAAGGGTTATGATGTCATGTCACTTATCAAATATGACAGCGAATAAATACAAAAGCGGTTAAAAGAAATCTGTTATAACAACTAATAAAAAAAGCGGTTAAGAAATCAGGGATGACAGTAAACAGCAAATGCAAATGCTAAAAAGATATTTTATTTTTAATAAATTAAAGAAGGATGTGAATTTATGGCAACGGTCGAAAAAAAGAAAAAAGGCGGTAATGGTGAAGACAGGGTTTCAAAAGATGTGATAATGGATGAAGAAACTTCAAAAAAAGAAACTGAAGAAATGATAAACAAGCTTCAGGAGGAAATTGACAAGCTCTCTGTGAAAGATGTTGTAATGCAGATAATGATGTCGCTTTCCAGCCTGGCATATAAAAAGATGGGNNGTTGACAGCTTTGAAGCGCTTTTAAAAGTCATCGAAGCTGAGATAAGCGCACAAGAAGCTGACAATTTAAGGTCTTCGCTATCCAACCTGCAGTTAAACTTTGTAAAAATCTTTATTTAGATTATGTCGTATTTTATTTTTATAAATAATTGCTATAAAAAGTAATTATGGCGGTTCCACGTCTGATAGGGTAAAAGCTTATGTTTGGCAGTATGGACCGCGGTGAAACCGCCAAAGCATTAAAACAGGGCTTGGTTTTATTATATTCAGCCGGAATATGCCAAAGGGGTAAATCATGGCTTCTTTTATACCTGATAGAGTTTTTAACTTTGCAATACTGAGGGAATATGTAAAAAACGAAGGCCTGATACGGCATGCATTAGCTGTTGAAGCTGTCATGAGGTATTTTGCAGAAATTTTTAGTGAAAAAGAAGTTGATAAGTGGGGTGCAATCGGCCTTTTGCATGACATTGATTATGAAAGGTATGCAGATAAGCATTGCTTAATGGTAAGGGAAATTCTTTCCCACCGTGGTTTTCCGGAAGATTATATAAGAGCCATCGAAAGCCATGGATATAAGATTGTAAACGAAATTGAACCAGTGCATAAAATGGAAAAAGTGCTGTATGCCATTGATGAGCTGACAGGGTTGATTGCTGCGGTTGTCGTTCTTAGACCCGGTAAGAATATCATGGATTTAAGCGTAAACTCTGTAAAAAAGAAGTGGAAGCAAAAAGGCTTTGCCTCCGGCGTGAACCGTTCTGTGATTGCAGAAGGAGCGGCAATGTTGGGGATGGAGCTAGACATGCTCATTGAGCATACCATAAAAGGCATGCAGTCGGCAGCAGAAGAGATTGGCTTAAAAGGGTAGCTATTCTGTGTCTGGCTTTTTTTCTTTTTTCAATTTCCCTGGCAGCACAAATATCATCCAGTAGACAAAACCCACCATTATTGCGCCCCCGATAATATTTCCAAGCGTAACAGACAATAAATTTCCAAGAAATCCCATTATATTCAAATGGGACATATTAAGTTCCGGCAAATTCTTTGCTATACCGGCTATGATATCCGGATTGTTCTTTATCATCAGTCCCATTGGGATAAAATACATGTTTGCTATGCTGTGCTCAAAACTTAAAGCGACAAAAGCTGTGATTGGAAAAACGATGGCTGCTATTTTGCTTATAACAGATCTAGCAGAAAAGCACATCCAAACAGCAAGGCATACGAGCACATTGCATAATATCCCTCTTGAAAAACCCTGGAGAAATGTCAGGTTTGTTTTGTCTGCAGCAATTTGAACTATCTTTATGCCCATCGCAAAACTTTTCATCTTCCATAGGTCTGATATAAAAACCAGAGATACCAAACCCATAGCGCCGACAAAATTTCCCAGATAGCTTACCGACCAGTTTTTTAATACCTGTTTATAAGTCACAGTACCTGAAGCAAACCCAATCATTAAAAGAGTATTTCCGGTAAAGAGCTCTCCCCCTGCTATTACTACCAGTATGAGCCCAATTGAAAAACAGATTCCTCCAATAATCCTTGTAAACCCAATACTTAAAGTGGAGTCAAAAACTGCAAGAGTAAAAAATTCCGCGCCTATGGCAATAAAACTGCCGGCAAGAATTGAAAGCATAAGAAGGCTTATCCAGTGCAGACTAGCTTTTCTTTTTGCTGTCTGCTCAACCCGGGCCGTCATATCAGTGGGTGAGTAATCGTCAAAATTGAATTCATTTTGCTGCGGCATTTGAGACTCCTTACTTTTTTGGCTTAATAATATATATAGAAAAAATCTATATTAGTTTTATTTATTTAATTCAAAACACATATTCAACAAAAATTGCCTTCAGGAATTTTATTGAAACTATTTTATCGGAGATATTTTAATAAATTTTATAATAATTTGCTATTAAAAAATCTTAAAATTAGCTTACTTTGACAATATGAATCTAAATATATATACTCATATACATAAAAATACATAATGTTTTTAAGGAGCATGCAAATGGAAAAAAAGCAGGATTACTTCAGGATACCTATCACTATGCCTTCAGAAATGGTCTCATTTCTTGAAAATCTTGGGGTTGAATGTAAAAGATCGGGCGGACATAAGCTTGCCAATACAGAAATCGTCAGGTCGCTCGTCCGTCTGATGGTGGGTCTTGACGTGGATATTTCCGGGATAAAGACAGAAGAAGAGCTTGAGGCAAGGATAAAAGAGGCAGCTAAAAGGTATAAATAGAGCATTGAAAAAGATGCACAATGCAGCCAAAAGGTATATGTAGAGCATTAAAAAAGATGCATAATACTCTTAAAAGAAACAAATAAATGTAAAAGTTCTATTTGGATAGTGTTATCTGTGGAAGGTACCAGATTGAAAGAAATTAAAACAGATTTATTAATAATTGGTGCGGGCCCTGCAGGCCTGGGCGCTGCATTATATGCGGCGCGCAGCGCACTTGAATTTAAAATAGTTGACAAACTAATGGCGGGCGGGCAGATAATCACTACAGAGTTTATTGAGAATTACCCGGGTTTTAAGGATAATATTTCAGGGTATGATCTGATGTCCACAATAATTGAGCACTGCAAGAAGTTCAATATTTCAATTGAGGAATATATGGAACTGGGCGCTATTGAACTGCTTATACAATATGGCACAGGAGGAAGTGGCAAATTTGTCTGCACCGGTGAGGAAGTAAAGATTATCTCAAAGGCGATAATCATTTCAACGGGGACGAGCCCTGAAAGATTGCATGTAGAGGGGGAGAGCGAGTATATTGGGAAAGGCATATCATATTGCGCTACCTGTGACGGGGCGCTTTATTGGGACAAAGAGGTAATGGTTATAGGCGGCGGCAACACTGCAATACAGGAGGCGCTGTTTTTAACCAAATTTGCAAAAAAAGTATATGTTGCCCACAGGCGAAGCGAGCTGAGGGCTGTAAAAATACTTCAGGACAGAGCGTTTGATAATAAAAAAATAGAATTTATTTGGGACAGTATTGTTGAAAAGTTTTCAGGAAGTGAAAGACTTGAGGAAGTCACCATAAAAAATGTAAAATCAGGCAAAAAAGCTCTCCGCAAAATTGACGGTGTTTTTGAATATGTAGGTATTAAACCCAACAGCGCAATTGCAGCCGGCCTTGCAGACCTTGATACAAACAAATTTATTATAACCGACAGCAAAATGCAGACCCGACAGCCCGGATTATTTGCCGCCGGGGATGTAAGAAACACTCCGCTTAGGCAAGTGATAACTGCGGTTGCTGATGGCGCAGTTGCTGCAACTTATGCGGATAAATATATCAGTGATATGATTTAGAATATTCGGGCATCCGCCTGGCTTATGATACTCATTGTATGAAGGCTTAAAGCATTAAACAACTTGGGCCAATTGCAACATGCAGCGGTAAGCATGGTTGAGTGGATATCCATATAAAATTTTTCAGGTGTTTTTGGTAATATATCTTTAAATATTTTCATTTGTCAAACGGTAAAAAAGCATTTGGTAATTATGGCAGCTAAAAAAGGTTTCACTGGCGCAAAAGTTGTAGAAGTTCAGCGCAGGCTAAAGCTGTTGAATTATGAGATAGGCGACAGCCAGATTGATGGGATACTGGGGTCCCAGACAAAAGAAGCTCTAAAAAAGTTTCAGCAGGACAGAGGCCTTGATGCAAGCGGTATTGTTGATGAAGAGACCTGGATGGAGATTTTGGATGCCGGGTATATTATCGGTGAAAGGCTCCTATATCTTAAAAACCCACAGTTCAGGGGCGATGACGTAAAGACTCTGCAGCTCTGGTTAAAGACCCTTGGTTTTTATAAGTACAAGGAAAACGGCATATTCTGCAACAGGACCCATAAGGCCCTTATAGAGTTCCAGAAAAATATGAAAATACATGTTGATGGAATTTTTGGGGGCAATACAATGCAGCACCTTAAAAATTTAAAAAGGATCATTGAATCCCAAAAATCTTCAAACTATCCTTCAATAACCGGCTACATGAAATCAAAAGCTGCAAAAGGCTTTAAAGTGATTATTGATTATGGAGAAAATATCAACGATATGGCAGACAACATTAACTATTTTAGGGATAAGATATATATTTGCAGAAGCATTGCCGGATTCTGCAGGGATATGCTTGTGCACATGGGTATTGATTCCGCCATTACGGTAAGTGAGGATGAAAGCTCAAGCCTTTTTTTGGCAGACAGGATAAAATTTGCCAANNAGCAGTTGTTTTTATTTCAAAGGAGCCAGGTCCTTTTCAATTCCCGGAAAAATAATCGCAAATCTGATTCAGGATAAGCTCACTGAAAATCTCAAAACGCTGGATTGCAGGGTTCATGGCGCAAACTATACAATATTAAAGGAGACAGTCATGACCTCAGTTCTTATTGAACCGGGCTTTATCTCAAATGAGCCTGATAAGCAGAAATTGCTCAATACTGAATATCAAATTGGCATCAGCAGCTCCATTCTTGAAGCAGTTGCCGAATTTTTAAAAGAATAAAACCCTTATCATATGAGCTATTTAAAAAGTTGGCCAAAAGTTTTAATAGCTTTGGCATTTCTTGTTATGCTTTCAGCATCGGCCATGCTTTCAGTGGCAGGATGCAGACAATACGATAACAGGATAGATGNNCCCAATACATCTATACCGCTCTTTTACCTGACAGGGACAAGCGAAATATAGACAAAGACAAGTTTGTCAGGGAAATGGATGAGATACTTGCAGATGTAAAAAGTATTGAAATAAACCAGGTCACATATCTTGGTTATGAAAATGAAATGAGCAAGGTTGTGATTGATTTTAGCATTAAGTACGTAAACGGCACATCGGGTGATTATAAGAAATATATATACCTGCTTTCCGAAAACGGTAAATGGAAAATAGTATTTGATAAAACTTTTATTTAGAAATATTCGCATATATATTATAATATCGATTAGTCTTTTGAGTACTCTTTAATTCAAAAATCTTAAATTGAAGGAAGAAAGAAAGGGAGACATTAAGTGGTAAAGCGAAGTAATGCCGCCACAGAAACTACTAAACGAAGGTAAGGCAAGATGGAAGACAAGAAAAGTAAAAAAAATGGTTCAGGAAACGGGGATGAAATAGCAGAAGAATTAAATAAAGCAAAAAAACGGGCACAGAAAAATTTGGATAAAATGGAACTGGAAAGTGAAAGTGAGATAAAGCAGTTAATTGATGAAATCGATCTGCTGAGAAAAGAGCTGGCGCACTATAAAAAAACTGAAGAAGATTATCTAAATCAATTACAGAGATGCCACGCAGATTACGATAATTTCAGGAAAAGGGCCTCAAAAGAGAAAATAGACATGATTTCAAGGGCAGGCAAAGATATTATAGAGAAATTACTGCCTGTGCTTGACAGCTTCGACCATGCAATTGCAGCCGGTGAAGGCTTAAAAGATAAGGAAGATGAATTTTTCAAAGGCATAAAAATGATCTATTCTTCACTTATGGAAATGCTTCAGAAAGAAGGCATATCTGTCATTTACCCGGAGGGTGAAGAATTTAACCCGCATGAGTGTGAAGTAGCAGTGACAGAAGATGTTGAAGATGTAAGCGAGGGTATAGTTCTTGATGTCCTGCGAAAAGGTTATAAACTAAACAATTTTCTTATAAGGCCTGCAGTCGTAAAAGTCTGCAGGAAATCATGAAAAATTCTTAATTTAAAGGAGGGCATTAAATGGTTGTAAATAACCAGATACCAAATCAGGCTTCCGGCCAGCCAGCCGGCCAGGCGCCTGCCGGAGCAAGAAGATTCCCTGCCGGGTGCATCGGCGGTATTATTGCAGCTGTCGTAGTACTGATTTTAGCTATCATCGCTGTTTCGGTTATTTTCGGCGGCAGAAATAATATGGTAACCAAAGAAACAACAGTGCAGACTGCCTGGGCGCAGGTTCAAAATGTTTATCAGAGGCGCCTTGACTTGGTTCCAAATCTTGCAGAAGCCACCAAGGCTTATATGAAACTTGAAAAAGATATATTCAAGTCAATTGCAGATGCCAGGGCAGGAATAAGCAGCGCGCAGAGCCCCGCAGATCTTGAGAGTGCCACCCAGCCAATTACTTCGTTCTTAAGCGCCCTAAGAGTTGTGGTAGAAGATACACCCGAACTTAAATCAAGTGATGTTGTAAGGGATTTAATGACACAGCTGGAAGGCACTGAAAACAGGGTTGCTGTTGAAAGAATGCGTTATAATGAGGCAGTTCAGTCTTATAATACGTATATAAGGCTGTTTCCCAACAACCTGGTAGCAGGGATGTTTGGCTTTACGGCCAAGGAGTTTTTTGAAGCGCAACCCGGAGCTGAGACTGCGCCATCGATTAATTTGGATTCTAACAAGTAAATTAAAAATGGATTTACGGTCTATTAGCAATATAAGAATCTACTTAAGGAAAGCGCTGTCTCTGGCAGCCTTGCTTCTGGCCTTCCTTTTCTCGGGGCTTTACTTATTTTTTTCCCCTGCAGGAAATATTTTTGCAGAAGTGACTTATCCTGATTATTCTACGATGGTAAACGATTATACCGGAACGCTTGATTCAGGCTGGAAATCTTCAATTGAAAATCTTTGCATAAAAGTAAAGAATGAAACGAGCGCAGAAATTGCTGTAGCAGTTATAAGTGATCTCCAGGGAATAACTATTGAGGAATATGCAGTCACCCTTTTTAAAAAATGGGGAGTGGGGAAGGCTGATAAAGACAACGGAGTCCTGCTGCTTGTCTCAATGCAGGAGAAAAAAGTCAGGATAGAGGTAGGCTATGGTCTGGAGGGAGCCATAACGGACCTCGAGGCAGGCAACATTATTAATGATATAATTGTGCCCCGATTTAAAGAAAACGATTATAACGCAGGAGTTTATAATGGTGTCTATGCCCTGGCAAGTGAGATATATAAAGAACAGGGGCTGGCGCTCGAAGGCACAACTGCTGTAGAGGCCACTGTGGGGCCCGCGGCCTCAAATTCATTTAATTTTAGCGGCCGCTGGAGTAATCCATTTTTCATATGCTGTATACCGTTTTTTTTAATTGTAAGCCTCGTGTCAATAATAAAGGGGATATTAGATAGAAGATGCCCAAAATGCCGTAAAATCAAACTTGTCATAAAAGAGACCGTTATCAGGGAAGCTTCTTACACATCTTCGGGTGAAAAGCTTGTGGAAAGGACCTGCAGCTATTGCGGTTATTATGATAAAAAACTTGTAACAATCCCCAAAAAAACAAGGAGCTCCGGCGGAGGGTTCATTGGCGGCTTCGGCGGCGGAGGCGGAGGAGGCGGNNATAAAACAATTCAAACCTTTTATTGCCAGCATTATCCAGAAAAGGCTGGGAAAATTTCTTGCATATGGTGTGGATGACGAGCTGTCTATCGGGCTTTTGGCATTTGACGAGGCAATAAACTCCTACAACATAAACAAGGGCAAATTCTTAAGTTTTTCAAGGCTGGTTATAACCAACCGCATCATAGATTACTACAGAAAACAATCCAGGCAGTCACACTCAACATCAAGTTATGACGATACAGAAGATGATGCAACCACAAGCCTTATCGATAAAAAATCTATTGAACAGTTCACTCTCCAAAGTGAATTGGAGGATAAAAAATTCGAGATCATAGAATACTCTCACGAGCTAGGCCTTTGGGGGATAAACTTCGGCGACCTTGAAAGAATTTCTCCAAAACAGGATAACCTTCGAATGGAATACATAAATTGCGCAAAAATGATTGTCAAAGATAAAATCATCCTCGATGAGCTGATGCGAACCAGGAGGCTGCCGATAAAAAATATTACAAAGATTATGCCATTACACCGGAAAAAAATAGAAAGGGGCCGAATATATATAATAGCTCTCGTAATTGCCATTGTTAAAAAATACAGTTTTATCGAGCTGTGAACTATAATCTGTGAAGAAATTTTATATTTTATGATAAATAGGGAACTTACAATTTTAGTGAAAAGATGAAAATGAAAGCCAGTATTTAATTTATGAAAGCATCAGTTGTAGAAATATATAAGGATTACTGCATAGTTTTAACCAGGGACGGAAGGTTTATCAGGCAGGAAATGCCTGCCGGGGCCTATGAGATCGGTGATGAAATCGTTATCGAAGCCGCAGACCTTTTTTCTGTTAAGGAAAAGCTGCAAAAAAAACCGTTTGGCATGTTTGCAAGGCTGGCTGCGGGCTTTGCAGCAATTGTCATTTTAGGCGGCGGCGCATATCTCGGTATAAAATATGCAGGACCGGGTTTTACTCTAAACCCGGTGAAAGTTGCATCACAGGAAGCCCAGGCAAAAACATTTGCAGCGCCCGGGCAGGAAGGTAGCGGTGGAGGTAATGGAACAGCGCTGCAAAGCGAACAGAATCTTGCTGCTGAAGCTCCGGATTCAGGTTCAGGAGTTGCAGGCGTACAATCTTCAGAATCTTCTGCGAATGCATCCAAGTCCGGCCAGTCTCTGCAATCATCAAACCCTGACAGCGGGCAATCAGATAAAACTCAGTCATCCCAGGATAACGGGACAGCCGCTTCCGGTACAAATAGCGGGGAAAGCGTTGCTCTGGCGCCCCTGCCGGTTTTGTTTGAAGAAACTATCAAGCTTGAAAAAAATAATATTGACATTCCATTAGATTACACGGATTTGCTTATTACTTACAAGCTTAGGCAGGCATACGTCCAGGATGAAGGTGCCGGTGGAATTGGAATTTTTACAATTAAAATAAAAAATATGCAAAAATCGACTTTTACCGGAAATGTTGATATCATTTTCATAGATAGAAACAGCATCACCCTGCAAACATCGGCATTTGAAACTGGAAGTCTGGTTTTTAATGATAGTTTTACTCAAGAAATTCAAATTGCAGCTAACACCGATAGTTTTATAATGACTTTATACGGAAGTTTTAATGGGACCTAAATTTTTGCATATTAATTGCCAATGCCTTAAAGAGTTGTGCAATAAATTTTTGTACCGTGAATTTATTTTTTAAATACCTTAATTTTTTTGATTATTTTTTCGATATTTATTAATAACTAATAAAAATATCTGATAACTTTTAAGGGGTGAAAATGAAAGAGAAAATAATAAAACTGACGATTGGTATCTTTTCCGCAGTATTGCTTCTGACATTTATATTGTCGGGATGCTCTGCAGTAAGATCTTCGGCAGAAGCTGTGACAGGAGTTGCAGATGGCCAGGCTATTGAGAAAAATTTGAGTGGAGCTCCTTCAATGCAGGAAGGTGGTGGCGCTGCTGTTGAAACCACAGCAGCTGCTGCAATGAGTAATTCGGGTTCTGAACTTTACACAGAGGCAGGAAGTGCAGATTCAGCAGTAATACAGGTGATAAGTACAAAGCTTATTAAAAATGCTTCCATACAAATTGAAGTGGAAAAAGGAACTTTTGAAAAAATCTTTTTCCAGGTTGCCAGCCTTGCCGATCAGAATAACGGTTACGTGAGCAATTCCCAGAGTTACTCTGATTCAGAGGGTAACATGACCAGCGGCCAGATAACAATAAGAGTGGACAAGGCAAACTTTGATGCAGTGCTTAATAAGATAAAAGCTTTGGGGAAGGTCAAAAATGTCAATATAACAGTTTCAGATGTCACCCAGGAATATGTTGATAATGAAAGCAGGCTAAAAAACCTTGATTCCCAGAGAACCAGCTTACTCAAGCTTATGGATAAATCCGTAACAGTTAAAGACAGTATTGAAATTCAGAGAGAGCTGAGCAATGTTGAAGGCCAGATAGAAATAATAAAAGGCAGGCAGAATTATCTTGACAACCTTATTGGCTACTCTACAATTGACATTACTATCGCAGAACCGCAGGCAATAACAGAGTCAAACCAGGGCGGATTTATTGGGGCAATAAGAAGGGGTGCAACAGGCGCATTAACTGTGCTAAGAGTGATTGCAACGGGTCTTATTGCAATTAGCCCGCTTCTTGTTCTCGCCGGAATAGTGCTTATAATTATCTGGCAGAGCCTTAGGGCAAGAAACAGGAAGAGAAAAAAACTGCAGGCTATGGAAGCTCAGAAAGCGCAGCAAATCAAGTAATTTAGGGTTTGGACCTTGGCATAAGCCCCCTGTCTAAAATTCCGGGCAGGGTTTAAAAGGTCAGGGAAATGGATTATAAGAAATC
The DNA here is from genome assembly GCA_003155275.1 of Actinomycetota bacterium. Lineage (GTDB taxonomy): Bacteria > Actinomycetota > Humimicrobiia > Humimicrobiales > Humimicrobiaceae > Fen731. The sequence continues at coordinate 5,436 of PMCC01000076.1, read as the reverse complement.
CGGGAGATATAAGCTTAAAAAAACTCTAAGGTAAAATAAAATAGTTATGAAATGAAAAAGGGGAGGCTTTTTAATGGAGCCTCCCCTTAGCTTTTTACTGTGGGCCCGATAGTTTTTAGAATTTCCTATTTGTTTTTTTGCCTTCTATCACCTGCAGGGAATAACCTAATAAGTTATTGCTGAATTGTTCACAGCTGGCTAATCAAGGGTGCCGGTATAATGCAGTACAAAAACATGTTTGTTTTTTAAGCAGTTTTTCAAAGAAATATTTAAATAATTATTCTAAATTGTTATATAATATTTGGGGAAATTTATAAGAGGTTTAAATTTATAAGTTTACGGAAATTTTTTTATTAGCTTATAAAAACAGGGAGATTAAAATGAGTGATTTTACAGCAATTACGGAAATTTATGCAAGAGAAATCCTTGATTCAAGAGGAAATCCTACGGTTGAGGTTGAGACTGTGCTTGATTGCGGCGCTATCGGGCGGGCATCAGTACCATCGGGAGCATCAACAGGGGCTTTTGAAGCAGTGGAACTCAGGGACAATGACAAAGCCAGGTATATGGGCAAAGGTGTTTTATTGGCTCTGGATAATGTCAATGAAGTCATTGCAGCCGAACTTGAGGGGATGGATGCGATTAATCAGCGTGAGATAGATAATATGATGATAGATCTTGATGGAACCGACAATAAGGCAAAACTGGGCGCAAACGCTATCTTAGGCGTATCTCTTTCTGTAGCAAAAGCCGCAGCAATAGCGCTTGATATTCCTCTTTACAAATATATTGGCGGAGTCAACGCACATGTCCTTCCTTCTCCGATGATGAATATATTAAATGGTGGAAAACATGCCGACAACACTGTTGATTTACAGGAATTCATGATAATGCCTCTTGGAGCTTCTTCTTTTGCTGAAGCTTTGAGGATGAGTGCCGAAGTTTTCCACACATTGAAAAGTGTGCTTAAAAAAGACGGCATGAGCACTTCNNCTGATATTTATATTGCATTGGATCCTGCAGCCACAGAATTGTTTAAAGACGGAAAATACCATCTTGCGGGTGAAGGTAAAATCCTAAGCTCAGCAGAAATGGTTGACTATTACGCGGCTCTCGTTGAAAAGTACCCTATAATTTCAATTGAAGATGGAATGGCGGAAGAAGATTGGGATGGCTGGAAACTGCTCACTGACAAAATAGGGAAAAAAATTCAGATTGTCGGGGATGACCTTTTTGTTACGAACACAAAAAGGTTAAAAAAAGGCATAGACCTGGGAATCGCAAATTCGATTTTAATAAAAGTAAACCAGATAGGCACATTAACAGAGACACTCGATGCAATTGAAATGGCAAAACGAGCTGGATATACTGCTGTAGTTTCCCACAGGTCCGGTGAGACAGAAGATACTACAATTGCGGATATTGTCGTAGGCGTTAATGCCGGGCAGATAAAAACAGGCGCACCGTCAAGGACGGACAGGGTTGCAAAATACAATCAGCTTTTAAGGATCGAGGAAGAACTCTACAGCGAAGCAGAATATCCCGGAATCGCAGGTTTTTATAATTTGAAGAAGTAGAATTTCTAATATTGATTCAAATTAGAAGTGTATCTTATACGCGCCAACAGTTCTTGTTGCTTTTATAATGATTTTAAAATGCTACATTTTTTGTTGTGCTGATATTAAGGACAGTGCCGGATATGGTTGTAAGTAAAACAATAATAGGCAGGATTTCAGAAGAAGTTGAAAACATGATGCTGGAAAAAACAGTGGGCAGTAACTCTAAAAAAATGATCCTGCTCACAAATGATGATGGCATAGAAGCGCCCGGCATAAAAGCATTATTTAAGGCTTTTATAAAAGATGAAAAATACGACATAAGGGTTGTAGCGCCTGATAAAGAGAGAAGCGCCGTTGGGCATGCAATCACAGTCTTTGATCCGATAGCTGTCAAGAAAGAGTTTATAGACGGGATTTTCTGCGGTTATTCTGTTGACGGCACCCCTGCTGACTGCGTAAAGCTTGCAATTGCAGCCATACTTGAGAGAAAGCCCGATATACTGATATCGGGCATAAACAGGGGGGCCAATGTCGGGGAAAACATTATTTATTCAGGTACGGTTTCAGCCGCTACTGAAGGCACCATTTACGAGATACCTTCAATAGCAGTTTCAATTGACAGCTTTAAAGATACAGACTGCAGTTTTGCGGCATCATTTACAAAAAAAATTACAAAGCTTGTTCTTGAAACAATGGGACTGCCGCCCAGGACTCTGCTAAATATAAATTATCCTGATATACCGGCCGAAAAAATAAAAGGCGTGAAATTTACATATCAGAGCAATGTTAAGTTTAAGGATATTTTTATAAAAAGAGTGGACCCGAGGGGCAGGGACTATTACTGGATGGATGGCGAATATGAAGTTTCTTCAGACGGAGAAAACAGTGACTATGCGGCGCTAAAAAATGGCTACATATCCATAACGCCCATCCAGCATGACATGACGGACTATAAAAGAATGGATTATTATAAAAACCTCATTGGCAGGGAATTTAATTTAAAATAAAATCAAATATTATGAAAAAAGATAAATTTATAAAGGATTTAAAAACTTTAATAAATGAAAAAATAGCATCAGTTTTCATTGTCTCAAAAATAATCCTGAAACAGGCAAAATCCCGGAAAGCCGGCAGCGCGGATGAAGCTTACTGCCTGTTAAAGCTTCAGGACAAAAGTGGTTTGATAGACGCAATAATCTGGCCGGATGTATACAGGAAATTTAAAGAATTACTTGACCCGGAAGGCAAAGAACCGGGATACAAATCACAGAACACAGAGTCATGGGCAGAATTAAAAGGGGAAAAATTAAAAGAAGAGGATTGTGTTGAAGTTGAAGGAATAATCTCTGAATACAGGGGGGATTTGCAGATTGTAATAAGTTCCATTAAAAGAGCGGATTCGAGTGAAATTGATTACTCCTGCTTTATAAGGGCATTGCCGGAGGAAAATAAACAGAATTTTGCCCTGGAGCTTGAAGAAATAATTGAACTGGTAGAGGACGAATATTTAAAAAACCTTCTTGGTTTGTTTTTTAAGAATAAAAAAATATTTGAAGATTTCAATAAATCCGCAGCAGCAGTAAAGTATCACCATGCCTATTCCGGCGGGCTCCTGGAACATTCAGTTAAAGTTGCAAAAAACTGCATCATGGTTTCCGGCAACTATCCGGAATTAAATAGGGACCTTTTAATTACGGGAGCTCTTCTTCATGACATCGGCAAAACAAAGGAGTACTATACAGGGTTGACGATAAAAATCACGGATGAGGGTAATCTGTTGGGCCATATTGCCATTGGTTATGGAATGGTCCTGGAAAAGATCAAGGAGATAGAGGGTTTTCCGGGCAAAACCGCCAAAGAGCTGCTGCATATAATAATAAGCCACCACGGATACAAGGAGTTCGGCTCACCCCGGGTGCCGGAAACCCAGGAAGCCTTTGTAGTTTACCATATGGACCACATGGATGCAGATATTTTCCACGACAAATTTGAAACTGAAGGGGAAACNNCTAAGGCAGGATGGGCTGTTTTAATTTCAACCGTTTTTGGTGTTTTTAAAATCTTTCACGGGAAATAATATGAAAGCAATTCTGATTATAAATCCAAAGTCCGGGAACACTAAAAGAAAAATGCCGCCCATATTTAAATGGACTTATAAAAAATTTGAAAAGACAGTAATAAGCATTTCTGAACCGAAAATGACCGCCCAAGAAATCATAGAAGAAGTTAGAAAAATCTGTGTTAAAGGGAATATAAAATTAGATATTAAATTTACAAAGCATCCAAAGCATGCAATGGAAATTGCAGAGGGGGCAAAGAACAAGTATGACATGGTTATCGCAGCTGGCGGAGACGGAACCGTAAATGAAGTCATAAATGGTATTATTGGCTCAAAAATACCACTTGCAATCATACCTTTTGGCAGTACAAATGTCCTGGCTTTGGAATTAGGAATACCATTTAATGCCAGCAAGGCATCAGAATTAATCGTGCGCGGCAAAAAGTTAAAAATTGACCTGGGTTACGCAAAAACAAGCCAGGAAGCCAGGTATTTTTCCATGATGGTTGATGTCGGNNGCATATCTGTTTTCAGGAATTCGGCAGCTGCTGACATATAAATGGCAAAATATTCATGTTGAGCATAAATATCACTCTGTAGGATATTTTGTGATAGTTTCAAATTCCAAAGACTATGGCGGGGAATTTCAAATAACTGATAGGGCCAGTATTACAGACGGTCTTCTTGACCTGGTTGTCATTAATAGAAAAAGCCGGTGGAAAATAGTAAAAATCGTATCCTCAGTATCAAGTGGGAAATCAAACACATTCTTTAGAGGAGAATATAATCAAATCAAGAAAGCTCACATTTATTCCAAACACAAAATGTTAGTCCAGGTAGACGGAGAATTGATAGGGACCACGCCGGTGGATGTCAAAGTTGCTCCAAAAGCATTGACCGTAATGGTTGGAAGATGATTATTTCCGGCAAATAAACACAAACCTATGGTTCAGTTTGATTATTTTTGTTTTTGGGTAGCTTTTATTAAACCAAATTTACTGTCTATTTTTAAAAAAGTGATAATTATTGTTATTAGTACTATTCCGGATGCCAGGCTTGCAAAAACATCGCTTGGCCAGTGAACACCTAAATAAATTCTTGAAAAACTAATTAAAAATACCACGGAACATCCTGCAAAAATTGACAATATCTTTATAAATTTGCTTTTTGCAAAATCAAAAATGAAATAAAATAGCAAGCCATAAAAAGCTATTGAAATGAAACTGTGCCCACTGGGGAAGCTGAAATCTTTCTCTAAAAGAAGAAGAAATCTAAGTGGCGGACCTTGCCTTTTTATTATATTTTTTGCCGTATAAACGAATAGTTCGCCAAATATAGAGGAAATTGAAAGCGCTATAATAAATTTCCATTTTTTAAAAATTGCAAAAATAAAGATAATTATAATTGACATAATCAGGATAGTTTGCCAATTTCCCAGATATGTCACTAAAAGCATAAATTTATTTAGAAATGGTGTTCTTAAATCCTGAATTCTGTTAAGCAGATTTAGATCAAAAATTGCAAGTGTTTCATTACTGCCAAACAAATCTTCTATAAAGTTGAAGAAAACATAAGTAAAAAAAGATACAAAAATAAACCCTATAGTTAAATAAAGACCATTTTTTGAATTAATATTAAATCTATTCTTTATAAAATTTACAAATTTTGATTTGTTTTCATTCATATAATATTTGATTAAGAATTATAAAGGATAATAAAATTATTAAGGGGCAAAAATAAAATACTTACTTTAAGTATTACTGATAACGATTTTAGAAATTTTTATTCATTTGAAGCATTATTCTTGTTACACATATT
>PMCC01000064.1 GCA_003155275.1 Actinomycetota bacterium | reverse complement strand
CCATGGAGAAGCTTTAAGCTCTTTTTTCAGGCCTTCCGGGAGCCATGGCATCTGCCACAGTAAGAATGCCCTTTCCGGATGGGGCATCATAGCGAGATGGCGTCCGTCTTCTGAGCATATTGCCGTATAACCGCCCGGAGAGCTGTTCGGGTTGAAAGGATAAGAATCTTCTCCGGCTATGCTGCCTTCATCATCAACATACACAATCGGCACAAGATTATTATCGGTTGCTTTTGTAAATACTTCCTTATCAGGACAATACATGTGGCCTTCCCTGTGCGCCACCCATATCCCAAAAACTGTACCTTCCATTCCTGAGAGCATTATTGAAGGGCTCTTTAAGATTTTAACTGTTGCCCATCTGGATTCAAAGCGTCCGGATGGATTTGAGATAAACCTTGGCTGTTTTATCTCAGGTATTCCCTTAAAAGGCACCAGGCCCAGAAGCGACAGCAGCTGGCAGCCGTTACACACACCAAGAGAAAAAGTATCGGGCCTTTTATAAAACTCATCAAACATATTAGACAGACCGGAGTTGAATTTGATTATTCCGGCCCAGCCTTTTGCGCTGTCTAACACATCTGCGTAAGAAAATCCTCCGACAAAAACTGCCCCCCTGAATTCTTTTAATGAAATTTGTTTTGCAAGAAGGTCAGTCATTGTAACGTCCCATGGTTCAAAACCTGCCATATAAAAAGCTGAAGACATCTCCCTGTCGCCGTTGCTGCCCTCTTCCCTTATTACTGCAATCCTGGGCTTGTCAGGACGGGCAATGATTTCCGGAGCAGTAATTTCAGGAACAAAAGAAATATTATATGAAGGGCCCTTCCTGATATGAGATTTGGCCTGTTTTGCCGCATACACAGGATTCATCTGGTGTTTTTCAAGCTCATCACTTGTGGATTCCCACCACTTAAGCAGCGTGCCCGTTTCAATACTGCAGATTGTTTGGCCGGCATTTTTAATTACCAGCTCTTTTTGCTTTAATGTCTTTCCAAGGACTGCATAAGGAATTTCAAATTTGTTTATTACGGAAAGAATATCCTGCTGCTTTGCAGGCATATATTCAATTAAAAGCCCGAGCTCCTCGGAAAACAATTGTGAAAATATCGGATCGATGCCATTCCAGCCGCTGCTTCCTGCGTCTTGTTCGATGTTTTCACTGCTGCCTGCATTTGCTGTTTTGTCAGTATAACTTACAGCTGTGTTATCGCTTATACCTGCACTCTTACCGGCATCTGCCGTCACTTCTATCTCCGCGCCGCAATTTCCTGACATTATCATCTCAGAAATAGCAGTTATAAGGCCGCCATCGCTTCTGTCATGGCCCGATAANNTCTCCGGCCTGGCCCAATGTTTGTGCAAATGCGCTGCCTCCGAGCCTGTTTTTCCCCTTTGAAATATCAATAAACATAAGCAGGCTTTCACCCGGATACTTGATATCCGGTGTTAGGGCCTTATTTATATCATCAACACTCACATAAGCGGAAACAACAACCTGCCCTGGAGATTTGACAGTTTCATTTTCCACGCGGGCCGCCATTGATACACTGTCTTTTCCTCCATCTGCAGCAATACCTAAAAATTTCATAAACCGGGCAAGCGCGTCTGCGCAATCCCAAAGCGCTGCGCCCTCGCCGGGCAGTTTTGCGGGCCACATCCAGTTAACTGAACACTTTATATCAGACAAACTGCTGATTTTTGCCCAAACCATGTTTGTCAGAGCTTCTGCAACAGACATCCTGGCACCGGCTCCGGGATTTATCAACACCTTTAGGGGCTGTTCTCCAATAGAGATTGCAGCGCCCGTTATACCAAAATGACTCTGCGCAACGACACTGACATCCGAAACAGGAAGACCAAGCGGACCGCAGCACTGCTGCCTTGCAACAAGGCCTGTAACGCTCCTGTCCACTTTCCTGACAAGAAAACCTTTGGAACCTACAGAGGGCAGCCTGAATACATTTTCGATTGCTTCCTGCAGTTTAAGGTTCCCGGAAAATTTTAATGGTTCCAAAAGACTTTCGGTTCTGGTAAGATCAAACTCCTTTTGAGGCATTTTGCCCAGTATCTTTGATAGGTTAAGGTCAACAGGGCTGGTATTATCAAGACTGTCATGGACAACTATTTTACCGTCATTCGTTATTTCTCCGAGTACTTCGCAGTTGACTTTTTCCCGAATGCATATGTCCTGAAATCTCTGAAGATTTTGGGGCAGTATGAGGAATGCATCCCTTTCCTGGAATTCAGCCACCCATATCTCAAGGACAGACATTGTCCTGTCACCAACAGCAATTTTGCGTATTTGGATTATTCCTCCAGCCGGATCTGTTATTTCGGTAAGGACATTACACGGCCCTCCCGCACCCTGGTCATGGGCAGAAAGCACCGGGTTATCCTCCCCCATTTCAATGCATGCCCTCACAACCCTGTTTAGCTTTTGTTCCATCTCCGCATTGCCGCGCTGAACTGCGTTAAAGTCAAGATCACGGCGGTTTTCACCCTGTATAAGGCTTGATGCGGAACCGCCGCCCAGCCCTATCCTGTATGCCGGCCCCCCGACCTGGATTATAAGCATGCCTTTGGCCGGCTCCTGTTTCTTTATGTTGCAGTCATCTATCTGTCCGATGCCCCCGGTAAACATTATGGGTTTGACCCACTCTTTCCTCTGGCCATTTGGAAGGCGCAGGCCAAATGTCCTTGTAAAGCCCTGGATTAATGGTTCGCCAAACTTATTTCCGTAATCAGAGGCTCCGTTGCTTTCCTCTATCATTATTCTTAGAGGCGATGCAAGGTTAGAGGGATAAGTAAAACTGCCATCCTCCCCGCTGATAGGGTAGCCGGCAATATTGAGGTTTCCGGTTGCATACCCTGCAGTTCCGGCAATCACATGGCCGCCCCTTCCGGTCCCCTGAACATCTCTTATCCTGCCTCCGGTACCGGTTTCTGCTCCGGGAAATGGCGCGACACCGCTCGGGAAATTATGGGTTTCTGCAGTAAATATTATATGGCGCCTGACGTTTGCAGGATTAAATGCAGAGCAAAATCCAGGTTTTGCCGGAATAATCGTTAAAATATCATAACCTTTTATGGCGCTGGAATTATCTGTAAATGCTATTAGGCTATTGGAAGGATTGGCCGCCAGAGTGGACTTTATGACTTCCATAAGACTCAAAGGCATTACCCGGCCGTCTATTATCAGGCGCCCTTTAAAAAACCAGTGCCTTGAATGCTCGCTATTTGCCTGGCTTAACTGGTAACATTCCACATTAGTAGGATTTCGCTTAAAATCTTCTGTAAATAACCTGAAATAAAAATTAATATCCCAGGCATCAAAACCCAGGCCATATTTTTTATTGATTCCCTCTAAAGCAGCTGTCCCCTCTGAAAGAAGGGGGATTGTATAGACTTCTTCAGGCTTAATCCCGGTCTCAAAGGATTCAAGTTCCCGGCTATACACCAACTCTGTCATCCTGTCATGATTTTCATCAATAAATTTATCAATATCTGATGGTGTCGGCGGTTCCTGGCCACCCGGGAGATATCTTCTGGAGCGTTCGAGCCGGGTTATCTTGTTAATGCCGCACGCATGACAGATTGCTACTGCATTTGTTGAAAATGCTGTTTCAAAATTAAGCCTTGGGCCAATTTCTAAAATCCGGGATTTTTTTTGAAAGTCGTGTACGCTCAATAATGATTTTACACTAAAATTTCCGGGCTCAAAAGTCTCAGACAACAGCCATTGAAGTGTATTAATATCCGACTCATTCAGCACGCAAGAGGTTTCAATATTGTAGCAATATTCAAAACTCTTATCCATAAGGCGATAAAAGTGCAGCAAAACAGCTTTCCTTTCTTTTTTTAANNGTATCTATATGGCCCAGGTGATATTTAACATCAAAAAGACTTTCAAGTTCATCAGCATCAAGATAACCGGTTATCTTTTTATCCTGTAAAATATTATCCTTAAAGCTTCCTTCTTCTTCCCAGGCCTTTAAAGCCGCAGACTGTACAAGACCGTAAGCATCTTCCCTTAACAGGCCCTTATTGATAAGCTCCAGCAATACGCGTTGGGAAAAAATAATGCCGCCGTATTTCATAAGATTTCGCTGCATGTTTGCAGGAATAACATTTAAGTTTTCAATTACAAAAACAGTCTTTTCAAGGATGTAATCCAAGATTATAAAACTGTCCGGGATGATGATTCTTTCAGAAGATGAATGGGAAATATCCCTTTCGTGCCATAGCGCAATGTTTTCGAGGGCAGTAATCGAGTTTGACCTAAGCACTCTGGCAAGGCCGCAAATCCTTTCACAAATAATGGGGTTTCGTTTGTGCGGCATTGCAGATGACCCTTTTTGTCCTTTGACAAAAGGCTCTTCTATTTCTTTTATATCGGTTTTCTGCAGGCCCCTGACTTCAAGGGCTATCTTTTCCAGTGTTGCGCCACAAATCGCTATNNGCGCCCGAAATCTTTCCGTAACTTATGGTATCCTTTGCTGATTTAAGCCTTTCAAGATTTCTATTTATCTCAAATGCCCAGACTGCCATCTTAAGGCCCAGGGTAACAGGTTCGGCATGTATTCCGTGTGTCCTGCCGACCATTACCGTGTGCGCATATTTTTTTGCCTGCTCAATCAGCACCCCCAAAAGTTTTTTTACCTTTGCCAGTATAATATCTGAGGCGTCCACCATCTGCAGACTTAGAGCCGTATCTCCCACGTCTGAGGATGTTAAACCGTAGTGAAGGTACTTTGAAGAATCGCCAATATGGGATGAGACTTCAGTCAAAAATGCAATGACATCGTGATGTGTTCTTGCTTCGATTTCCTCAATCTTGTTTACATCAAAACNNGCCCGGCTCACTGCTTTTTCAACTTTAAGCCAGTAGGAAAACTTTGAATTCTCCTCCCATATCTTACCCATTTCAGGATTGGTGTAGCGCGGTATCATTTATGGCTCCAGACTGCCGTCTTCCAGTTTGTCCAAAACTTTTTCTTTGAAATCCTTATAATTTTTGGAGTCTTTCAAGTCAAAAAGATCTTCACCCAAATCAAAAAAAACCTGGTCATATTCATCAATACAGATATCTCCAATACTTTTAAGCCATGTGTTTTTTATTTCCCAGCTTTTTAAATCTGAAAGCCAGGCTTTTTCAGAAGCAGGCACATTATTCTTGATAAATTCACTTAACCTGTCAGATTTCCTAGACATCTGTAAAAGAAAATTCTCATCTTCAAAAAGATATGAAAGATTTGCAATACTAAAGTCTAATTCTTTAGTCATGGATTTACCTCTGGTCTAAATAAAATAATCTTGTTGATAACCTTATTGCTTTACAAACCAAGCAATTTTTTCTTCCTTACAGTGGAAAATTTAATCACAAAACAAAAATAATTGCTATAAATTTTATTTAAAAAGAAACATAAAAATTCGTAAACTGCCAAAAACAGAGTTTGATGAAATTACAGCATAGACTTACTTTGGGATAACCTTCAATAACCTTTTCACTTTAGCTAAAATACTACTCAACACTATAAATATTTCGCCTTATTTAAGATAACCTTTTAAAAACTCTTTCACTTCTGCCACATCGACTACTACATATGAAATGCCGTCAATAGTGGCGGTTTTCCCGGGAATGGTAATCCTTTCAAAATCCTTGTTTGAAAATAGCAGTATGGTTCCGAGATTAATATAGTCAAAAGTCGAAAAATCGGATTTTGTATCCTTACCCAGGATATTTAGCAGCTGAGGAGCTTTGCCGACTATTGAAACATTAAATTTTTGCCTGAATATCTCGTTTATAAGGTATTTCTGCCTGTCCACCCTGTCAAAATCACCCTTGGCTGATTTTCTGTCTCTGGTAAATGCAAGGGCCTGCTCTCCATTCATTAAATATGTACCAGGTTCAAAGTCCGCCCCCGAAAGGGGGTCGTGCATGGGTTCGTCTACAGTGATATTTACTCCGCCAAGAGCATCAACCACACTTTTAAAACCTTCAAAATTAACAAGCATTGTTTTTGTTATGGAAATACCGGTCAGTTTGTAGATTTCATTAACCAGCATTTCTTCCCCGCCATATACATATGCGGCATTTATTTTATTAGCGCCATGATCCGGAAGATTGACCTTGGTATCCCTTGGAATCGAAATTAAAACGTCCTTTTTACCCCAGGGCGCAATATGCAATATCATTATGGTATCCGTGCGGCCCTTGAAGTTTTTGACATCGCCTCTCTCGTCGACACCTAAAAAAAGATAGTTTTTTCCACCCGGTGCAAATGCGCCGACTGACTGTTCTTTGCCGGCGGTTTCGCTGTCCTGGCTGCCGGTTGCTGCAGCTTCTGTTGACTTGGAGCTTGAGGAATTATTTTTAAGTGACGGAACGAGGAATAGCAGGACGATGGCCAACCCTATTATAAAAACCAAAATAAAAGCTATAAAACATCCCCTGGCCCTGCTCATGATTTAATTATAGCCTTTGCGGGATGTGTTTGACAAATAATAAAGGGTATGAAGAAGTTTTTCGATTGGGTCATTGGTCTGGACGCTTACGTATCTTGGAACCTTAATTGGCGCAGAAGTATAATTTACAATAACCTTGATGCCTGATATTACCAGCAGGTCGGTGACTCTTTGAGCCGAGTCTTCCGGAACGGCCAGTATTGCGATATCTATCAGGTTCTCGTATGCGATGTCTTTAATTTCTGAAATATCCTTTACTTTCCTGCCGAAAATAGATCTGCCTATGACATCCGGATCATTATCAAAGACATTTTCAATCTTAAAACCAAATTTACTGAGCATCCTATAGTTTAAGAGGGCCTTTCCCAGATTGCCTGCCCCGACTAATGCAATATTGGACTTTCCGTTATATCCAAGGATTTTATTAAAAGAACTTATAAGGTCGTCTATATTAAACCCGACTCCTCTTTTGCCTTTAAGCTCGAAATAAATAAGGTCCCTTCTTACTTCGGCGCTGTTGACCTTGGTATGCGCGGATATCTCACGGGATGTGACGGTCCTTTTACCTGTATCCTTAAGGTTTACTATAAATTTTAAATACCGAGACAGCCTTGTTATCATGCCTTCGGAATGAATCTTTGTTTCCATGGCAGAAAAACTCCCTTTAAGTAGTTAAAAAACACTTTGTAGCGGAATTGTAACAAAAATGAGTTACTTTAACAAGTTATTTAAAAACATAAATTCCATCATCCATATAAAATTCACGTTTGCATGAATTGCATATGATCTTCCCGCCGGAATCGATTTCCAGGTTTTCTTCCCTGCATACCGGACAGCAAAAATAAGCTGTGAAATCTTCAAAACTTTTAATTGTACCTTTGGAGTTTAAAGCTTTCAGTTTCGCTGCTGCCAGGTTAGCTTCTTCCATGTCTGTGCTTAAAGGCCCTGTATTTGCTGCCAGATTAATTTCTGGCGAACCAAAGACAGCCTGCAGCGGCGACAAATTTATCGTTTTAAGAAAAATACTTGGGCCGGTATCAATAAATGAAAAAATATTCTGGTAGATTCTTTCAAAAAAAAGCAGGACTTTTAAATTAATATGCTTTTTTAAAAACCCCAGCCTGTAATTAGATGCGCTTACCTGCTTTAAAATTTTAAACCCAGTTTTCCTTAAAAGGGATTTTATAAATTTCGGGTGATA